>NZ_CP092712.1:330095-660190 GCF_023983475.1 Aliivibrio fischeri ATCC 7744 = JCM 18803 = DSM 507
AACATACCTCTTATGGCAGTTTGCGCTTAACGACACGTCAAACCTTCCAGTTTCATGGTGTGTTAAAACCAAATATTAAATTAATGCATCAAACATTACACAGTATTGGTATAGATTCGATTGCGACAGCAGGGGATGTGAACCGAAATGTGTTGTGTACGACTAACCCTGTTGAATCTGAACTTCATCAAGAAGCGTATGAATGGGCGAAAAAAATCAGTGAGCATTTATTACCAAAAACACGTGCCTACGCTGAAATTTGGTTAGATGGTGAAAAGCTAGAAACCACGGATGAAGAACCGATTTTAGGTAGTAATTATCTGCCTCGTAAATTTAAAACCACCGTTGTTATTCCTCCGCAAAATGATGTGGACGTGCATGCGAATGATTTGAACTTCATTGCCATTGCAGATAATGGAAAACTGGTTGGCTTTAATGTGCTTGTGGGTGGTGGCCTTGCAATGACGCATGGCGATACAGCAACTTACCCACGTAAAGCAGATGATTTTGGATTTGTACCATTAAAGAAAACGTTAGAAGTAGCTGCTGCAGTGGTTACGACTCAACGTGACTGGGGTAACCGTTCAAATCGTAAAAATGCAAAAACCAAATACACATTAGATCGTGTGGGTTCTGATGTATTTAAAGCGGAAGTTGAAAAACGAGCTGGCGTTCAATTTGAAGAAAGTCGTCCCTATGAGTTAACGGAACGCGGTGATCGAATCGGTTGGGTTGAAGGGATTGATGGTAAGCATCACTTAGCATTATTTATTGAAAATGGGCGTTTATTAGATTATCCGGGAAAACCACTAAAAACAGGTGTGGCTGAAATTGCTAAGGTTCACCAAGGTGATTTTAGAATGACAGCAAACCAAAACTTGATTGTTGCTGGTGTCCCTTCTGAGCAAAAAGATCATATAGAGCAAATTGCTCGTGCGCATGGTTTGATTGATGATACTCATTCAGAGCAGCGTAAAAATTCAATGGCTTGTGTGGCGTTTCCTACGTGTCCATTAGCCATGGCGGAAGCCGAGCGTTTCTTACCTGAATTTGTGACTGAAATTGAAAGTGTATTGAAAAAACACAATCTGCCAGAAGAAGACAACATTATTTTCCGAGTTACTGGTTGTCCAAATGGTTGTGGCCGAGCGATGTTGGCTGAAATTGGTCTTGTTGGTAAAGCGCCAGGGCGTTATAACTTCCATCTTGGTGGTAATCGTAGTGGAACTCGAGTTCCTAAAATGTATAAGGAAAACATCACTGACCGTCAAATCCTTACTGAAATTGATCAACTTGTTGGTCGTTGGGCGACCGAACGTAATGAAAATGAAGGGTTTGGTGACTTTACGATCCGTGCCGGTATCGTAGATGAAGTGAAAGTATCAAAGAGGGATTTTCATGCCTAAATTGCAATTATCAGAGCTGTTATCATTAACCAAGGTTGAGCAAACATTACGTTTAGTTGAGGTTAATGTTGAGCTTGAGAAACTAACAGCCCAAGAGCGTGTTGTTTGGGCGTTAGAAAACTTAGAAGGTAACCCTGCGTTGTCATCCAGTTTTGGTATTCAAGCTGCGGTGATGTTGCAATTAGTTACTGAAATAAAATCAGATACGCCCATTATTTTGACTGATACCGGGTATCTATTTCCTGAAACTTATCAATTTATCGATCAATTAACGGATCGATTGAATTTAAATCTTCATGTATTTACTGCGGATGAGAGCCCAAATTGGCAAGAAGCCCGTTATGGAAAGTTATGGGAGCAAGGTGTAGAAGGCATTGAGAAATATAATAAACTCAATAAAGTTCAGCCTATGCGCCGTGCTCTGGACCAACTTGAAGTCGGGATTTGGTTTTCAGGGTTGCGCCGAGAGCAATCGGGTTCACGAGCAAATTTACCTATTTTAAGTATTCAAAATGGTGTTTTTAAATTTCTTCCTGTCTTAGATTGGACAAACAAAGAAGTACATTATTTTTTGAAAGAGTACGACTTGCCTTATCACCCATTATGGGATCAAGGATATTTATCCGTAGGTGATACGCATACAACTCAAAAATGGGAACCGGGAATGAGTGAAGAAGAAACTCGATTCTTTGGCTTAAAGCGAGAGTGTGGTTTACATGAAGATGACGGTGAACTTGGTGGTTCTGGAATTTAAATAGCAAATCTATCAATAATAAATCTAAAGGATTAAAGGCAGCGATAACGCTGCCTTTATTTGTTTATATTATTTATAAATCCATTACTTCCAAAGCGCCGTTAATGAATCTAGTAAACCAGAACTTGCATTTTGAGAGCTTAAGTATTCAGTAATTACAGGTGTAAATTGCGAGATTAAAGCTGGGTCTAATCCAAGAGCTGAAAAAGCTGCTTTTACACTGTCCATATTTGAAATCATACTACCTAATCCACCTGGAATTGCGCTTGTTAGAGATTCAAGACCAGGGATCATACTATTTAATTCAGAGCTTTCAGAATCCGATAGGCCATTACCTGCCATCGCTAATAGAGCGCCAGCGCCGCCAGCAGCTTGATCAGCTGAGATATCAAGGTTTTCAGTTAACATTCCAACTAATGGGTTAGAAGCGGTTGTCTCTTCTGTTTTGGCATCGTCACTGCCACCGAAAAGGTTAGAAAGAAAAGCATTAGCTGGTGCAGCTGCGGTGAGTGAAAGTGCAAGCGTTGATAAGATTAGCGTTTTTTTCATTGTCATTTCCTTTTAACATATCAATATTGTTTTTGTAACATTGTAGTTAGAGTATGACACAAAAAAAAGCGATACCCATAGGCATCGCTTTTTAATTTTATATTTAATCTTTTTTGAGAAAGATTAAAGGATATCTAGTAGTTCAACTTCAAATACTAGAGCAGCATATGGAGGGATTGCAGCACCAGCGCCACGCTCACCGTATGCTAGGTTTTGTGGAATAGAAAGTTTCCACTTAGAACCTACAGGCATTAGTTGAAGAGCTTCAACCCAACCAGCGATAACGCCAGTAACTGGGAATTCAGCAGGTTGGCCACGTTCTACAGAGCTATCGAATACAGCACCGTTAGTTAGCATACCGTGGTAGTGAACACGTACTGTTTTATCAGAAGTTGGAATTTCACCAGTACCTTCAGTTAGTACTTCATATTGAAGACCAGACTCAAGTACAGTTACTTCTGGACGAAGTGCGTTATCAGCTAGGAAAGCTTCGCCTTCAGCAGCAGCAGCTTTAGATGCTTCTGCACGAGCTTCTTCAGCGCGCATGTGAAGTGCTTGAAGAGCTTCGTTGATAGCGTCAACTTCGATTTCTGGCATGTCGCCAGTTAGTGAAGTAGCGATACCTTTAGCGATAGCAGCAACGTTTAGGCCTTCAAGACCTGATTGTGCTAGTTGTTGGCCCATTTGAAGACCAATGCCGTAGCTTGCTCTTTGTTCTACTGTTTCTAATTTTACTTCAGACATACAGTCTCTCTTTCTTTATATGGTATAAACGAAAGCATAAAGGATACAGAGATCTAAGCTTAAGGTAAACTTTTGTACTTCTTTGAACTCTGATATTAGAATAAAACGTGAGCTCACCAGTTTCGCATGAGGCGATGGTATGAATAAAAAGAAAAAAATGAATGTAAAACGCCCAGATTTTTCTGAGCAATTGGCTAATTTAAAGGAAAAGTGTGGGCCTCTTATTGAAAAAGTTGCACCTTATTGGCAGCGATTACCTCAATTTCATCAAAAAGCATTACGCATTTTAGTTCCTGTTACCTTTGTTTTAATTTTATTACCAAGTGGTGCTGAGGAAGAGGTAGAGAGTATTCAGCCTACCGTGATCCCTGCGCCTGAAATGCAGAGACAAAGTGTCAGCTTAAACCTTGAAGGGTTAAGTGAACAAGAGGCATCATCAAATCGTAATCAAAGAGAAACAACGATTAATAGAGAAGAAAAAGTACCAACTCAAACAGCCTCTATTGAAAAAGAAACAATGGCCGTTGAAGCTAAATGGCACGATTATCAAATTCAAGAAGGCGATACCCTTTATCAGGTATTTAGAAAAAATAATCTGCCATTAACTGAATTAAATAAAGTGGTGAAAATTGAAGGTGCAGATAAACCATTAAGTAATATTAAGAAAGGTCAACTGTTTCGCTTTAAACTCAATCAACAAGGCGATCTAGATATCGTACAAATAGAACGTGATGGTCAAGCGATCATGTACTTTAGAATGTCCGATGGTAGTTTTGGACGCAGTAAATAATCTCTCTTTTTACGATCTTCCTCTTATGTTCTTTAACCACGTTTTAGGCATAATAGGAATGACAATCAATGCAATTCCCACTGCTGTTAATATGTCTGGGATCTCGTCAAACCAAATCACACCAAATATAACCACAAAAATTAATCCTGAATATTCAGCCAAAGAAATCTGAGTAGCAGGAGCTTTTTTGTATGCAATGGTCGCTAACCCATTATAACTAATAATAAAAGTTGCGCTCAGAGCAATCCAAAGAACGTCATGATAATACAATGGTTGCCAATAAAGCCAAGCTAAACCGCCTGAAACCGGTAAGGATAATAATGTCGTCCAAAACAGTGTGGTGATGACAGATTGATCGTTAGGAATTTTTCTTACCAAAATATTATATAACGCTAGGGTTGTTGCAGTTCCTAAAGCAAAAATAGCAGCCCAGTGGAATTGAGAAGGACGAAGAATAATAAGAGCCCCTAAAAACCCGACTATGGTTTGAAATATTTTCTTTGTCGATGGCTTTTCATTAAGCAAGAGTATTGAAAGCGGGATCATTAACAATGGTGCAGTATAAAAAACAGCATTGGCAGTCGCTAAAGTTAAGTAGGTGATTGATACCACCATACAACCACTACCAATTAAAAGAACATGAGCTCGTATTAGCGTTACTTTAGGATTACTTAAGTATCTTAGTGTTGATGTTTGATGAAACCAAAAAGGAAACAGAAGAGCGAGTGAGATCAATTGACGCAGAAATATATATTGAAAAGGCGAAACTCCACCATCTAAGACTTTAACTGCAACATCAGAAAGTGAAGCAAGTAAATTTCCCAATATCAATAAGATAATAGCTAAATGAGTGGGCGTCATCATTGATCTCATACTCATCTTATTTTTCTAAACGCATATCAACATGGGGAATATCATCCTCAAGATACATATCAGAAATTACCTGAAAGCCATGTTTTTGATAAAAGTGAGTTAGATGTTCTTGAGCACCAATATCAATCGTCTCTCCTGGCCATAATTCTTCACAACACGCTAAAGCTTGTGATAGCAGTTTATGTCCTAAACCATCACCTCTTGCAGTGCCTTTGGTTGCAACTCGTCCAATACTGACATTGATATAACTGGTACCAGCTGGCAGCAATCGAGCGCAGGCTATAATTTCATTATCTTTAGTGCCAATTAAATGATAAACCCCATCTTGGCAATCTTTGCCATCAAGTTCTGGGTAAGGGCAGGTTTGTTCTACAACAAAAACATCGACTCTTAAACGGAGTAATTCATAGAGTTGAGAGGTGGTTAATTCGGTAAATGGTATTTTTTGCCAATGGATCATGGAATTTATCTCACTGAAAACGAAGAGTATCCAAGATACCTATGTTCACTTTTTTTGGCATTAACTTATGTTAACTTTTTAATTCTGTTTTTTATTCGACTTAAGCTGATATGAGTTATGCCAAGGTAAGCGGCAACTTGGTAATCGTTGAGTTGGGCTAATAGTTCTGGATAATTTTGACAGAAAACCTCGTAACGAGCTTGAGGTGAGTGTAATAACATAAAACGCTCTTTTCTTTCTTTATACAAAAGTTGTGTTTCTAATAATTTGATATAAAGAGGGTTTGCATTTTTTCGCCATTGATTCAGTTGAGCGATAGGTAATGTAATTAATGTTGTTTGAGTAATGGTTTCAAGAGAATAGGGAGATGAGGTTTGGTCTAATAATTCTTCAAATCCAACAACCCAATCTCCTTTCCAATAAAATTCTTTACTAAATTGCTTGCCTTGTTCGGTGAGATAACAAGAACGACAAAACCCATCAATAAGAAAATAGAATTCATTAGCAACGTTATTTTGTTTGATAAGTATAGACTTAGCAGGAAGAGTTTTTAGCTTACTTAACTTAACTATTTGAGATATTTCATGGGGAGTAAACCCGTGTGATTCCAGTTGAGTGGTAAAAAGATCATTCATAGTTAAGTACTTTTATTATTAGAAGATGATGTTTTAATAGTGGAAAACTTAGCATACAGATAAAAAAATAGCATGGTGAAATCACCATGCTATTTGTTTTGTAAAAGAGATGAATTTTATTTTGCTAAGTTAAGTTGATATACAGCAAAACCAACATCATCAGTCGCAACACGTTTCATTGGGTATTGACCTTTATCTTTAATAAACTGAGTTGCTTTTTCGCTTGGTGATGTTTCAAAGCGAATATCCAGTTTTTCGCCATTTTTTATTGGTGCGAAAGACCAGTTATTATCAGCTGATGGTTGAACTTGACCTGCCTCTTTACTAACTCGAGAAATGTAGTTAGCAAGAATGGTACGGTTTTCATCTGGGGAATCAAAAGCGATGAAATCAGCACCCGTGCCTGGGAACTTATTGCTGTAAGCTCGGTAGTTATTAGTTGCGATAAGGAAGTCTTGCTTCGCATCAATTGGTTTGCCTTGGTATGTTAAACCGATGATACGCTCAGAACCTTCATTAATTAAATTACAGTCACCGTCATATTTTGCTGGTTGAGTAATGTCAATTTGGTAGTTAACACCATCAATGACATCAAAGTTATACGTACGGAAACCATCCCAATCAATTAACTGTTGAGGTGCAGTACTGTTGATGTCGATTTGTTTAAATTGACCAGCAGAGCATTCAAGCCATTCTTTTACTTCTTTACCTGTTACTTTCATTGCAACTAAGGTATTCGGGTATAGGTATAAATCAGCCGCATTACGGAACGTCAATTGGCCTGATTCAACTTCTGTGAAGTTTGTTGGATCATTTCCACGACCGCCAGCTTTGAATGGCGCTGCCGCAGAAAGTACTGGAGTACCATCTAAATCAGGGTCGCCTTGAATGAAGCGTTCAACGTAATCTTTTTGTGCAAGGTTAACGATTTGAACGGTAGGATCATCTTGAACTAAAGCTAAGAAGCTATACATAACATCATCAGCTTTACCAATTGGCTGGTTAACGAAATCACGCGTGCCTTTATGATCAGCTTCTAAAGCTTGTACGATGCCTTTATCAGCGTCAGCCAGTGATTTCTGATTTGTTTTATCAAAAATAGGGCGAGCTTCTGATTGACCTTTTACTACACTCCATTTGCCATCTTTTTGCTCAAGAGTTAAATCCATTACACCAACATGGCTACCCCAGCGGCCAGGCATAACAGCAGCAACGCCGTTAATTGTACCGTTTTCGTTATCAATACCTTGCAGGTTATCGAATCCTTTTCCTGGGAAAACCGCATGTGAGTGACCAAAGGCAATAGCATCAATACCGTCTACTTCAGAAAGGTAGTAGGTTGAGTTTTCTTCACCTTGTTTGTATGGATTTGTTGATACGCCAGAGTGAGGAATTGCAACGATAACATCAGCACCTTCTGCTTTCATTTGAGGTACTAATTCTTCTGCTGTTTCTTTTATGTCACGAGCAAAAACTTTACCTTCAAGATTCTTTTTATCCCATACCATGATTTGTGGTGGAACAAATCCGATGTAGCCAACTTTGATTTCGTGCTCTACACCTGCTGTATCTTTTAGTTTATGAGTTTTAATGATGTATGGTTTGAAATAATGCTCTTTTGTTTTTGCATCATAAACGTTAGCACTGATGTATGGGAAATCAGCATCATTAATTGATTCTGCTAAAAACTCTAAACCGTAGTTAAATTCGTGGTTACCAATGTTACCTGCATCGTAATCTAATTGATTCATCGCTTTATATGCAGGGTGAACTTCACCAGCTTCAATGCCTTTATCTGCCATGTAGTCACCCATTGGACTACCTTGCAATAAATCACCATTATCAACTAAAACACTGTTTGTTACTTCAGCACGAGCTTCTTTTACCAATGTTGCTGTACGAGCTAAACCAATTTTTTGAGTCGGCTTATCTTTATAGTAGTCATAATCCATAAGGTTAGTATGGATGTCTGTTGTTTCTACCACTCGTAGATTAATAACTTCATCGGTATCGGTAACTGTTGGGCTACAACCTGAAAGGGTAAGTAGACCTAGGCCAGCTAATACTGCAATTGAAACAGGTTTTGCTGAGAGGTTCATAGTGTGTCTCCAAAAGGTGATAATCATAAAAGCGCCAATAAGATAACAGATTGGCTATGTTATAAATGTAACTGGCCTCTCAATGTGTGCAGTTGATCTTGTTTCAGTACGCTTTATGGTAATCAGATCACAGCTTTATTTTTTAATTAGTTAGTCATGGTATCGACCGATATTTTGATTTTCCTTTCTCGATTTTTCTTTATTTTTTCTGAATGAAACGCGTTAATTTTTTTGCGTTAGCATTAAATCGAATAAAAAATGAAATTTTAGAATTTCAGGTAATAAAGTAACCCGTCTATAGTGGTTTTATTGGAATGACAATTCGCCGCCTGCAACGATAAAAAGAAGTGTTAAGACTATCACCAGAAGCAGGAGCCATTACCAAATTTAGCCTAAAGGACAAAAGCACATGGACGCAAAACGATTGACCCACCTTCAGCAACTAGAAGCGGAGAGTATTCATATTATTCGCGAAGTGGCAGCTGAATTTGATAACCCTGTAATGATGTACTCGATTGGTAAAGATTCATCAGTGATGCTGCATTTAGCTCGTAAAGCATTTTATCCAGGAAAGATCCCATTCCCACTTCTTCATGTTGATACCGATTGGAAATTCAAAGAGATGATTGAATTTCGTGATAAAACAGCAGAAAAATACGGCTTTGACCTATTAGTACACAAAAACCCTGAAGGGTTAGAAATGGGCATTAATCCGTTTGTGCATGGTTCATCAAAACACACCGATATCATGAAAACACAAGGTTTGAAGCAAGCATTAAATAAATACGGATTTGATGCTGCTTTTGGTGGAGCTCGTCGTGATGAAGAAAAGTCACGTGCCAAAGAACGTGTTTATTCATTTAGAGATAAAAACCATACATGGGATCCGAAAAATCAACGCCCTGAGTTATGGAATACGTATAACGGACAAGTAAATAAAGGGGAAAGCATTCGAGTATTCCCGCTTTCAAATTGGACTGAACTGGACATTTGGCAATACATCTATTTAGAAAATATTGAAATTGTTCCTCTGTATTTATCAGAGAAACGCCCAGTAGTTGAGCGTGATGGCATGTTGATCATGGTAGACGATGAGCGCTTAAAACTGGAAGAAGGTGAAGAGATCCAACATAAAGATATTCGTTTTAGAACTCTAGGTTGTTATCCATTAACAGGCGCGGTGGAATCAAAAGCGAATACATTGCCTGAAATTATTGAAGAGATGTTAGTTGCGACCTCAAGTGAGCGTCAAGGACGAGCGATAGATCATGATTCATCTGGCTCCATGGAGCTCAAGAAGCGTCAAGGTTACTTTTAATATCAGGCATCTAAGGAAGGATTAAATAAATGAATAGTGCAGTAGAGCAACAATTGGCAGAGCTTGGTATTGAAGCTTATTTAAAAGAACATCAATACAAATCATTACTTCGATTTTTAACGTGTGGATCAGTAGATGATGGTAAAAGTACCCTCATAGGCCGATTACTCCATGATTCAAAACAAATCTATGCAGATCAACTAGATGCAGTTCATGCTGACAGTCAACGAGTGGGTACTACGGGTGAGCGTCCAGACTTGGCTTTATTGGTTGATGGTCTGCAAGCTGAGCGTGAGCAAGGTATTACGATTGATGTGGCATATCGTTACTTCTCAACTCAAAAACGTAAATTCATCATTGCAGATACGCCGGGACATGAGCAATACACTCGTAATATGGCTACGGGTGCATCAACCTGTAATGTCGCTGTGATTTTGATTGATGCTCGTAAAGGGGTGCTTGATCAAACTCGCCGTCACTCTTATATCGCGAACCTTCTTGGTATTCGTCATTTTATAGTAGCTGTGAATAAAATGGATTTAGTTGAATATTCTCAATCTCGTTTTGAAGAGATTAAAGAGGAATACTTAGCTTTTTCTAAGAAATTGAATAATCCAAATTTAGATATTTCTATTTTACCTTTATCTGCATTAGAAGGAGATAACGTAGTAAACCCAAGCGAGGCATTATCTTGGTATCAAGGTGATCCATTATTAGAAGTACTTGAAAGTGTGGATATTGATGCAGATAAAGGCAATGGTGAGTTTAGATTCCCTGTGCAATACGTTAATCGTCCAAACTTAGATTTTCGTGGTTTTGCTGGAACGGTCTCTTCTGGCGGAATTTCTGTTGGTGATGAAATTGTGGCTTTACCATCAGGTAAAAAATCGAAAGTCGCTCGTATTGTTACCTTTGATGGTGATTTAACATCAGCTCAAGCAGGCCAAGCGGTAACGCTAACACTTGAGGATGAAATTGATATTAGTCGTGGTGACTTGTTAGTTAAATCACAATCGAACTTGCAAGCCACGGATCAGTTTAAAGCAGAGATTGTATGGATGACGGAAAAAGGATTAGAACCGGGTCGTCAATACGATATTAAAATTGCAGGTAAGAAAACCGTGGGGCAAATTGATGCTATTCACCATCAAGTGAATATCAACAGTCTAGAAAAGTTTGATACTCAAGATCTGCCGCTGAATGGTATTGGTTTATGTGATGTATCGTTAACGGAAACCGTGAGTTTAGATCGCTATCAAGATTGTGCAGATACTGGTGGATTTATTTTTATTGACCGCTTAACTAATGTAACGGTAGGGGCTGGGATGATCCAAAACCTATCTGATTTGAGTGAGACTAAGCCAATTAATGACAATATCAGTGCGTTTGAAATTGAGCTAAATGCGTTAATTCGTAAGCACTTCCCACACTGGGAAACCCAAGATATTTCTAAGCTATTAGGCTAAGGACTGTCACTATGGCATGGGAACAAGGATTCGTTCTGGCGTTATTAACTCTGATTATTGTGAGTTTATTGGCAAGTAAGTTAAAACCAAGCGTCATATTTGCAGGCTCTGCATTTATTGCTTTTATGCTTGGTATGATTGATTTACCTAGCTTGGCAAGAAACTTTACTAATTCATCTTTGTTAACGCTAGTGCTGCTTATTTTAAGTTCTTGTGCTTTAGAAAAAACACGCCTTATCAGTTGGGTTGGGCGTTATATTTCTGAAGGGAGGTTAGGGAGTGTGGTAGGCAAATTAGGTCTATCTACTGCCTTACTTTCTTCTTTTACCAATAATACAGCGGTTGTTGTTTCACTGATTGGAGCAATCAAACGTAATCAACGACACGCGCCTTCACGATTACTTATTCCCTTATCTTATGCCGCTATCTTAGGTGGAACATTAACCTTAATTGGTACTTCAACCAACCTTATCATTAATAGTTTTGTGGAAGATACGGGTTTACCAAGTTTAAGCTTTTTTGCACCGACAACTATTGGTTTAGCCGTTCTATTTGGTGGTTTATTGATTTTAATTCCACTGAGTTATTTATTACCTCAATACGATGAAAGTCATCAAGATGAATTACCGTATTTTTTAGAAGCAAGAGTAGAGGGTGGCTCACCACTAGTCGGTAAATCAATCAGTGAAAATAACCTTCGAGCATTGCGTAAGCTGTTTTTAGCTGAAGTCATTCGTAATGGAAAAACCATACCATCGGTTGATCCAGATATGATTTTATTGGCAGGAGATAGGCTGCTGTTTTGTGGGGACATTGAAAGTGTTACGACGTTACAAGAAATTAATGGCTTAACCTTATTTGGTCAGCATCATTTAAATGGACAGAACCTACTTGAGGTTGTTGTAAGTCAATCGGCTTCTATTCGTGGAAAAAGTATTAAGTCAGCTCAATTTAGAGAACGCTTTGATGCGGTAGTGGTTGCTATTCGCCGAGGGCATGAACGACTTGAAGGTGGATTAGGAAAAATTGAATTACAAGCAGGGGATACATTAATTTTGGTTCCCGGCAAAGACTTTGAACAGAGCAAGCAACAACTAAAACGTGAATTCGTCATTATTAGTGATTTAGATTCAGCCGCAAAACTGGATGGAGATAAGAGTGCTTTAGTTTTGATTGGTTTTGCTGCTGTTATTACCGCCGCTTTACTTGATGTGTTTCCTATTATTAAAGGACTCTCTGTTTACCTACTTGGTATGCTGGCGCTAGGGATTATTAATTTAGGTGAAATTCGTAGACGATTCCCAATTGATATTGTTGTTATTGTTGGTGCAGCGCTTTCTATCGCACAGTTAATGTTGTCATCAGGACTATCTGTTCAATTAGGTGAAATGTTTATTGAGCTGTTTAATGGCTGGGGAGTAATGGGGGCATTAATTGCGGTATACCTTATTACGTTGGTGTTGACTGAACTTATTACCAATAATGCAGCGGCAGCACTGGCTTTTCCTATTGGTTATAGCATGGCATTAGGGTATGGCGTTGATCCCATGCCTTTTATTATGGCGGTGCTTTTTGGTGCGAGTGCCAGTTTTATTTCCCCTTATGGATATCAAACTAATCTACTCGTTTTTAGTGTGGGCAATTACACACTGCTCGATTATGTGAAAGTGGGATTACCCATGTCGATTATTTATTCGGTATTGGTATTAGCATTAATCCCTTATTTTTTCCCATTTTAATTCAAGGATGAAACATGACAGCACAATCAGTAATAAAAGATGAGAATGTCGTTTGGCATCAACATACAGTAACAAAGAAAATTCGTTCCGATCTTAAAAAGCAAAAACCGGCGGTGCTTTGGTTTACTGGATTATCGGGGGCAGGTAAATCAACCATTGCAGGTGCATTAGAAAGTAAATTGGCAGAGCTTGGGTATCATACCTATTTACTTGATGGCGATAATGTCCGTCATGGTTTATGTAAAGATTTGGGCTTTTCAGATCATGATAGGCAAGAAAACATTAGACGTATTGGTGAGCTTTCAAAGTTGATGGCAGATGCTGGGCTTATTGTATTAAGTGCGTTTATTTCACCTCATAGAGCTGAGCGTCAAATGGTTCGAGAATTACTGCCTGAGGGAGAGTTTTTAGAAGTCTTTGTGAATACCTCTTTGGATGAGTGTGAAAAAAGAGATCCGAAGGGCTTATATAAAAAGGCACGAGCCGGTGAGATAAAACATTTCACAGGGATAGACTCTGAATATCAACAACCGTTAAGCCCCGAAATTGATTTGCCCGCAGGAACTCAGTCGATAGAAGTATTAGTTGAACAGTGTTTAGAAGAGCTAAAAGTACGTTCAATTATCTAGAAGAAAAATAGCCCTAATAGTGATTGTTTTTGGAACTACTAGGGCTTTAATTATTTTTGATGCTTATCTATTAACTTAGACAACTAAGCCATCGTTGAAATGGATTTTGCAGCAACATCCGTTTCAACCATAAACTTCTGACTTAATAAACTGATGAGGTTATCGTAATAATTTTCATTCGGTTTATTGCCTAGCAGTTTACATAGCTCAGCACCAGTAGGACTAAATCGGTAATATACCAATCGAGACCCTTTCTGCATTGGTTTTATTGCGATGTTCTTCCCTTGATATTGCAAGGGTAAGGCGGGTTCAAACTCAATCTCTCCTGACTCTAGTTCAGTGCTAAGTAGTAAACCTAATTCAATAAGAAGCAATAAACTTGAATAAGGTAGTTTGTAGTTACCTAAATGAATGAGTTGAGGCCCATCGGTTTTATAGAAATTAAAAAAAGTACCAGCACACTTATAACCCAATAGGAGTTTTTTACTGTTGTCTTGTCCAAAGCTACATGCGAGTGAAGCTGCTCTTTGAAATGTTTGAGCTTCGCGTTGGGTCATGTCTTTTAGCACTTTAAGGGCTTTCATTGAAGTGGAACCTGGGCTGATCACTTCTTGTTTGAATATTTGGCTCCACAGTTTTTGCATTGATGAGTCGTGGATATCTTTTGCCATTTCAAAGAAACGATGTAGCCAATCAGGATCTGGGTCGCCTGCGGTTTCATCATTGCAATAATCGTGAGCGAGTTTTACGATTTTTTCTAAATTTTGTTGTTGTTGTTCACGCAATAATTTCTCACGATATAACGCACGTTTAAGCAGTGTTTCTTCTGGTTTTGGAGGCTGAAGATTGGCCGCAAGACCTTGCTGAATTGCAATTTCTTTTAGTCGTCTAGCGCTGCTAACTACATAATGTTCTTTTTTATGAGTTGGTTGTTCTTTTTTAGTTGTTTCATCTTTAGTGATGATAGTTTGCTGCGTATTCATGAGTTCGCCTAGCTTCGATTTAACATGATTTCCCATTATCTTATCGGTTGCTGAAAATAAAAACTTTAATCTCAAAGCAGTATTTGCGAGTTAGTCAAATAAAGTAGCAGGTAATTAGTGGTTAAATGATAAATTTTTGTTAAAATAAACCAGTTGATTAATAACGTTGGAGAGGGGAAATGAAAGAGTCAAATTTTAAGAAAATTCTATTTAGCGTTACATTAGTTAGTGTTTATGCAGTAACACTGGTTTATTTATCTAATTATATTTAACTAAATAAAATAAACCAGTGTAAGATATTTGTTAACTATTCGTCATCATCATATTCTTCTAATCTAACGCCTTCAATAAGATAACCGGTTTCAGCAAGTTCGCTATCAATGGTTTCTGTTTTTAACTTCCCAACAATATAAATAACATCCCATAGTTGCTGTATTGGAGCGCCTTTTTCGAATTTCACGTAAATAATCTGGTTTGGTGGTGGTGGTGGAACATGAATACACGCACCAAAGTAAGGCACTAACAGAAATTCTGTGATCATTTTATCGTCGCCCTCTAAAGGGATCACAAAACCGGGTATTTTTACCATACTTCCGTTTAATTCTTGTCTAACTGAACCCACTAAAGATTGCTGCATTTGACCACCATTATGATCAATTTTAGGCATTCCCATCGAGTCAAATTGATTTCTTTCTTGTTCAGGAATCAAATCAATCCAATCAAGTTTTAGTACCTCATTACTGAATGCACTAAAAGGCACCAGCATCAATAGGAAGATAATTATTTTCTTTTTCATTAAAAGGGTCCTTATAACCTTATTGTCATGCCATCACTTAAAGAGTGTCGGTAAGCTTGGATTGCTGGAATAACGCCAATCACAAAGCCTGAACACAAAACAAGACCAAGTAGCTTGAGTTCATAAAGTGTTGGTAGGGTTAACTCAATGGCAATGCCATAATATTGTTGGATTATAGGTTGTAGAATACTGAGAGATAAGTAAAGCCCCATTAGGCCTACTATGATCCCAAAGCTGGTTATTACTACGGCTTCACTAATCAATAAGATAAAGATATGCTTAGGTTGAGCCCCCATTGCACGCAAGATAGCCATTTCTCTACGGCGCTCTTGCAAGCTAGTTAATAGGCTTGTTAGCATTCCCATTAAGCCCGCGGCAACAACAAAAACAGATACGGCTAAGAGCGCTTGTTCTGCCACAGACATCATTCCCCATAATTCATGTAATGCGATACCTGGAAGAATGGCACTAAGTGGTTCTTTTGAATATTCATTAATGTAGCGTTGTAGAGCAAAGGTTTGAATCTTTGATTTTAATCCAAGCATGAAAGCTGTGATTTCTGCAGGTTCAAATTTTTGCTTTTCTAAGACTTTTGCATCTGGAGTATTGCCTAAATGCGCACCGCTTTCCCAGCCTACATGAATGGCTGATATTGCTTCTAGTGAAACATGTAGGGTTTTATCTACAGGTGTTCCTGTTGGTTTTAAAATACCTACGACAGTAAAAGGTAAATTATCGTGTCTGGTAAAAGACTTATCACTGATCCCGTGCGCAATAACCAATTTATCCCCTAAATGATAATTGAGTTTATTAGCAACATCAGCACCTAATACGACATCAAATAATCCATTAAATGATTTGCCTTCTTTAAACTCAAGAGGCTGTTTTTTTCCATATTGATAAAAACGAAAATAGTCTTGATTCGTCCCCATGACACGGAAACCTTTATGGGAATCACCTAGAGAAATCGGAATGGCCCACTTTACTGCTCTTTGATGAATGATTTCTTGATAGCTTTTCCAATCAATATTATTTGTCGCATTGCCTATTCTAAAAACAGAATAAAGCAGTAGGTTAACTTGACCAGAACGAGCACCAACAATCAAATCAGTATTCGAAATCGTGTTCGCAAAACTATTCTTAGCTTCTGTACGAATGCGTTCTACACCAACCAATAGCATTACCGAAATAGCAATTGTTGCAACAGTAAGTAATACGGTTGTTTTACGATTAATTAGACTTTTCCAAGCTAATTTTGTAATGCCTATCATGAGATGCCTCCTGCTTTATTCAATTCTCTTAAATCAATACTTTGATCGAATAAAGACTCTAAACTTGGGTCATGGCTGACAAAAAGTAAACTCGCGTTACTGTTTCTGCACTCATTCATTAATAACTCAATAAAAGCAAAACGAGTTTCGTGATCCAGTGCTGATGTCGGTTCATCGGCAATGATTAATTTAGGTTTTCCAATAAAAGCTCTAGCGGCGGCCACTCGTTGTTGTTGGCCAATACTTAAGTCTGTAATTGGCTTATTAAAATGAGACGCTGGTAATTGAAGCTGGGTTAAAAGACGTGTTGCTTCTATGCGTAATTCTTTTATAGATAATGTTTTTTTTGAAGAAAATTGATAAGGCAAAATTACATTATCGATAACGGATAAATAAGGTAGTAAGTTAAATTGCTGGAAAATATAACCAATATTATCAGCTCTGAATCTATCTCTTTGATTTGATGAGAGTTGATTAATATCAGTACCATTAATTGTTACACAACCAGACGTTGGTGAGAGGATACCCGTTAAAAGACTCAATAGGGTTGATTTACCACTTCCACTCGGACCTTTAATAAATAGTTTGCTTCCTTGTTTTTGAGTAAAAGAAGGAATATTTAATGTTAATTCACTTTGATTGGGCCAATGAAAAGTCAGGTTTGATAATTCAATAATGTTCATAGTAAAACTGGCGATGTTACCACCGCCATACCTAAGCTATAGAGTGATAACTGATGATTTTGGTGTTAATGACGCGGCTTTTTGTCCAGCATCACCAAGATATTGAATTGTCATTTTATGTGTATGAGGGAAGTGAGTGAACCACTGAGTTTCTATTTGATTTAGGTTTGAAATCGCTTCACAGTGATATTCATATTGAGCACTAAACTCACCATGCTTGCCATGTTCTTTATGGTGTTCACCATCATGGTGGTCGTGGTCGTGGTCGTGGTCGTGGTCGTGGTCGTGGTCGTGTTCATGGTCGTGTTCATGGTCATCATGATCGTTATGATTAACTAGGTTATGAGATACATGAGCTTCTTCAAATGTACATTTTGCATTTTCAGGAAGTGTAAAGATTAGGTTTGGGTTGTTTAATGTTTTTACTGCATTAGCAAGTACTTGCTTTTGAGCGTCATCCTTTGGAGCATGTTCAAAACCAACAACATCAGCACCAGGAGCGGTGATCTCAAAAAGTAAGTGATCACCATCTTGAGCAATATTAGTTTCAACAACACCATGGACATGAGCATCGTGGTGACGATGTTCAGTTTCATGATGCTCTCCATCATGGTGGTTATGATCATGGTGGTCATTAGCATTTGCAGCATAGCTTACCGAGAATAAAGAACCTGAAACGGCTAGGCAAAGAAGTGTTTTTTTATTACAGATAGACATAATAATTTCCTATTTTCTAAGAATGATAAATTGAATGTAATTATTGTTTAGAGAATAGACCGAGTTGGAGGTGCTCGCGAATGAACTGTTATGTTTAAAGGTGATGAGTTTTCAACTATAGAAAATAAAGAACAAATAATTAGCTGGGGAATAACTGGAGGTGATGTAATGTTGATACAAATTCCAGAGCTAAATGATTGAAACTGCTGGCAATGATGATCTTCATGATGATGTAAGTTGGTATCAACTTGGTGATTAGCAACCAAAATACCAAACAACGCTAGGAGTATTGCAAACCCCCAATTTAACCAGCGTTGTTTAGTAAAGAAATACGATTGCATTGTACTACCCTAATTGAATGAGTAGTAAATGTAATAATATAACATTTTATAAGCAAGGCATTATTTATAATTGAGTGTGAATTAGCGCAATAACTTGCTTAATTTCATCCTTTGATAACTTTCCTTCTTTAATAAAAAGAATTTTCCCTTCTTTATCTTGAACGATAATTGCTGAACTTTCAGGTTGTAAATCCCAAGCTTTTGCTACCTTACCGTGCTCATCTAATACCATTGAAGACCATGAAAACTCTTCTTTGCTTTCTTCAGCAGAAGACTTCACAAATCCACCAGTTCCCCAGATAGAATCATCTTGATTGATGATGGTTGTTGTTTGATATTCTGTTTCTGGGAACTTTTCTAATGTAATAGCACTCATAAGATCGGCGTTCATTGCTTTCGCACTGCTTCGACCTGCTATTGCCTGCAATACTCGAACTTTTCCTTTAAGTTGTTCAGTATTCCAGCTTTGATAGGTTGCAGCTGAGTTTTTAAAAAAGATTTCACCATATTGTTCAATCGAAACAGATGGAACTTCTTTATTAAGAGTTAGGTTGTGAGCAAATGAAAGAGAAGGGAGCAGACAAGCTGCAAGTGTAAGTAGTTTTACTTTTTTCATTTTTATTATCCTTGATGATTAACTTTCGTAGTTTAGTGTAGCGATAAGAAAAAAGCGATTCGACCAGTCCTTGCTGTTTTGATTTTCTCCTTGTTGAAAATAGTTTTGCTTCCTATAATGTTAATCACTTGTTTTGTTTGTAATAAAATAGTGTGAATTGGCGTTTGTTTTCAGGACTAATAAAACCTTTATATGGATAATCGGGGAATGGCTATGTTTAGAAATTTTAAGGCTTATCGACCATTGCAAGTCGCTCGTTTTGTAAAAACGTTATTTAAGGGTAATTTGCATATTGAAGGAATTGGAACTTTTGAGTTTGATGGCGGTAAAATTTTAATGCCAAATCAAGGAACTAAGAAAATGCTATTAGTTATGAGTGAAGTGAATCAACATATTCGTCAACTATCAATGATGCCTGCTTAAAATTATAGTAATAGTTAATAGAAGGTGCTCGTGGTCATGAGCACCTTTTTTGTTTATATGAAACAAACTCCAGTACCTTTTAGACCACAATAACCATCAGGGTTTTTAGCTAAATATTGTTGGTGATACTCTTCGGCAAAGTAAAAGGTTTGGGCTGGTACAACTTCCGTTGTAATAGCTCGCATGATACCTTGTTTTTGTAGAGCTGCTTGGTATTGCTGTTGAGTTTGTTTCGCTGTTTCCAGTTGCTCTTTAGATGTTGTATAAATAGCTGAACGATATTGTGACCCAATATCGTTACCTTGTCGCATTCCTTCTGTAGGGTCGTGTTTTTGCCAGAAAGAATGTAATAAGGTATCTAATGAAATTATTGTTGGGTCAAAAATGATTTTTACAACTTCAGTATGATTAGTTGTGCCTGTACAGACTTCTTTATAAGTAGGGTGTGATGTTGCTCCTCCGCAGTATCCAACCGCAGTAGAGTAGACGCCTTCTAACTGCCAAAAAAGACGTTCAGCACCCCAAAAGCAACCCATACCAAAAAATATTTGTTCAAAATTTGGCGGTATGAATTCTAAATTACGTTGAGAAATAAAATGAAGTGGTGGTGACGTTGGTTGTTTAGTTGTCATGTTGCATCCTTCAACTGAGTTAAGATAGAAGACATTTATCTTGTGCTACTCTATAAAACGAGTAAATTACCATTGCATATAATGCATTAATGAATCAATAGAATAATTACAAGTATGATAAAGAAGTTACCTTTATTCATTATAGTTTGTTTGCTTGCAATCTCATCTCAAGCCTTAGCAGAAACAGAACTAGAAATAGAGGGATTAGAAGGACCTTTGCTGAGTAATGTCGAAGCATATATCTCAGGTATTCCAGAAGAAGACTATTCTGTCTCTCTTCGTTTCCAAGCTCGTCTTCAAGAAAGTGTTACCGATGCCTTAAAAGCTCTTGGTTATTATCAACCAGTCACTACTTTCACTATCGAAGGAGAACAATCAGATCATACTTTAATTATGAATATCGAAGCAGGCGCACCTGTTATTATCTATGTCAGCGATATAGTGATTAGTGGTGAAGCTGCGACAGATGAGGATTTTATTAAGGCCGTAGATAATTCTGGATTAAATCTTGGACAAGTCATTAATCATGGTCGATATGAAAGTTTAAAAAGTACGCTACAAAATTTGGCATTGAGAAAAGGCTATTTTGATGGTGATTTTACGACGAATCTTTTGGAAATAGCACCTGGTCGACATCAAGCAATGGTTCGTTTGCATTATGATAGTGGTAAACGATACAGTTTTGGGGATACATCGATTGATGGTAGTCAAATTGAAGAAAAAAGAGTTCGCTCAATTATTCCGTTTAAAGCTGGAGACCCTTATCTTGCAAGTCAAGTCGGTGAATTAAATCAATCCCTTTCAAATACTGAGTGGTTCTCTTCTGTTTATGTTGAGCCAGATATCGACGCTGTTGGAAAAACATATCAACTGCCAATGAAAGTCCATCTTTCGCCTCAAGTTAAAAATCAATTAGAAACAAGTATTGGTTATGCAACTGACGTTGGTGCGAGGGGGAAAATTCGCTGGAAAAAGCCTTGGTTAAACCCTGAAGGACACAGTTTAGATACTGCTCTTTCAATTTCAAAACCAGAACAAGAAGCAACTATTTCTTATAAGATCCCGTTAGAGCAAGTTTTAAAAGATTATTACATCGTCAAATATGGTCTTAAAAACGTAGATAATAATGATACAGACAGTTTAGAGTCGAATTTAGCTTTTGAAAGACATTGGGTTTATGACTCAGGTTGGCATCGAACTATCTATACTCGTTTTTTATATGAAGAATTTACTCAAGGTGTACAAGATGGCACTGCATGGTTAGTGTTACCTGGTATTTCTTTTTCTCAAAGCCGTTCCCGTGGTGGCACCATGCCAATGTGGGGAGATAAAAAAGCATTTACCATTGAGGCAACAGATCAAGCCTTAACATCGGATGTGAAGTTATTACGTTTACAAGCTCAAGGTGCGATTGTTCGTAGTATCGGAGAAAACCATAGAGGTGTAGCTCGTGCCGATATTGGTGCTATATATACTGATGATTTTTATAAGTTACCGCCCTCAATTCGTTTTTTCGCTGGTGGTGATAATAGTATTCGTGGTTATGGCTATGAAGAAGTATCTCCAAAAGACAGTGAAGGTTATTTAACTGGTGGCCAATATATGGCGACAGCTAGCCTTGAGTATCAATATCGAGTAGTCGGTAATTGGTGGGTTGCAACGTTTGTTGATTATGGTGATGCATGGTTAGATACTCCAGATTGGAAAATGGGTACCGGTGTTGGTATACGATGGGCTTCGCCTGTAGGTCCCGTTCGACTTGATTTCGCATGGGGGCTTGATGCTGAGCCAGGCGATGAATTTAAAGTCCATTTTACCTTGGGGCCAGAAGTATGAGTTCCATTAACATGAACGAAGAACATAACAATCAAGAGTTGAAGAAAAAACGACGTTTTAGTCGCCACTGTCTTTGCTTTGCTCTTTTTTTTCCATCAATTTTATTATTACTCCTATTAATAGTAGGCGCCGTTGTCTTTACGAATTCAGGATTAAAGCTGATAGTTTGGGGCGCAGAAAAAGCACTTCCTGAACTATCAATTGAAGGTGTAGAAGGAAGTGTCATTCCTGAATTTACATTATCGAATATAACCTATGACAATAGACAATTGCTTAGTACGGAGATATCTCGCTTTCATTTTGCACTAACACCTAAATGTCTATTAATTCCTTCCGTTTGTATTGATGAGATTTCTGTGGATGGACTGACGTTAGATTTTCCAACACTCCCAACTTCAAATGAAGAAGAGCCAACGAATACTGCTGAAAATACGTTGTTGTCGATTCCTATCCCGATTGCAATAACCAATATTACCTTAAACAATATAGATGCGAATATTTTGGGAAATCATATTCAGTGGAAAACATTTTCTACTGGAGTGAATATCCATAAAAGTGAATTAACATTAACTCCTTTGAACTGGGATCATATTCGCTTAGAGCTTGCTTCAAGTGAAAGCACTGCTGTAAAAAATACAGAAAAAACAACATCGTCAAAAAAAGATGATGCACCTATCGTTTTACCTGAAGTATTTATCCCTTTAAATATAAAAGTTGAACAGTTCGCACTTCGTGATTTTATCCTACAGCAAGAGACCCCCGTAAAAGTAAACAAACTAAACTTCAAAGCAACTGCTGGTGAAAATAACGCGAGTATTAATGATTTTTACTTGGATGTACCACAGGCAAACTTATCACTTAATAATGAAGTGGTTTTAAAGGGGGATTACCCTCTTACTTTAGACGGATTGCTTGAACTAAAAGAAACGGAACTAAAAGGTCATAAGTTAGCTATAGAAGTTGATGGAAGTGTTGCTGATTTGAATGCTTCATTAACCTTGAGTGGTGGTCTAAAGGTTAAAGTCGATGCAAATGTTCATCCTTTAGATAAAAAATTTCCGTTTGATATACATGTATATAAAGGTGACCTGTACTGGCCATTAACTGGAGATAAAGACATTAAGGTTCACATCCCTAATATAAAGACAGAAGGTAATCTTGATCAATATAACTTTGCAAGTGCTCTATATATAGAGGGGAAATCAATTCCTCAAACAGATTTACGCTTAGAAGGAAGAGGAACCTTAGAGAAAGTCGATTTATCTGATTTGTTAATTGATACGTTAGGTGGATCCATTTCAGGAAGTGCAGAAGTCAATTGGGCTTCATTGGTATCGTGGAAAACAGATATTAATTTGCAGAATATACAACCCGGATTACAGTGGCCAGAAGCCGAAGGGGATATCAGTGGGCAATTGATTACTGATGGACATTTAACTGAAAATGGTGGCTGGGTTGTTGATGTACCGACTATAGATATTAATGGTGTATTCAGAAATTACCCTTTGCTAGTTCAGGGTGCATTAAAAGCTGATGATGTTCGAGGTGTGGGCGAACCTCATTTAAATATTTCCCAGTTAACAATTAACCATGGTGATAATGGTTTAGCGGTTTCTGGTGAATTAAACAAAGAGTGGGATCTAAACGTTAATATCGATTTCCCAGAGTTATCAGATAGCGTGCCAGATGTTCATGGCAAATTGATTGGTAATGTTGCATTAACGGGAGAGTTAACTAAACCTAGAATCGATCTTGATATCGATGCTCTAGGATTACAGTTACCTAAGAAGGCAACCTTAAATAAAGCTTCTATAGAAGGATATATAGTACCGTCTCCAACAATTGATGCCGATTTAAGTATTAAGTTATTAGACGGAAAATACCAAAAACAAGTATTGAATGATTTGATTATTCGATTTAGTGGTAAAGAACAAGCTCACAAATTGCAAATAGACTTAAATTCAAACGTTATTGATTCTCACCTTGTATTTAAAGGCTCACTTGATCGAACCCAAGGTTGGACAGGGGAATTAAGTGAAGCTGATGTGATTACTGAAATTGGACCATGGAATTTAGATAAAAAAGCAGACCTTGCTTATGACATTAAAAAAGAAGAATTATTTGTTCAGGCAAACTGTTGGAGTCAGGGAAAAACGGCGCTTTGTTTGAATAAAGATTTATATGCCGGTAAGTCCGGTGATGCTGATATAAGCATTAAACATTTTGAATTTAGTAAACTGCAAAAATTCATTCCAGAAGAAACCGTTATTAATGGTGAAGTTAATCTTGATGCATTAGCTAAGTGGTCTGTTGGTCAGCCTCCTTATGTTAAAGCTAAATTGCATCTTCCAAAGGGTAATATTCAACAGCAGATGGAAAGCCCACTTATTATTGGTTGGGACGATTTTACTGTTAATGCTGAAATGAAAGATGATGAGTTAGCTGCTGATTGGCTGCTAGCGTTAACTGATAATGGCCAATTAACAGGAAATATGAAAATTGACCAGTTAACAAAAGCAAAAACATTAACGGGTAACTCAAAGATAGAGCAAGTTTCATTAGCAATGTTAGAGCCTATTTTAGGTGAATATAGCCAACTGAGAGCGATGGTGAATTCTGATATTGATATTTCTGGGCCAATAGAACATCCGAAATTGTTAGGTAACTTGAGTATCGATGAGATAAAAGTCAAAGGTGAGGTATCTCCCGTAGATATTAATGAGGGAAATATTGATATTGTTTTCGCAGGTCATAGCGGAAAACTAAGCTCATTAATTACAACTGCTGATGGTGACTTGCATATTGATGGTACTGCGCATTGGAGTGATTTGAATAAGTGGGATGCTGGCTTAGATATTTTTGGGAATGAATTACAAGTTAATGTGCCACCAATGGTAAAACTCAAAGTTAAGCCTGATATGAAGATTCGAATTAACCCTACACTCGCTAAGATTACGGGTTCTATTGGAATACCATGGGGCAGGATTGTTGTTCAAGAATTACCAGAGAGTGCTATTGGAGTATCTAAAGATGAAGTTATTCTTGGCGATGATCTAAAACCAATAGAAAAACCATCACCATTACCTATGACGGTTGAAACCGATATTAATATCAATATTGGTAATGATGTACTGTTATCAGCGTTTGGTTTAGAAGGTGGGTTAGTTGGTAATCTTAATATTACTCAAAAAAATAAAGGGCCATTTATTACAGGTGAAGTAAATATTAAAGAAGGGACGTATCGTTCATTTGGGCAAGATCTACAAATTAGAAAAGGTAAAATTCTATTTAATGGTCCAGCAGACCAACCTTATGTAGATATAAAGGCAATTCGAAATCCTGAGAATACACAAGATGACGTTGTTGCTGGTATTAAGGTCACAGGTCCTGCTGATACACCAAGAGTGGAAATATTTTCATCACCAAGCATGCCTCAAGCTAATGCGCTTTCTTATTTATTAAGAGGACAAGATATTGATGGGGAGTCAGGTGGCAATGCAATGACAACCACTTTAATTGGATTAAGTTTGGCAAAAAGCGGAAAGGTTGTTGGTGAAATTGGCCAGGCATTTGGTGTACAAGATTTACAATTAGATACGGCTGGTTCAGGAGATGACTCACAAGTAACGATTAGTGGTTATATAGCCCCTGGATTACAAGTGAAGTATGGAGTCGGCATATTTAACTCATTAGGTGAATTTACATTGAGATATCGAATTATTAGTGATCTCTATATAGAAGCTGTATCAGGAGTAGATAATGCTGTTGATTTAATTTATCAGTTTGAATTTGATTAAAACAGGTCAGATGTGGATAACTTTGTGGGTAAGCTGTTGCCATGGTAAGGGTAAAAAAAGATAAGTTTTCTTTTGAATAAAATGCCATCAAACAAGCATAAAATATAAAAAAAAAGCTATTTTATGCTTGCTAATGAAATCGAACTCCCTATAATGCGACCTCACTGACACGGAGCGCTCAACCAAGAGCTGCAAAGGGTTGGTAAGAAAAACGGTTTGAAAATTAAATTTAAAAAAGTGTTTGACACGAAAGTTTAATTAGCTAAAATGACCGTCCTCTTCACAGAGAAGCGGAAACGCTTTGAAAGTAGAAGAAAAGCTCTTTAAAAATTAGAAACCTATTAATCTGTGTGGGCACTTGTGAATTGATAATCACTATTTGCGAAAGCAAACTGTTTGTTTTCATTTTTTAAAATGAAAGTAAATAGAATCAATGAACTGAGTGACTACACAAAATTACTTTTATGTAACAATCAGTATTAATCATTGAGTCGGTTTTGTTTCTGCTTCTCTTTATAGAAAAGACAGAGCAACCAAAAAAACTTTAATTGAAGAGTTTGATCATGGCTCAGATTGAACGCTGGCGGCAGGCCTAACACATGCAAGTCGAGCGGAAACGACTTAACTGAACCTTCGGGGGATGTTAAGGGCGTCGAGCGGCGGACGGGTGAGTAATGCCTGGGAATATGCCTTAGTGTGGGGGATAACTATTGGAAACGATAGCTAATACCGCATAATGTCTTCGGACCAAAGAGGGGGACCTTCGGGCCTCTCGCGCTAAGATTAGCCCAGGTGAGATTAGCTAGTTGGTGAGGTAAGAGCTCACCAAGGCGACGATCTCTAGCTGGTCTGAGAGGATGATCAGCCACACTGGAACTGAGACACGGTCCAGACTCCTACGGGAGGCAGCAGTGGGGAATATTGCACAATGGGCGAAAGCCTGATGCAGCCATGCCGCGTGTATGAAGAAGGCCTTCGGGTTGTAAAGTACTTTCAGTAGGGAGGAAGGTGTTGTAGTTAATAGCTGCAGCATTTGACGTTACCTACAGAAGAAGCACCGGCTAACTCCGTGCCAGCAGCCGCGGTAATACGGAGGGTGCGAGCGTTAATCGGAATTACTGGGCGTAAAGCGCATGCAGGTGGTTCATTAAGTCAGATGTGAAAGCCCGGGGCTCAACCTCGGAACCGCATTTGAAACTGGTGAACTAGAGTGCTGTAGAGGGGGGTAGAATTTCAGGTGTAGCGGTGAAATGCGTAGAGATCTGAAGGAATACCAGTGGCGAAGGCGGCCCCCTGGACAGACACTGACACTCAGATGCGAAAGCGTGGGGAGCAAACAGGATTAGATACCCTGGTAGTCCACGCCGTAAACGATGTCTACTTGGAGGTTGTTCCCTTGAGGAGTGGCTTTCGGAGCTAACGCGTTAAGTAGACCGCCTGGGGAGTACGGTCGCAAGATTAAAACTCAAATGAATTGACGGGGGCCCGCACAAGCGGTGGAGCATGTGGTTTAATTCGATGCAACGCGAAGAACCTTACCTACTCTTGACATCCAGAGAATTCGCTAGAGATAGCTTAGTGCCTTCGGGAACTCTGAGACAGGTGCTGCATGGCTGTCGTCAGCTCGTGTTGTGAAATGTTGGGTTAAGTCCCGCAACGAGCGCAACCCTTATCCTTGTTTGCCAGCACGTAATGGTGGGAACTCCAGGGAGACTGCCGGTGATAAACCGGAGGAAGGTGGGGACGACGTCAAGTCATCATGGCCCTTACGAGTAGGGCTACACACGTGCTACAATGGCGCATACAGAGGGCTGCAAGCTAGCGATAGTGAGCGAATCCCAAAAAGTGCGTCGTAGTCCGGATTGGAGTCTGCAACTCGACTCCATGAAGTCGGAATCGCTAGTAATCGTAGATCAGAATGCTACGGTGAATACGTTCCCGGGCCTTGTACACACCGCCCGTCACACCATGGGAGTGGGCTGCAAAAGAAGTGGGTAGTTTAACCTTCGGGAGGACGCTCACCACTTTGTGGTTCATGACTGGGGTGAAGTCGTAACAAGGTAGCCCTAGGGGAACCTGGGGCTGGATCACCTCCTTAAACGATAGATTGCGATTTATGAGTGTTCACACAGATTAATTAGGTTTTGAATTTAGAGTATCTTAGTGTCCCGTTCGTCTAGAGGCCTAGGACACCGCCCTTTCACGGCGGTAACAGGGGTTCGACTCCCCTACGGGATACCATCTTTAAATATTCTCTCTTTTGAGAGTCTTTAAAAATGGTTACACGCATAAGCGTGAAATCGCTCTTTAACAATTTGGAAAGCTGACTGATTTAAATAACTTACGAGTTATTCAAATCAAAATTTAAAAGTTCTTAATATCCTTTGTTTTACTTTGTAAAACGAAGAACAACACATTCAAGTGTTCTTGTATTTTGAATCCGGCGAAAAACCAGAACTCGCAATGACGAGTTCAACCTTGGTTGTTTATGCCATACGAAACCTCTTGGGGTTGTATGGTTAAGTGACTAAGCGTACACGGTGGATGCCTTGGCAGTCAGAGGCGATGAAAGACGTATTAACTTGCGATAAGCCCAGATTAGGTAGTAAAAACCATTTGAGTCTGGGATTTCTGAATGGGGAAACCCACGTGCATAAGCACGTATCACTACATGAATACATAGTGTAGTGAGGCGAACCGGGAGAACTGAAACATCTAAGTACCCCGAGGAAGAGAAATCAACCGAGATCCCGAAAGTAGCGGCGAGCGAAATTGGGTTAGCCCTTAAGCTTTTAATGAGACAGGTGAAGGCTCTGGAAAGTGCCGCGATACAGGGTGATAGCCCCGTAACCGACATCTCATCATCAGTGAAAACGAGTAAGGCGGGACACGTGATATCCTGTCTGAATATGGGGGGACCATCCTCCAAGGCTAAATACTACTGACTGACCGATAGTGAACCAGTACCGTGAGGGAAAGGCGAAAAGAACCCCTGTGAGGGGAGTGAAATAGAACCTGAAACCGTGTACGTACAAGCAGTAGGAGCACCCTCGTGGTGTGACTGCGTACCTTTTGTATAATGGGTCAGCGACTTATATTCAGTGGCAAGGTTAACCGTTTAGGGGAGCCGTAGGGAAACCGAGTCTTAACTGGGCGTTCAGTCTCTGGATATAGACCCGAAACCAGGTGATCTAGCCATGGGCAGGTTGAAGATTGAGTAACATCAATTGGAGGACCGAACCGACTAATGTTGAAAAATTAGCGGATGACTTGTGGCTAGGGGTGAAAGGCCAATCAAACCTGGAGATAGCTGGTTCTCCCCGAAATCTATTTAGGTAGAGCCTCGGACGAATACTACTGGGGGTAGAGCACTGTTAAGGCTAGGGGGTCATCCCGACTTACCAACCCTTTGCAAACTCCGAATACCAGTAAGTACTATCCGGGAGACACACGGCGGGTGCTAACGTCCGTCGTGGAGAGGGAAACAACCCAGACCGCCAGCTAAGGTCCCAAAGTTATAGTTAAGTGGGAAACGATGTGGGAAGGCTCAGACAGCCAGGATGTTGGCTTAGAAGCAGCCATCATTTAAAGAAAGCGTAATAGCTCACTGGTCGAGTCGGCCTGCGCGGAAGATGTAACGGGGCTAAACTATACACCGAAGCTGCGGCAATACAGTTTACTGTATTGGGTAGGGGAGCGTTCTGTAAGCGGTTGAAGGTGCGTTGTAAAGCGTGCTGGACGTATCAGAAGTGCGAATGCTGACATGAGTAACGATAAAGCGGGTGAAAAACCCGCTCGCCGGAAGACCAAGGGTTCCTGTCCAACGTTAATCGGGGCAGGGTAAGTCGACCCCTAAGGCGAGGCCGAAAGGCGTAGTCGATGGGAAACGGGTTAATATTCCCGTACTTCTTACAATTGCGATGGGGGGACGGAGAAGGCTAGGTGGGCTTGGCGACGGTCGTCCAAGTTCAAGTATGTAGGCTGTATTCTTAGGCAAATCCGGGAATACACTAGGCTGAGATACGATGTCGAGCTACTACGGTAGTGAAGCCATTGATGCCATGCTTCCAGGAAAAGCCTCTAAGCTTCAGATTGTAAGGAATCGTACCCCAAACCGACACAGGTGGTCGAGTAGAGAATACTAAGGCGCTTGAGAGAACTCGGGTGAAGGAACTAGGCAAAATGGTACCGTAACTTCGGGAGAAGGTACGCTCCTAGCGGTGATGAGACTTGCTCTCTAAGCTGCCGGGAGTCGCAGATACCAGGTGGCTGCAACTGTTTATTAAAAACATAGCACTGTGCTAAATCGTAAGATGACGTATACGGTGTGACGCCTGCCCGGTGCTTGAAGGTTAATTGATGGGGTTAGACTTCGGTCGAAGCTCTTGATCGAAGCCCAAGTAAACGGCGGCCGTAACTATAACGGTCCTAAGGTAGCGAAATTCCTTGTCGGGTAAGTTCCGACCTGCACGAATGGCGTAATGATGGCCACGCTGTCTCCACCCGAGACTCAGTGAAATTGAAATCGCTGTGAAGATGCAGTGTACCCGCGGCTAGACGGAAAGACCCCGTGAACCTTTACTACAGCTTGGCACTGAACATTGACCCTACATGTGTAGGATAGGTGGGAGCCTTTGAAGCAAGTACGCCAGTATTTGTGGAGGCAATCTTGAAATACCACCCTTGTATGCTTGATGTTCTAACGTTGGCCCCTTATCGGGGTTGCGGACAGTGCCTGGTGGGTAGTTTGACTGGGGCGGTCTCCTCCCAAAGAGTAACGGAGGAGCACGAAGGTGGGCTAATCACGGTTGGACATCGTGAGGTTAGTGCAATGGCATAAGCCCGCTTGACTGCGAGAATGACAATTCGAGCAGGTGCGAAAGCAGGTCATAGTGATCCGGTGGTTCTGAATGGAAGGGCCATCGCTCAACGGATAAAAGGTACTCCGGGGATAACAGGCTGATACCGCCCAAGAGTTCATATCGACGGCGGTGTTTGGCACCTCGATGTCGGCTCATCACATCCTGGGGCTGAAGTCGGTCCCAAGGGTATGGCTGTTCGCCATTTAAAGTGGTACGCGAGCTGGGTTTAGAACGTCGTGAGACAGTTCGGTCCCTATCTGCCGTGGGCGTTGGATGATTGAAGGGGGCTGCTCCTAGTACGAGAGGACCGGAGTGGACGAACCTCTGGTGTTCGGGTTGTCACGCCAGTGGCATTGCCCGGTAGCTAAGTTCGGAATCGATAAACGCTGAAAGCATCTAAGCGTGAAGCGAGCCCTGAGATGAGTCATCCCTGATACTTTAAGTATCCTAAAGGGTTGTTGGAGACTACGACGTAGATAGGTCAGGTGTGTAAGTGCTGCGAGGCATTGAGCTAACTGATACTAATTGCCCGTGAGGCTTAACCATACAACACCCAAGGGGTTTTGAACGGATTTGAAGTTGCAAGAAACAAATTGAATGTGATTAAGAACACAATATAGCTTTCCAGATACTCTTTATTAAATAAAGAGAAAGAATTTGCTTGGCGACCATAGCATTATGGACCCACCTGATCCCATGCCGAACTCAGAAGTGAAACGTAATAGCGCCGATGGTAGTGTGGGGTTTCCCCATGTGAGAGTAGGACATCGCCAGGCTTGAATTTGAATGAGAGCCCGTTCAGTTGAACGGGCTTTTATTTCGCTCCCAGACTGTCACTGTGAGCCAAGTCAACATAACGTTTTTAACGATTCAAAAACAATTGAAAAAGTTGAAAATATTATCTTGACTTTCAAATCAGACAGCGTATTATACGCAGCCTGAAACGACGAAGCGGAAACGCTAAGTGGTTGAAAGACAAGCTCTTTAACAATTTAACCAAATCAATCTGTGTGGGCACTTGTGAATTGATAATCAACAAATTATCAATGAACTGAGTGACTACACAAAATTACTTTTATGTAACAATCAGTATTAATCATTGAGTCGGTTTTGTTTCTGCTGAAACAAACCAAAAAACTTTAATTGAAGAGTTTGATCATGGCTCAGATTGAACGCTGGCGGCAGGCCTAACACATGCAAGTCGAGCGGAAACGACTTAACTGAACCTTCGGGGAACGTTAAGGGCGTCGAGCGGCGGACGGGTGAGTAATGCCTGGGAATATGCCTTAGTGTGGGGGATAACTATTGGAAACGATAGCTAATACCGCATAATGTCTTCGGACCAAAGAGGGGGACCTTCGGGCCTCTCGCGCTAAGATTAGCCCAGGTGAGATTAGCTAGTTGGTGAGGTAAGAGCTCACCAAGGCGACGATCTCTAGCTGGTCTGAGAGGATGATCAGCCACACTGGAACTGAGACACGGTCCAGACTCCTACGGGAGGCAGCAGTGGGGAATATTGCACAATGGGCGAAAGCCTGATGCAGCCATGCCGCGTGTATGAAGAAGGCCTTCGGGTTGTAAAGTACTTTCAGTAGGGAGGAAGGTGTTGTAGTTAATAGCTGCAGCATTTGACGTTACCTACAGAAGAAGCACCGGCTAACTCCGTGCCAGCAGCCGCGGTAATACGGAGGGTGCGAGCGTTAATCGGAATTACTGGGCGTAAAGCGCATGCAGGTGGTTCATTAAGTCAGATGTGAAAGCCCGGGGCTCAACCTCGGAACCGCATTTGAAACTGGTGAACTAGAGTGCTGTAGAGGGGGGTAGAATTTCAGGTGTAGCGGTGAAATGCGTAGAGATCTGAAGGAATACCAGTGGCGAAGGCGGCCCCCTGGACAGACACTGACACTCAGATGCGAAAGCGTGGGGAGCAAACAGGATTAGATACCCTGGTAGTCCACGCCGTAAACGATGTCTACTTGGAGGTTGTTCCCTTGAGGAGTGGCTTTCGGAGCTAACGCGTTAAGTAGACCGCCTGGGGAGTACGGTCGCAAGATTAAAACTCAAATGAATTGACGGGGGCCCGCACAAGCGGTGGAGCATGTGGTTTAATTCGATGCAACGCGAAGAACCTTACCTACTCTTGACATCCAGAGAATTCGCTAGAGATAGCTTAGTGCCTTCGGGAACTCTGAGACAGGTGCTGCATGGCTGTCGTCAGCTCGTGTTGTGAAATGTTGGGTTAAGTCCCGCAACGAGCGCAACCCTTATCCTTGTTTGCCAGCACGTAATGGTGGGAACTCCAGGGAGACTGCCGGTGATAAACCGGAGGAAGGTGGGGACGACGTCAAGTCATCATGGCCCTTACGAGTAGGGCTACACACGTGCTACAATGGCGCATACAGAGGGCTGCAAGCTAGCGATAGTGAGCGAATCCCAAAAAGTGCGTCGTAGTCCGGATTGGAGTCTGCAACTCGACTCCATGAAGTCGGAATCGCTAGTAATCGTAGATCAGAATGCTACGGTGAATACGTTCCCGGGCCTTGTACACACCGCCCGTCACACCATGGGAGTGGGCTGCAAAAGAAGTGGGTAGTTTAACCTTCGGGAGGACGCTCACCACTTTGTGGTTCATGACTGGGGTGAAGTCGTAACAAGGTAGCCCTAGGGGAACCTGGGGCTGGATCACCTCCTTAAACGATAGATTACGATTTATGAGTGTTCACACAGATTGATTAGGTTAAAAAATTAAGAGACTTAATGTTGGGTCTGTAGCTCAGTTGGTTAGAGCGCACCCCTGATAAGGGTGAGGTCGGTGGTTCAAATCCACTCAGACCCACCAATACTTCTCCAGAAAGTATTGGATAACATTATATTTGGGGTTATAGCTCAGCTGGGAGAGCGCCTGCCTTGCACGCAGGAGGTCTGCGGTTCGATCCCGCATAGCTCCACCATCTTTAAGTATTCTCATTTGAGAGTCTTTAAAAATGGTTTCGAAAGAAACATTGCTCTTTAACAATTTGGAAAGCTGACTGATTTAAATAACTTACGAGTTATTCAAATCAAAATTTAAAAGTTCTTAATATCCTTTGTTTTACTTTGTAAAACGAAGAACAACACATTCAAGTGTTCTTGTATTTTGAATCCGGCGAAAAACCAGAACTCGCAATGACGAGTTCAACCTTGGTTGTTTATGCCATACGAAACCTCTTGGGGTTGTATGGTTAAGTGACTAAGCGTACACGGTGGATGCCTTGGCAGTCAGAGGCGATGAAAGACGTATTAACTTGCGATAAGCCCAGATTAGGTAGTAAAAACCATTTGAGTCTGGGATTTCTGAATGGGGAAACCCACGTGCATAAGCACGTATCACTACATGAATACATAGTGTAGTGAGGCGAACCGGGAGAACTGAAACATCTAAGTACCCCGAGGAAGAGAAATCAACCGAGATCCCGAAAGTAGCGGCGAGCGAAATTGGGTTAGCCCTTAAGCTTTTAATGAGACAGGTGAAGGCTCTGGAAAGTGCCGCGATACAGGGTGATAGCCCCGTAACCGACATCTCATCATCAGTGAAAACGAGTAAGGCGGGACACGTGATATCCTGTCTGAATATGGGGGGACCATCCTCCAAGGCTAAATACTACTGACTGACCGATAGTGAACCAGTACCGTGAGGGAAAGGCGAAAAGAACCCCTGTGAGGGGAGTGAAATAGAACCTGAAACCGTGTACGTACAAGCAGTAGGAGCACCCTCGTGGTGTGACTGCGTACCTTTTGTATAATGGGTCAGCGACTTATATTCAGTGGCAAGGTTAACCGTTTAGGGGAGCCGTAGGGAAACCGAGTCTTAACTGGGCGTTCAGTCTCTGGATATAGACCCGAAACCAGGTGATCTAGCCATGGGCAGGTTGAAGATTGAGTAACATCAATTGGAGGACCGAACCGACTAATGTTGAAAAATTAGCGGATGACTTGTGGCTAGGGGTGAAAGGCCAATCAAACCTGGAGATAGCTGGTTCTCCCCGAAATCTATTTAGGTAGAGCCTCGGACGAATACTACTGGGGGTAGAGCACTGTTAAGGCTAGGGGGTCATCCCGACTTACCAACCCTTTGCAAACTCCGAATACCAGTAAGTACTATCCGGGAGACACACGGCGGGTGCTAACGTCCGTCGTGGAGAGGGAAACAACCCAGACCGCCAGCTAAGGTCCCAAAGTTATAGTTAAGTGGGAAACGATGTGGGAAGGCTCAGACAGCCAGGATGTTGGCTTAGAAGCAGCCATCATTTAAAGAAAGCGTAATAGCTCACTGGTCGAGTCGGCCTGCGCGGAAGATGTAACGGGGCTAAACTATACACCGAAGCTGCGGCAATACAGTTTACTGTATTGGGTAGGGGAGCGTTCTGTAAGCGGTTGAAGGTGCGTTGTAAAGCGTGCTGGACGTATCAGAAGTGCGAATGCTGACATGAGTAACGATAAAGCGGGTGAAAAACCCGCTCGCCGGAAGACCAAGGGTTCCTGTCCAACGTTAATCGGGGCAGGGTAAGTCGACCCCTAAGGCGAGGCCGAAAGGCGTAGTCGATGGGAAACGGGTTAATATTCCCGTACTTCTTACAATTGCGATGGGGGGACGGAGAAGGCTAGGTGGGCTTGGCGACGGTCGTCCAAGTTCAAGTATGTAGGCTGTATTCTTAGGCAAATCCGGGAATACACTAGGCTGAGATACGATGTCGAGCTACTACGGTAGTGAAGCCATTGATGCCATGCTTCCAGGAAAAGCCTCTAAGCTTCAGATTGTAAGGAATCGTACCCCAAACCGACACAGGTGGTCGAGTAGAGAATACTAAGGCGCTTGAGAGAACTCGGGTGAAGGAACTAGGCAAAATGGTACCGTAACTTCGGGAGAAGGTACGCTCCTAGCGGTGATGAGACTTGCTCTCTAAGCTGCCGGGAGTCGCAGATACCAGGTGGCTGCAACTGTTTATTAAAAACATAGCACTGTGCTAAATCGTAAGATGACGTATACGGTGTGACGCCTGCCCGGTGCTTGAAGGTTAATTGATGGGGTTAGACTTCGGTCGAAGCTCTTGATCGAAGCCCAAGTAAACGGCGGCCGTAACTATAACGGTCCTAAGGTAGCGAAATTCCTTGTCGGGTAAGTTCCGACCTGCACGAATGGCGTAATGATGGCCACGCTGTCTCCACCCGAGACTCAGTGAAATTGAAATCGCTGTGAAGATGCAGTGTACCCGCGGCTAGACGGAAAGACCCCGTGAACCTTTACTACAGCTTGGCACTGAACATTGACCCTACATGTGTAGGATAGGTGGGAGCCTTTGAAGCAAGTACGCCAGTATTTGTGGAGGCAATCTTGAAATACCACCCTTGTATGCTTGATGTTCTAACGTTGGCCCCTTATCGGGGTTGCGGACAGTGCCTGGTGGGTAGTTTGACTGGGGCGGTCTCCTCCCAAAGAGTAACGGAGGAGCACGAAGGTGGGCTAATCACGGTTGGACATCGTGAGGTTAGTGCAATGGCATAAGCCCGCTTGACTGCGAGAATGACAATTCGAGCAGGTGCGAAAGCAGGTCATAGTGATCCGGTGGTTCTGAATGGAAGGGCCATCGCTCAACGGATAAAAGGTACTCCGGGGATAACAGGCTGATACCGCCCAAGAGTTCATATCGACGGCGGTGTTTGGCACCTCGATGTCGGCTCATCACATCCTGGGGCTGAAGTCGGTCCCAAGGGTATGGCTGTTCGCCATTTAAAGTGGTACGCGAGCTGGGTTTAGAACGTCGTGAGACAGTTCGGTCCCTATCTGCCGTGGGCGTTGGATGATTGAAGGGGGCTGCTCCTAGTACGAGAGGACCGGAGTGGACGAACCTCTGGTGTTCGGGTTGTCACGCCAGTGGCATTGCCCGGTAGCTAAGTTCGGAATCGATAAACGCTGAAAGCATCTAAGCGTGAAGCGAGCCCTGAGATGAGTCATCCCTGATACTTTAAGTATCCTAAAGGGTTGTTGGAGACTACGACGTAGATAGGTCAGGTGTGTAAGTGCTGCGAGGCATTGAGCTAACTGATACTAATTGCCCGTGAGGCTTAACCATACAACACCCAAGGGGTTTTGAACGGATTTGAAGTTGCAAGAAACAAATTGAATGTGATTAAGAACACAATATAGCTTTCCAGATACTCTTTATTAAATAAAGAGAAAGAATTTGCTTGGCGACCATAGCATTATGGACCCACCTGATCCCATGCCGAACTCAGAAGTGAAACGTAATAGCGCCGATGGTAGTGTGGGGTTTCCCCATGTGAGAGTAGGACATCGCCAGGCTTTAAATTATGAACACTTGTCAGCGACGACAAGTAGTCCACTGCGGAGTGGTAGTTCAGTTGGTTAGAATACCGGCCTGTCACGCCGGGGGTCGCGGGTTCGAGTCCCGTCCACTCCGCCACTTATTTAAAAAAGCCCTAATCGAAAGATTAGGGCTTTTTTACATCTGTAGAAACAGGAATGAGTGAAGTTGAACACTGCGAAGCGGTAGTTCAGTTGGTTAAGCTTTTTATTGGAGAGCTTAGCTGCCTGTCACGCCGGGGACGTGTTGCTTTCAAGGTTGATAGAAAGTCCCGTAAACGTAGCCACTTATTTGAAAAGGCCCTAATCGAAAGATTAGGGCTTTTTTACGTCTATAGAAACCGAATAAGTGAATGTAGACACTGGGAAGTGGTAGCTCAGTTGGTTAGGCTTTTTATTGGAGAGCTTAGCAGCTTGTTGTATTGGGAACTTTCTGAGAAGGTTTGTTAATTATTTGAGTTAAAAAAAAGAGGCGAACAAGCGCCTCTTCTATTAACTTCAATTTCTACATTTCTTTTTCAAGCTTCTTAGCTTTATCAATCATAGGAGTGATTGTTGACCCTTGTACTAAAATTGAAAAAACAACAACAGAGTAAGTCATTACAAGAATGATTTCTCTAACATCTATATTCTTTTCGGGGATAACCATAATTCCAGCAGGTATAGCTAGCGCCATTGCTAATGCTAAACCGCCTCTTAAGCCGCCCCAAGTTAAAATACGTACTGATAATGGGTTGTAAGTTCTAAATCGATTAAAGCCAATGTATGAGATAAATACACTTAAATAACGGCTTGTTAAAACTAAAGGAATAGAAATTGCCATTAATATCCAATCTTCTTGATGGAATTGGAATAAAAGCATAGACATACCAATTAATAGGAATAGTACGCCATTGAGGAATTCGTCGACAAGTTCCCAGAAGTGATCTAAATGATCTTCACTTTCTTTTGAAAACCCAATAAATCGAGTCCAGTTTCCTATCATAATACCAGAGACAACCATTGCTAGCGGACCTGAAACATGAAGTACTTCTGCTAGAGCATAACCAGCGGTTGGTATACCAATGGTTAATAGTAGCTCCATTGAATGGTCATTGGTTGAACTTATTAGATAATGGAAAACTAGCCCAAGAATAAATCCATAGGCGATCCCACCAATGGCTTCTTGGAAGAATAATGCAGTTACACTTCCTACTGTCGGTGTTTCATGACCGAAAGCAATGGTAAAGAGGGTTACAAAGATAACAAGGCCAAAGCCATCGTTGAATAATGATTCGCCTTCAATTTGAGTTGAGATTCGTTGCGGAGCATTCATCTTTTTAACGATAGCAAGAACGGCTATTGGGTCAGTTGGTGATATTAATGCACCAAATAGTAAGCAGTAAATAAGTTCTAAATTAACGCCGATAACATTACAAATTGCCCATAAAACAAAGCCGATAAAGAATGTTGAAAATAACGTAGCTCCCAAGGCAAGAACCGTTATTTCCCATTTCTGATCTTTTAAATTTTGTAATTTAATACCTAAACCACCAGCAAAAAGAAGAAAACCTAAAATACCTTTTAATAAAAAATCTTCAAAGTTAATGTCGGTTAATGTTTCTGTAGCAACTTCTCTAAGGTTAAACCAGTCATTTTGACCAGCAATGATGATGCCTAATGAAAGCATCATGGATCCGGCAGTAATTGCAATCGTTGTTTGCATTTTTCCTATTTTACTATTGAAAAATGCGATTAACATTGCAGCTGCTGCGAGAAAGCAGAGTGTGTTATATACGGACATTGCTTAACCTCTAGATTCTATTTAATGTAACAAAATGTGATTTATATCATTTTCCGCTCTATTTGATAAATATCAAATTTTATTTTCGTTTTGGTGAAATAAAAATGCTTTTAGACGTCTAGATTTCTATAAAATGTGTGATAGGATTGTAACAGAAACGTATTATGGATGAGGTTGTACCGTGGCAGGAAGCAATATAAAAGTACAAATAGAAAAGCAACTTTCAGAGCGAATTTTATTGATTGATGGTGGTATGGGCACCATGATTCAAGGTTATAAGTTTGAAGAGAAAGATTATAGAGGGGGACGCTTTAATCAATGGCATTGTGATCTTAAAGGTAACAATGATTTATTAGTTCTTTCACAACCACAAATTATAAGAGATATACACGAAGCCTATTTAGAAGCTGGTGCTGATATCCTTGAAACTAATACCTTTAATGCAACAACTATTGCTATGGCTGATTATGATATGGAAAGCCTTAGTGAAGAGATTAACTTTGAAGCAGCAAAGCTTGCTCGTGAAGTTGCAGATAAATGGACAGAAAAAACACCAAACAAACCTCGCTATGTAGCAGGAGTGCTTGGACCAACAAATCGAACTTGTTCTATTTCTCCAGACGTAAATGACCCTGGCTTTCGTAATGTATCGTTTGATGAATTAGTCGAAGCTTATTCAGAGTCAACTCGAGCACTTATTAGAGGTGGTTCAGATCTTATCCTCATCGAAACTATATTTGATACATTAAATGCTAAAGCGTGTTCTTTTGCTGTTGAATCTGTTTTTGAAGAGCTTGGTATTACTTTGCCTGTTATGATTTCAGGGACCATTACCGATGCATCAGGAAGAACATTATCGGGGCAAACAACAGAAGCTTTTTATAATGCATTAAGACATGTAAAACCTATTTCTTTTGGTCTTAACTGTGCACTTGGTCCTGATGAATTACGTGAATATGTAAGCGAGCTTTCACGTATTTCTGAATGTTATGTTTCTGCGCACCCAAACGCTGGTTTGCCTAATGCATTTGGTGAGTATGATTTATCTCCCGAAGATATGGCTGAGCATGTTGCGGAATGGGCAAGCAGCGGATTTTTAAATCTTATTGGTGGGTGTTGTGGCACCACTCCTGAACATATTCGTCAAATGGCTTTAGTTGTTGAAGGTGTGAAACCTCGACAATTACCTGAATTACCCGTAGCTTGTCGTCTTTCCGGATTAGAGCCTTTAACAATAGAAAAAGATTCTTTGTTTATTAATGTTGGTGAACGTACAAATGTTACTGGATCTGCACGTTTTAAACGCTTAATTAAAGAAGAGCTTTATGACGAAGCACTAAGTGTTGCTCAAGAGCAAGTTGAAAACGGTGCTCAAATTATCGATATCAACATGGATGAAGGCATGCTTGATGCTGAAGCATGTATGGTTCGTTTTTTAAATCTTTGTGCATCAGAACCTGAAATATCTAAAGTACCAGTGATGGTTGATTCTTCTAAATGGGAAGTAATTGAAGCTGGATTAAAGTGTATTCAAGGTAAGGGGATAGTTAATTCAATCTCTTTAAAGGAAGGCAAAGAAAAGTTTGTACATCAAGCCAAGTTAATACGTCGTTATGGTGCTGCAGTGATCGTTATGGCTTTTGATGAAGTTGGCCAAGCGGACACTCGGGAGCGTAAAATTGAAATTTGTACCAATGCCTACAATATTTTAGTTGATGAAGTTGGCTTCCCACCTGAAGATATTATTTTTGACCCTAATATTTTTGCGGTTGCTACAGGTATCGATGAACATAATAACTATGCAGTAGACTTTATTGAAGCCGTTGGTGATATAAAGCGAACGCTTCCTCATGCAATGATTTCAGGTGGTGTTTCTAACGTCTCTTTTTCTTTCCGTGGAAATAACTACGTTCGTGAAGCTATCCATGCCGTATTTTTATATCACTGTTTTAAAAATGGTATGGATATGGGCATCGTAAATGCGGGGCAGCTGGAAATATATGATAACGTACCAGAAGATCTGCGTGAAGCGGTTGAAGATGTGGTATTGAATCGTCGAGATGATTCTACGGAGCGTTTACTTGATATTGCAACTGAGTATTTAGAACGAGCTGTTGGTAAAGTTGAAGATAAATCTGCTTTAGAGTGGCGTGACTGGCCTGTTGAAAAACGTCTTGAGCATTCTCTAGTGAAGGGGATAACAGAGTTTATTGTCGAAGATACAGAAGAAGCACGAATCAATGCAGAAAGACCAATAGAGGTAATTGAAGGGCCATTGATGGACGGAATGAACGTCGTTGGTGATCTTTTTGGGGAAGGAAAAATGTTCCTTCCCCAAGTAGTAAAGTCTGCTCGTGTAATGAAACAAGCTGTTGCTCATTTAGAACCGTTTATTAATGCGTCTAAAGAAGTTGGAGCAACAAACGGTAAAATACTTTTAGCAACAGTAAAAGGTGATGTTCATGATATTGGTAAGAATATCGTTGGCGTGGTTTTACAGTGTAATAACTATGAAATAATTGATCTTGGTGTCATGGTCTCTTGTGAAACTATCTTAAAAGTAGCCAAAGAAGAAAATGTAGACATCATTGGTTTATCTGGATTAATAACACCATCATTAGATGAAATGGTCCATGTTGCTAAAGAGATGGAACGACAAGGGTTTGATTTACCATTGTTGATTGGTGGAGCAACAACTTCAAAAGCACATACAGCGGTAAAAATTGAACAAAACTATTCTCAACCTGTTGTGTACGTTAATAATGCTTCTCGAGCTGTAGGTGTATGTACTTCATTACTTTCAAATGAACTAAAACCTTCTTTTGTTGAGAAGCTAGATATTGATTACGAACGTGTTAGAGAGCAGCATAGTCGTAAACAACCGCGAACTAAGCCTGTGACTTTAGAGGTTGCTCGAGCGAATAAAGTCGCTATTGACTGGGCTTCTTATACACCTCCTGTCCCACTAAAGCCTGGTGTACATATATTTGATAACTTTGATGTTTCAACATTGCGTAATTATATTGATTGGACCCCATTTTTTATGACGTGGTCTCTTGTTGGAAAATACCCGAAGATCTTAGAGCATGAAGAAGTTGGTGAAGAAGCCAAACGATTATTTAAAGATGCAAATGATCTATTAGATCGAGTTGAAAAAGAAGGGTTACTTAAAGCCCGTGGAATGTGTGCGCTATTTCCAGCTTCCAGTGTTGGTGATGATATTGAAGTATATACTGATGAATCACGCACTACAGTTGCAAAAGTACTTCATAATTTGCGACAACAAACGGAGAAGCCGAAAGGTTTTAATTATTGTTTATCTGATTATATAGCACCCAAAGAGTCGGGTAAAAATGATTGGATCGGTGGTTTTGCTGTAACTGGTGGTATTGGTGAGCGTGAACTAGCTGATGAATATAAAGCAAATGGTGATGATTATAACGCTATCATGATTCAAGCGGTGGCTGATCGTCTAGCTGAAGCTTTTGCTGAATATTTACATGAAAAAGTACGTAAGGAAATTTGGGGTTACTCTCCTAATGAGACGCTTTCAAATGATGATTTAATCCGTGAAAAATACCAAGGCATTCGTCCTGCTCCTGGTTACCCAGCTTGTCCTGAACATACAGAAAAAGGGGCTTTATGGGAGTTAATGAATGTTGAAGAATCTATTGGAATGTCTTTAACATCAAGCTATGCAATGTGGCCCGGTGCATCTGTGTCAGGAATGTATTTTTCACACCCAGATTCTCGTTATTTTGCGATTGCTCAGATTCAGCAAGATCAAGCCGAAAGCTATGCCGATCGTAAAGGTTGGAATATGCTTGAAGCTGAGAAGTGGTTAGGTCCAAATTTGAATTAATAGTCAATTGACCTTTTAAACTAAAAAATGCCCATTAAATGTAATGGGCATTTTTGTATGTATCAATTATTGTTCAAAAAGTTCTTTGTGCAAGATTTTAACGGCTTGTTTAGATTCAGACTCATGAAGTAAGAAACATAAGTTATGTTGACTAGCTCCATAACAAATCATACGTAAATTAAACTCCTCTAAAGTACCAAATACTTGTTTTGCAGAGCCTTTTGAATGACTCATTTTGTTACCTATTAATGCGATTAAACAAAGATTATGTTCAACTTCAACAGTACACAATTCTTCTAATTCTTTTTGTGCTTCAAGTGGAAGCTCTGGTGCTTTACCATTGGTGTTTGTTTGATCTAAAGTAAGAGCAACGCTTACTTCTGAAGTTGTAATTAAATCTACAGAAATTTGGTATTTAGCTAAAATCTTGAAAACTTCAGCTAAGAAGCCATATGCATGGAACATACTTGGGCTATGCAGTGTTACCATCGTTTGGTTACAACGAAGGGTTAGCGCCCTAAATAAAGGAGTACTATCAACTTTTTCTTTAATCCAAGTGCCTCCTTTTTCAGGTTCTTTTGATGAACCAACAAAAACAGGAATTTGATGACGAAGCGCAGGGAGAAGTGTTGATGGGTGTAAGATCTTTGCACCGTAGTTTGCCATTTCAGAGGCTTCGCTAAAGCTAATTTCTGGAATTGGTGACGCTTTAGGAGCAATGCGAGGATCTGTGGTATAAATCCCAGGTACATCAGTCCAAATTTCTAAACCACATGCATTTACAGACTCAGCAATAAGTGCTGCACTATAGTCACTGCCACCACGGCCCAAAGTCGTTGTATTTCCTTCGCTATCAGAACCAATAAAACCTTGAGTTACCACAATCTGTTGCTGACAAAGTGGTGTCAGTTTTTCTTGAGCTAAACGAGATATATCATTAAGTTGTGGTTCACCTTTTCCAAAACGAGAATCAGTGCGCAAAACAGTGCGAATGTCAAAACGTACTGCAGGGTTTCCTCGCTCAATGAGTAATTGAGTGAATAAGTGAGTAGACATGAGCTCACCACAAGATACGAGATGATCGGTTAATTTATCATTTGATTGGGATGTTGCTGTATCTGCTGCTTTTTCAATATCATTCAATATATCTAAGATAGCTTGCTCTGGAATGAGTGGATCTGCGAGCTGATCTAATACAGAAAAATGAATGGTTTTTAATTCTTCAAGAATTGCTTTTTTTCTGTGATTATCTTGAACGCCATTAGCAAGCTCAACAAGAAGATTAGTAACGCCAGAGCAGGCGCTAATCACTACAAGGTGAGTATTTGGATTTTGTTCAATGACACTTGCACTTTTCGTCATTGCTTCGAAATTTGCAACGCTAGTACCGCCAAATTTGGCAACATTAATAGGGTTCACTATCCTGTCTCCGACTACATCCAGTGTAAAAATAAATGTGAAGAAGCGATAGCAATAAGAGTGGTTTGCTAGAAGCTCTTCACTTAATAAATTAAGTGACAATCGTTAGGATTCAGCCTAAACGACCGACAATCCTACTCCCAATAGGATCATCTCGGCATTACTCTCCCTCACTTATTTGTGTTGGAGTTTGGGCTCCACAAATTAAGCTACCTAGGTAATGCTCCTCTTCTTTATATTTCCAAAATGAAATACGTTTCAATAATGTGCTTTTTTATGAATCAAATGTCAATTGTTGGTAATGCTTTTTTTACTTTTCTTTTGTTTTAAGTAAAAAGTACCTTTATAGGGCTATTTTTCGTAATTAAGTCACTCTAATCAAATAGTCTAATTGAGTTTAATTTTTCTTATGTCTATTCTTTAATCACCTCATATTGATAGGAGTTTATAATGCAAAGTTTTATACCACCGAAAAGAACCCTTATGGGACCTGGTCCTTCTGACATTTCTCCTCAAGTTTTACAAGCATTAAGCCGTCCCACTATCGGTCACCTTGATCCATTATTTATTAAAATGATGGATGAAGTTAAAGAGCTACTCAAGTACGCATTTCAAACTAAAAATGACTTTACTATTGCGGTTTCAGCCCCAGGTAGTGCAGGGATGGAAACATGCTTTGTGAATTTAGTTGAAGAAGGCGAGAAAGTACTAGTATGTCGTAATGGTGTATTTGGTGAACGAATGCGACAAAATGTAGAACGCTGTGGTGGTATTCCTATTATTATCGATGATAAATGGGGTGAACCTGTTTCATTAGATAAAGTCGCGCAAGCATTGGAAGAAAACCCTGATATTAGCGTTGTTGCTTTTGTGCATGCGGAGACATCTACTGGTGTTCTTAGTGACGCAAAAGCGATTGCACAAATTGCGAGACAATATAATTGTTTAACCATTGTGGATGCGGTGACTTCGTTAGGTGGCGTACCTTTGTTAGTTGATGAATGGCAGTTAGATGCGGTTTATTCTGGTTCTCAAAAATGCTTATCTTGTACTCCTGGATTATCTCCTGTTACTTTTTCTGATAAAGCGGTTGCTAAAATGAAATCGAGATCCTCGGTAGTACAAAGTTGGTTTTTAGATCAAAGTTTGGTTCTTGGGTATTGGAGTGGAGAAGGAAAGCGTAGTTATCACCATACTGCACCAGTAAATAGTTTATATGCTTTGCATGAATCACTGTTAATGCTTAAACATGAAGGAATTGAGCAGGCGTGGCAGCGTCATGCTGATTATCACCAAGAGTTAAAACAAGGCCTTGAAGCGTTAGGGATTAAGTTTATTGTTGATGAAGAATATCGTTTACCACAATTGAATGCCGTATATATACCTGTAGGTATTTCTGATATTCAAGTTAGAGAGCAGTTGCTAGAGGAATATAATTTAGAGATTGGTGCAGGTTTAGGCGAGCTTGCTGGCAAGGCATGGCGTATTGGTCTTATGGGATACGCAGCAAAAAAAGAGAATGTCGCATTGTGCTTAAAAGCATTATCTGATGTTTTAAAGTAAATGTTAAATAAAACAGCCACTTAATCCCGTGGCTGTTTATGCTAATAGTTTTTAGTTAGTCATCCGTAATTTCTCATCGAGTTGTACGGATTCAAATTTACTTTTTGGAAAGAGGAATATGGCTTCTCTTCTTATATCTTCCGCTCTTTTTTCATCTCCCAACGCTTGATAAGCAATGATTAAGTTTTGATAAAAAGCAGGTCTTGGTTTGGTTTTTATTAATTCTTGTGACCACTCAATATAGGGTTTAATTAGCTCTGGCTTTTTATTAATAATACCGATTTTTAATTGTGTTGAAAGTACGTCCCAATTGAATCTATCCTCCCACACAACAGGGTTGGTTACTCGACTTAAAATGTCTGGGTTCATTGGTTTTGTGGTTTCAAATTGAGTTAATACCCAGTTTGTATGTAGCGTTGATAGCATATAAAAACCAGTCACAATCGGTAATACTAATGAACTGACACGTAGGGTTATTTTACTGATATCACTGATTCGATATTTTTTGTATTTACAGCTTAATTGGTCAATCCAAAATAAAAGAATAATAAAGGTAAACCAATGAATCATTGAATGATAAAAAGGATACTCTAACTGACTATGAATAAAAATGGGGGCAATTAAAGCGAGTAGAGCAAATTGAGTATCCAGCTTGCTGCGTCGTATCTTGGCTAAAACACCACCTGCGGCAAGTAATAAACCTAAAATAGCGACAATACCACCTTCAACTCCCCAGTATAAGATCTCGTTATGAGGGTGATCCATTGAAGGTAGCCCCGGTTTGTAGTCAGAAGATAATTGATGTTGTTTCGCTGTATAAAGAATGTATTCAGCTTCGTAATTACCGTAACCATAACCTGTGACGGGTTTTTCTAAAAACATATCTAGAGCTTGGGGGAAGGTGTATCTTCTTGGGCTATCTAAATCCGCTTTTTGGCTAGCAAGCGATACCTTTGAAATATCATCATTTTTGGATACATCGAGTAGAGCAAAACTTCCACTAAAACCAATGACTAGCGCTAACAGCCAAGAAATAAAACGCGGTTTAGTACAGTATTTCCACATATAAGGAACAAGCAGAACTAAACTGAAAGTAGCTGATAACCAACCTGTACGAGAAGCTAAAACAACAATTAAAGGTAGAGTGAATATGATTGTTGCGTAGAGCAAAGTTAATGCAATGATATTTTCTCGATACTTTATAGGTTGTCTTGCAAGGAAATAAGAAGCAATGGCTAAACCAGTTACAAGAAAGCTCGCCATAACATTGGGTTGTTGGAAAATGCCATAAGGGCGATTTGCTATTACGTTATAACCAAATGAATTCCCAGCTTCTAAAAACAGATATTGAATATAACCAAATAGAGTTTCAATAAGAACTGAACCAATGATGCACCATAACAGCCATTGCTTCTGTTTATTTGAAAATGAAAACTGTTGTAGAGTAATAAAAAAGAGCAATCCAGCCCATAGGCCTAAAAATTTTCCGGTAGCAAGGTGTGGGGATGCTTCTTGATAAAGTAATGGAATTGATAATAAACATACCGAGATGAATAGTACGATGGTTAATGTCGAAAACTTAAGTATGCCTTGCTTTGCAATATGAAAAAGAGCAATGGCAATGGCGATACTTGCAGGGATCCAAGAAGCGGCATTAAATGCAAGGTGAAGGCCAGAACCGCCAGGGTTTGGCTGAAAAAAGTGGGCACAAACAAAGAAAAGAATGGTAAGGCTGAGTAAAAAAGATTTGGTTAGAGGCTTTTTGATTTTTTTTGCTTCTAATAGGGTGCCTTGAGTTAAGAGCGTAGCCATTTTCCAACTATTTCCTTATATAATAAAGCCAACAAAAATGTTGGCCTTATTCTATCTTATCCATAGGTGAAAGTGCGGACTTTCTGCTGAGTTACGTTATTTTAGCATCGGTTTTAAGAAGCGTGCCGTATGAGAGCCTTCAACTTGTGCAACATCTTCAGGTGTGCCTTCTGCAATGATCTCACCACCGCCTTGTCCGCCTTCTGGACCTAAATCAACAATCCAGTCAGCTGTTTTCACTACATCTAAGTTATGCTCAATTACGACGATTGTATTGCCTCGCTCACGTAGACGATGAAGAACCGTTAATAATTGTTGTATATCATGAAAGTGAAGACCTGTTGTTGGTTCATCAAGGATATACAGTGTTTTACCTGTATCTCGTTTTGAGAGCTCTCTTGCTAGTTTTACACGTTGAGCCTCACCACCAGAAAGAGTCGTTGCAGCCTGACCTAAACGAATATAAGAGAGGCCAACGTCCATTAAGGTTTGTAGTTTACGAGCAATAACAGGAACTGGCTCAAAGAAGGTATGAGCATCTTCAATGGTCATTTGAAGGACTTCATCGATACTCTTTCCTTTGTATTTTACTTCTAATGTCTCACGGTTATATCGCTTACCCGCACACACATCACATGGAACATAAACATCTGGTAGAAAGTGCATTTCTACTTTGATAACACCATCACCTTGGCACGCTTCACAACGTCCACCTCGAACGTTAAAGCTAAATCGGCCTGGTTTATAACCGCGAGATCGTGATTCTGGCGTTCCAGAGAAAAGTTCACGTATCGGTGTGAAAATACCAGTATAAGTTGCTGGGTTTGAACGAGGTGTTCGACCTATTGGGCTTTGATCAATATCGATAACTTTATCAAAATGTTCGATACCTTTAATTTTTTTATACGGAGCTGGCTCTGATGTGGTGGCTCCGTTCAATTGAGTATGAGCAATTTTAAAGAAAGTATCATTGATTAAGGTTGATTTACCTGAACCGGAAACCCCTGTGATACAAGTAAATAATCCCACTGGCAGTTTTAACGTCACGTTCTTTAAGTTGTTTCCTGTTGCTCCAATAAGTTCTACTTGTTTTTTAGGATCGGCCTTAACACGTTCATTTGGTACCGCAATTTTTTTTGTACCATTTAAATATTGGCCAGTTAATGAGTCTGGATTTGAAATAATGGCTTCATAATCACCTTCGGCAACAATATGGCCACCATGAACACCTGCACCAGGGCCAATATCAATAATATGATCGGCACTGCGAATAGCATCTTCATCATGCTCTACTACGATAACTGTATTCCCTAAATCTCGGAGGTGATTTAGCGTTTTTAATAGGCGTTCATTATCTCGTTGATGCAGGCCAATAGATGGTTCATCAAGGACATACATTACACCGACTAGGCCGGCTCCGATTTGACTGGCTAAACGAATACGTTGGGCTTCACCACCGGATAAGGTATCGGCACTGCGTGATAAATTGAGGTAATTAAGGCCAACATTAACCAAAAAGTGAAGGCGTTCGTTAATCTCTTTCATTACTTTATCGGCAATTTGTGCTTTTTGTCCTTGTAACGTTAACGAACTAAAGAAAGCCATTGAGTCTTGAATACTCATTTCGCAGATTTCAGGTAATGTGGTATCACCCACAAACACATTTCTCGCCTCTAAACGTAAGCGTGTACCGTGACAACTTGAACAAGATTGAGTTGAAATATATTTGGATAGATCATCTCGAACGGCACTTGATTCCGTTTCTTTATAGCGACGATCTAGGGTGTTTAGTATTCCTTCGAATGGATGGCGTTTGACTCGTAGATCGCCGCGATCATTACTGTATTGAAATTCAATTTCTTCACTGCCTGAGCCATTAAGAATAATGTTTTGGAATTTTTTTGAGATGGATTTAAATGGTGCGAATAAATCAAAACCATAATGTTTAGCTAATGACCCTAGCATTTGAAAATAGTAATAATTTTTTTGATCCCAACCTTTAATAGCACCTTCTGCGATACTTAGCTTATCGTCTAAAACGACTCTATCGGCATCAAAGTATTGTTGTACGCCTAATCCATCACAAGTGCCACAGGCCCCTGCTGGATTATTAAAAGAGAACAGGCGAGGCTCAAGTTCCTGCATGCTATAACCACAATGTGGACAGGCAAAGTTCGCAGAGAAGATTAAAGGATCGTGTTCGCTGTCATCCATATAATCGACAACCGCAATACCGCCTGTTAATTCCAAAGCAGTTTCAAATGATTCTGCGAGGCGTTGTTGAAGATCATCTCTGACCTTAAAGCGATCAACCACAACTTCAATGGTGTGTTTTTTATGTAATTCTAGTGTCGGAGGATCAGAAAGATCGCAAACTTCTCCATCAATACGAGCCCGAATAAACCCTTGCGCAGCTAGGTTTTCAAGGGTTTTAACATGTTCACCTTTGCGTTCTTTAACAATAGGAGCTAATAGCATCAGCTTTGTGCCTTCAGGCAATTCCAATGCTTTATCTACCATTTGGCTGATGGTTTGTGCGGTTAATTCAACATGGTGCTCAGGGCAGCGAGGCTCACCAATACGAGCATAAAGAAGACGCAAATAATCGTAAATCTCGGTAATAGTTCCAACCGTTGATCTAGGGTTATGAGAGGTGGACTTTTGTTCTATTGAAATGGCAGGAGAGAGACCTTCAATGTGGTCTACATCAGGTTTTTCCATTAGAGATAAAAATTGACGAGCGTACGCTGATAAAGATTCAACATAACGTCGTTGGCCTTCTGCATATAAGGTATCAAAGGCTAAAGAAGACTTACCTGAACCTGAAAGTCCTGTAATTACAATCAACTTATCTCTTGGGATAGTTAAGCTGATGTCTTTTAGGTTATGGGTTCTGGCCCCTCTAACTTCAATTTTATCCATGGGAGTCTCACTGCAATAAAAATAACTAAGGGTTAAGTATTGCACAGAGTAAGAAAACAGAAAAGCATTTTACTGGATAAAAAAACAGTGTAGTGATGATGGGATTAGAGAGGTGAAACAAAACGCCCCATGTCTAAACATGGGGCGTTATTATTTATTTAAGTGTTAGGGTTATTTTTTACCCGTTACTTTTTTTGCTAATTCTGATGATTTTTTATCTTTTAGATAAATGTTTTCATAACAGTGGTTCGTTGCTTCGATATAACCTTCAACGCTGCCACAGTCAAAACGCTTACCTTTAAATTTATAAGCTAAAACACAGCCTGATTGTGCTTGTTTTAGTAGAGCATCGGTGATTTGAATTTCACCGCCTTTACCTGGTTCTGTTTGCTCGATTAATTCAAAAATATCAGGAGTTAGGATGTAACGACCAATAATAGCTAGGTTGCTTGGTGCTGTTCCTGGCTCTGGCTTTTCTACCATGTTATCAACACGGTATAAATCATCTTTGATCATTTCACCAGAAATCACACCGTATTTATGTGTTTCGTTGTCTGGTACTTCTTCTACAGCAACGATAGAACAACGGAATTGCTTGTATAAAGCAACCATTTGAGCCAATACGCCTTGCTCTTCGTTCACACATAAGTCATCAGCAAGTACAACTGCGAAAGGTTCATCACCTACAAGTTCACGACCGGTTAAAATTGCATGACCTAAGCCTTTCATTTCACGTTGACGAATATAAGTGAAATGAGCTGAATCAATCAGTTCACGAACATCTTCAAGAAGTTCTTCTTTGTTTGTACCACTGATTTGGTGTTCTAATTCGTAGTTTTTATCAAAGTGATCCATTAAAGAATGTTTACCACGACCAGTAACAATACACATACCGTCCATACCAGCATTGATTGCTTCTTCAACACCGTATTCAATAAGAGGCTTGTTTACAACAGGCATCATTTCTTTTGGCATTGATTTTGTTGCTGGTAAAAAGCGTGTGCCGTAGCCTGCGGCAGGAAATAAACATTTTTTGATCATAATTCAGTCCTAGAAAGACAATATTTAAAAATTTAATGGAGGCTTCATTTTGAGCCTCATTATTATCGACGCAGTTTATCGACTTAGGTGCATGAAATGAAGTGCTTTCATCAAAAATAGAGCTCCGTATCATTATTAATGTGATTTTCTCTTTAATAAGCATGAAAACCACATGTAAAACTAATGCTGCATTAACTCTTTAAACCAATCCCAAACACCAAAAGAAAAGTTATGGAAAATATCAATTCCTAAGGCCGATTTGATCAGATACAAAGCAAAAACAGCTAGCCCTAATATACAAAAAATGCCGATAGATATAAGAAAGGTAAGCATTAATAATGCAAAAGGGGATTCTTTACGTAACTGCTGTCGATAATCTCGTCCGAGAAGGAAAACGAAAAAGTAGCGCTTATTAAAAACAGAAATACTTTTTCTAATATCAACGCGATTATTTGAACCTAACCCCGTCGCAATGATCGCGCGTTCAATGGATTCTTTTTGTTCTTCAGTGAGCTCATCAATGACATTCTCATCTAAAGATGAGTAGAAATGCTCAAGTAACTTTTGTTGTTTATGATTGTTCACTTGATGCCTTCTTAGTTAACGCGTTTTGATATACCGCCATAGTTTGAGTCGCTATTTTTTCCCAGTCGTAGTATTCAAGATAGGATGCATAATTGATGTTGCTATATTCATTTTTAGCATGCTGAACGAGTTGTACTGTTAACTCTTCGGTATTACCAACAGAAAAATATGTATCTGGAGTTAGTTTCACCTCTAAGTTAGCCGGAATATTACTGACAATTGCAGGTAAAGAATAAGACATAGCCTCAAGTAGAGCGATAGGCAAGCCTTCATGATATGACGGCATTACAAATGTTTTTGCTTGAGAGAAAATGGCTTGCAGTTCGTCACCTTTTAAAAAACCAGTAAGAATGACGCCATCAACATCTCTTGCTTGTTGTTTGAGTTTTTCACTATAAGGCGTAGGGTGATCGGTATCGCCCATAATAACCAATGGAATATTAAGGTTAGCTTGTTGGTAAGCATTAATGAGGTCATGAAACCCTTTCTCTTCAACAAACCGGCCTACTGCAACAAAGTAACTTCCTGCTGTGAGTGAAAATTTAGATAGAGTAGAGTCTATTTTTTCTTGCGGCAATTGTGTAGGTAGTTTCACACCATTATAAATAAGGTGAGCATCGTAGCGATTGTATTTTTCTTTGATGATGTTATTGATTACTTCTGAAATAACAATAACTTCATTTGCGTAAGTAGCCGCTAACTTTTCACCTAATTGAAGAATGCGTTTGGCAAACCCTCCCCATTTTTGACGGTCATAATCAGGACCATGGTGGGTGAAAACAACTTTTTTTCCTAATAAGCGCAATAAGGGAACAACGAGTCCTGGTCCTATTGCGTGTACGTGTACAACTTTAGAACCGTCAAATAGTGTGGTTAACGATGCGAGTGTTGAATGAATTATCGCTTCAAGGGATTTTTTCTTAGGAGCCCAAACGGCTTTAGTTTGAACCCCTTGATATGAGGATATTTTATAGTCCACATAAGGTGAGCGTGCTATTACGCAGATATCATTATTAAATTGACGATGAATTTCAGGATAAAGGTGTTGGCAATGAGTTTCTACGCCACCTAATACATTAGGGATGCCTCTAGTGCCAATGACGGTGATTTTTTCTGTCATGTTATTATCCTTTCAATAATTCTTGATATAGATTTAGTAAATCGTTTTTATGTTTAGTTAGCGTGTACTTACTTAAAAAACGCTCTCTTGCATTTTTTCCCATATCAATGGTTTTTACAGGTTCTTTTACCAGTAGATCCAGTTTATCAGCAAGCGCTTGAGCATTACCGGCTTCAAATAAATAGCCGTCAATCTCATCTCTAATTTGTTCTGGTATCCCACCAATTTTTGAACCAATAACTGGCTTTCCATAAGACATGGCTTCTATCACTGACATCGAGCAGTTTTCATAACACTCTGATGGGACAATCACGGCTTTAGCTTCTTTAATTAGCGTTAAAAGCTCTCCACCACTTTTAAAACCAAGTAGCTCTGCTGTGGGGTAATTATCTTTTAATTGATTAAATTCAGGACCATCTCCAACGATTTTTAAGCCAGCTTTCTCTGTCATTAATTGATGAGCTTCTGCTAGCGTAGGAACTCCTTTTTCTTGACTTAAACGCCCAAGATAAAGGTAGTAACCACTATCTTTTATTCCCTCTAAAGAAACGTTTTCATCAATACCATTAACGATGACTTCAATGCGGTTATGTGGCAGTTTTTGTTGAATGAATCGTCCTAAAAAGCGACTTGGAGAAACGATAGCATCTAGATATTGATAATTTTTGCTGATTTTTTGATATATCGCTTCTACAGATAATAAAAAGCTTTTACTTAGAGACCCTTCTTGGCAGCGATACTTAGTCGCATTCCAAACTGAGCCATGAACACAAGCTTCACATGTATGGCCATTGCGGTACATGGTGTAGCTTGGACAAGCTATTTTAGTATCGTGGGCAGTAAGTACTGTTTTACAGCCAAACTGCTTAGCTACTTTAATAATTGATGGTGTGAGCTGATGATAGATATTATGAAAATGCACCAAGTCGGGCTTTTCTTGTTCTAATAGAGCCTGCAACTTTTCACATGCTTGTCGGTTATGAATGAAATTCATAGCTGTTGCTAGTTTATCTTTTATGGTCTGCTTCTGATAATAATCGACATTTTGAACAAAAAACTCAGAGTATTCTGATTCAATATTTTTCTCATGCTGCATCGAGAACTCAACAATTTTTACTCCTTCAGAAAGGAGCATATCTCGTTCTTGGAAGTAAACCGTTTCTGCGCCACCTTTCATAAAAAAGAATTTATTAACTAATAGAATTTTCATTTTTTACCCTCGTTAATAACGGTATGTGGTGGTGGTGTTTTTGGGTCTTTTAAAGGGATAAATAATCCTCTAATTAATCCTGCTGCAAAGACTGAAAGATTTAATACGCTTTGAAGGGCATCTCTGATAGAGCGATTTTTTAGTGTTTTTAATCCGAGGAAAGCGAATAAAGGTAAGGAAGTCGCTCCAATTAACATCGGATTAAACGAAAATAGTGAGGCGAATAGAATAAATAAATAAACAGCAAAGATAGCTTCATTCTTAATGGTTTTTAGAGCATGTGAAAATAATGGCGTCCCAAAAGCGCCTTTCACTAATTCTCCTGGAGCAAAAAGGTAACCGCCTTTCCAGCGATGTTTCATTAATGCTAATGATGACATGGTATATGATGTATGGAAAAAATAAGGAACATCAAGTCGATGTAATTTATATCCTGCGTGAGTTAAACGCATTCCAAGCTCTGATTCTTCATAAGCATGAAGGTTGCGATTGGTTAAATACCCAATCTCATCAATGGCCGTTTTTCGATAAAGACCGCCACCACCTAAATGTGAGCAATCACCGATAGGATAAATTTGATGCAGGCGCTGTTTACGAGATTTAAACTCATAACTATCAACATCATCCATTTCTACAGAACCGGCAACACCTGCATATTGAGTGTTTTCAAGTAAGAAGGAGACACCTTGTTTAATAAATCCTGATTCCAATTCCATATCACCATCAAGAAGTAGCAGGAAATCACCTTCACTATAAAGGTAACCAAGTTGATGTCCTACACCGCAACAACGATCTTCTGGTTCAGTAAGAGAAACAACCGTTACGTTCATTTTGGTGGCGATATCTTGAGTGTTGTCGGTAGACAAACTATCCGCAACAATAATTTTATGAGGGAATACCCCCATATTTTTTTTGATACTGGAGATAGTTTTCTCTATGCCTGCTTCTTCATTATAAGTCTTGATAATGACTGAGATAAATGGAAGTTTAGTCATGGTTTTCTGCCGCCGTGATCAGTGATTTTCGGATCACTAGGTTTGAGCCTAATGATAAGTAAAAAAGAAATTGAAGCATGGGAACAAGCATCAATATTTGACTATATGGAAGGCTTAATAAACACCCGATGGCAAATGCATTAAATGCTGGCGGGTAGCTCATTAACCTGATGTCTTCTTTGGCTACATCCTTGCGATTAAATAAGGGAGTAGGTTTACAGACCTTAAGGATATAGATTGTCATTGAAATGAAAAAAAGCGTACCTATGATGCCTAATTCCCACAAAAGAACACTGAGAGCTGTTGAATCGAGAATGACATTAAAAACCACATTTAAAAAACCGGGAGCTACAGCACTACCGTGGTTGGTGGTATTTAACCCATAACCAAATAATGTACTTGGTAAACCGAATAAATCGTTATGCTCTAACCAAAAGAAAATAGTGGTCATTCGGCCTAGCTCACCTGATGGCATGATGTAGTTGGGATCAAAAATATATTCTAATGAATCAATAAATATATCTAACGGTCCTTTGGTTGGGTCACTACCAAAAGCCGATGAGTAAGAGAGAGAAAGCAGTAAGATAGCGATACTCATAAGTAGTAGCATGCCACTCACAATAGCTAAGATAATTTTAATATCATAACTTTTCATTCCCTTAATATAACTTGGAGAAAGCCATACATAAGCCAGTAGAATTGGGGAGAGTAAAATGACAAATTTAATCTCACCTAAAATACAGAGAGTAAAGGCGGCACCAATATGTAAAATCGTCGATTTTATTGTTGTTAAACCATGCTTATATTCTGAAAGTTTTAATAGCATTATTAATAAACAGAATAATCCCATCGCAGCGGTATTCCCTCCACCCATAGGGTCGCCACCAAAGGTTCCTACGACGGAATCCCACTTTTCAAACTCACCTTCAGATGCAACCCGTTGGGGTAAAATAACAAACACTTGATATAAGACGACGGGAAATTGAGCATAGAAAATCCAATAGAGTGTTTTCGTTACTCGGTAGATTTGTGATTCACGACAAAATCGAAGTAATAAACAAAACAGTATTAATGAGAGTGCAAGTTCATTCTTTAGACCAACGATTGTTATCGTAACTCCGTTTTGTAAGTAAGTACTAACTAAGGCTATACCAAAAAAACCAAGAAAGAGTATCAATATGATCATTTCTTTATGGTCTAAATTCAGGGGAGAATAACGAACTTGTAGTAATAATAACCCCGTCATGGCGAAAGCGAGCAAAAACGGTAGCCATAAAACAGCAGAAACACCTGTAAAATATTGTGTCGAGCCGCAAAAAATAAGAGTAAATATGGCGTAGATTTGAAGATATAAGCCCGTGTTCATTTTCATTATTAAGCATCTTCCTTAGCTAAAAGGTGTGCTCTTTTGTTTACTTTTAAATAAATAAAGGCGTAACGAATAAAGGATAAGACCGCAAATAATAAAACAGAATAAGCGTAATCTTTGTGGAAGTAAGGAAATACAACAAAAGCGAGCACGATTACTAGTAATTGCTCAATTTGAATGCGAAGGAAATATTTTGGTGAACCAAATACCAATTCAATCACTGTTAGAGGACACACTGCCAGTGCCGGTAATAAATAAGGAAGCATATAGCGAGAGGTTGGTACCGAGCTTAGCCATTCATCATTAAAACCTAATTGCATGATTAAAGGATAAAAAATTAATACACCAGCGGTCGCGATTAAACCTAATACCAATAACATTAAGCGAACTTTTTTAAACTCTTGAAAATTGAAGGTGTTATTTCGAAAATCAATGGACCACTTAGAAAAAATAGAGTTTCTGACCGCATTACCAACAATGGTCACTGGAGCCAAACAAAAGCGATTAACAACAGCAAAATAGCCAGCGGTTAATGGAGAAAACCAAAAGTTAATTAATAGTGTCGGTAGGTTATTGTTGGCCATCGCAAGTACTTCTGCACTCCCAATCCCTGATAAATGAGCTCGGTTTTCTTTAATAAATGCTAAATTATTTGAAAGCGAAAAGTGAGATATTGAAATTTGAGTAAATGAGACTGAATAGGTTAGCCATGCACAGATAAGGAATAATAATCCGGCTGCCCAACAAAAATAGAATAACTCGATATTCGGAGTAAGGAATATAGCGCCGATAACCAATAATGAAACAGAGATTCGTTGGAAGGCTAATAAACGGATATTTTCTACGCGTAGCAATAAGTTTTCAGATACAAGAATCCAAGCATGACAAAGCGTTAGAACATAGAGTATGTATCCATTTTGCTCAAAAAATAGCGTCATGATGTAGCTGTAAGGAAGAGCAATAAGCATACTTTGAAGTAACGAGAATACGATATTTTGCGATAAAGTATGGTCATTTTGCTTTGGTAACAATAACTGTGATGCAAAAGTACAAATTTGAGCCCCAATTAAAACAATACTGTACACAAGTGCGTAAATGCCGACCTGTGACATATTGTATTTATGAGATATCAGCCAAATTGAAACTGCACCAATGATCTGAGAAATCACTGATGCTCCTGCTATTGTAGTAATACTTTTTAGCAAGCTCATATTATTAACCTAAAACGTCATCATTTTGGTGGATTAATTGTTGCTTGGCTTCTTCTGTTTCTAATTCGTCGTTTTGAACATCAGTAAGTATTACACCCATAATTGGTGTTTGAACTTGTCTAACTTTTTCAATGTTAGCAAGGATATGATTAGCACTTAGTTCACCTGCTTGCACAGTGTAAATTACACCGGATAGATGGCGAGCGATTAGTTGAGCATCTTTGCTTTCTGTCATTGCTGGTAAATTAACGATAACTTGTTCAAATTGCTTGCTTAACTCTTTTAGTTGGTTACTTAGCTCTTCTGAAGCTAAGGTGATTAATGGTGTTTCTGTTAATGTGCCACGAGGTAAAAATGTTAAGTTATTTTCAATTTTTATTAGACAATCGTTGATTGGGTGTTTTTGTTCTAATGCCTCTGCTACACCCATTACTGTGGATGTTGGGACCGTTTCGAAATCATCACTATTCTCTGCTTTTTTAGTATCAACCTCGTTTTCTTTCTGCATTAGGATTGCTTCAGTTAACGAAATTTCCTTTCTATAATCTAAATCAATAAGTAAGGTTGAGCGGTCTTGTGAGAATGAATATGCAAGTAGATAGCTATTTAGTTCATTGCTTTCAGTCGATTCAGTTGATGCTAAACCAATGATAGGCCAAGGCTTATCATCTAAAAGAATGGTTGTACGAATAGCATGAACAGTTTCTGCTGAATAACTATTTTTAAAGAAGTTTTTAGTAAATAAAGCCAACTCATCAATATAATTTAGACTGATTAGCTCCCCTATACCTTGTAAGCCTAAGCGAGTATTAACTTGAGTTAAATTATTGATTGATTTGTTTAATGCTGATTTTATGATGATAAATAGAAGACTAAAAATGATCGTCATAGCACAAACCATAATTAACAAGAGTGCTTTATTAGGTTTGCTTGGTTTGTGAGGTGGTGTAGCAGCATCAAGTAAACGAGCAACCGGTTCACGATATAAAACGGTTAGTTCTTGTTCTTTGCTGCGTAAAAATATTTTTTCATACAGTTCTTGAGTTTTATCAAGATCTACTTTCATTGTATTATAAGTATCTTTTTTTGCTGCTAATGCAGTGAAATCTTTTTTCTGCTCAGCAAGTAAAGCTCTGTATTTGTTTTCTCTCTCAATCGCAGCTTGATATTCTTTGTATAATCCTGTTTTAAGTTCTTTTAAAAGAGCAGTTGTTTGGAGTTCAATCGCTTTTATTTGAGCGTTAGCTTCTAATATTTGACGGTTTTTAGGACCATACATTTTTTGAAGATCGAATAAGGTGCGTTTTGCTTGAATTAACGCAATTCTAAGATCTTGTAATTGAGCATGGTTAGAAATACTTGGTAAAGTAGCAACGTCTTCTAGAGGGTAGCCGAGAGCTTCGCTTATTGTGTTGTAATTAGCTTTGGCAGTGATTCGTTTTTCTTTGGCCGTTGCAAGTCGATCGTTAACTAACGCTAATTGTTCTGTTTCAAAACCATCAACACCTTGATAGGTAAGTAATCCATTATCTGACAAGAACTTATCAATATCGGCTTTCTGTTGTTTAATTTTCTCTTTTAGCTCACTCATACGAGTGTTATTCCACTGTTGAGCTTGTTGAGTTTTTTCTATTTTTCTTTGTTCTTGTTGCTCGATATAGCTTTCAACGACAGCATTAGCAACTAATGCTGACATATCGGAGTCTTTAGATTCATAAGAAACATGAACTAATTGGCTAAAACGTACTGGAGAGATAGAGAGCTTTTTCTTGATTGCTTTTACTATTGAATAGAGTTGCTCTTCTTCAGATTGAGGGATATTTTCGTCTTTATCCTCAGCTTCAAAGATTGGACTATTAATAAGATCTAATTTTTTAGCGGCTGCTTCAATAACGGTTTTTGATTGAAGTAATTCCGCTTGAGTTGGGTAGTATTCAGCTTGAGTTGCATCAAAGTCTTCTACTTGATCAATTGGAGTGGAGTTATCTGTTTTAGCTTTTAAAACGATAGTTGCCGTTGCTGTATATTGAGGTGTCATTCCGTTAATTAACGGAAATGCAGCCAATGTTATAGCCAAAACAACGAGTAGCACGCGCAGACGATATTTTTTAAACTCTTTTAAAAAGTTCGAAAAATCGATTGTACTTTCTAGCTTTTTGCCATTTTCAATAATTGATAGTGCCATAATTTAGAAAAAACTCTGTTCAATGATAACTACATCGCCCGGACCTACAGGGTAGGTTGGAGCCACATCTTCGATTAACTCATTTGTTGCTGCTGAGCGTACGTTTATAGAATCTCGATCTGATCTATCTGTGAAGCCACCAGCCATAGCAATAGCTTGCTCAACAGTTAAACCAGGCTGAAATTCGTATCCATTTGGATTTGCCACTTCACCACTGATAAAGAACTTGCGAAATGCTTCAATACTGACGGTTACCATTGGTTGTAGAATATAGCCGTCAGCTAATCTTGCTTCGATATCTTCTTCAATTTGCGTAGGGGTTCTACCTGATAGTTTTATTTCACCAAGATAAGGGAAATTAACATAGCCTCCACGGTGTATTTTTAGGCGAGTTGTCATTTCTGGTTCTTTGAAAACTGAAATTTGAATAGTGTCCCCAGCACCTAAAATATAACCAAGATCTTCTTTCGGTTGGGATTGTTCAGCTTTTGCTTTTTCTTGTGTATCAGAAGGCGTGTCTTGAGCTTCAGATGCAAATGCATTAGAAACAAAAGATAGAAATAGGCAAAAAGAAATAAATAAGGGTTTCATCTAAATTTGCACCTTAGTTGTAAACATAATAAGTGATTTATCATAGCCTAACGTTTGAGTAACCGTTTCGACTGAATTAATGGTGAAATCATCGAATTCCTTATTGGATTCATTCACAAGTTGTTGGTAGCTCAGTTCAAATTGAATCGAAGGTCTAAATTTATAGGTAATTTTAGCTATAGCTTCTGTTTTTGTTTCAACTTTATCTGAGCTTTTATCTTTATCTGCGCTGGTTTTATAGCGGTAACCCAATGTGGTGGAAAGTCTACTCGACCACCAAAAATGTTCCCAATTGGTTCCATATTCAGTATTTAAAACATAGCCACCAATTTCTGTAGGATCCTCTACTGATTGATCTGTGTAAAAATGAAAACTAGAGTGTCTGACTGGGCTCCATTTAATGTCTATATCCCAGTTTAACCCTCCAAAATGTTCAGAATCAGGGTTATTAGGAAAGTCCTTATAGAGCCAAGCAATATTGGCATCAATAGTTGTTTTTCCTGTTCTGATCGTTTTAATGCCAGCGATAAAAAACGTTTCATTCGTGTCTTTAAGGTTATTAATTTTGTAATGCCTTAAGTTACTAACAATAGAATAACGAAACCGAGTTCGACTGGATGCTTGATCAAATAGTTCAATAGTGAACGTGGTTTGATCCCACTCTTGATCTTCTATGTATTGGTTAAAGTTATAGATACTCCCAGATGCAGAATTGGAAGTTCTGTCATCATAAGTGAAGTCTTTGTATTGAACTGCAAAGCTTAACTTTCCAATACTATCTTGCTTATCAATACTATAGCGTAATTCTGTATGAAACATGTTTGTTTCTAAAACATCAGTAATACCATATTTTTGAAACTGTTCAGCAGATAAGCCATCAGTTAACCCTTCGCCTCGGTTTTCATGACCAATTGTATTTTCTATGGTGAAAAGTAAATCGTTGTTCAATCCTTTTTTCCATGAGCCAATAAACGCAATGTGGTGGTCATAGTAATCATCGGATGTATTATTTTCTTGGTACTGTCTATAGTCGCCAGTGTATTGCAAGGTATAGACATCTGCATTATGAACCCCTTTTAGTTGGACAAAGGGCTTAACATTAAAGAAATCAGATTGTACATGTGGCGTATGGTCTGATTGATAATTTACGTTATCATCATAGCCATAATCTACCGCTACATTACTTTGGTATTCTACGCCTGCCGGGCCGATATGTGGTTTTGGTGTTAGATAAGCATAACAAGAACTGCTTACTAATGAAGTAGTAAGCAGTATAAGTTTGTTGAAAGATATGGGCGTTTTAGTAGGCCGTATCACTCACAAATCCTTTAAAAACAGTTAAGAAAATAATCTTAAGGTCCATTGATAGAGACCAGTTTTGTAAGTACTTAATATCATACTCTACACGCTTTTCCATCTTATCTAATGTATCGGTTTCTCCACGGTAGCCATTGATTTGTGCTAGCCCTGTAATACCGGGTTTAATTTTATGTCTTACCATGTAATTGTCGACTAATACTCGGTACTCCTCATTATGTGCAACAGCATGAGGTCGAGGGCCAACAATAGACATACTTCCTTGTAATACATTAATAAACTGTGGGAGTTCATCTAATGATGTTCTGCGAATAAAACTCCCAAAGCGAGTCACCCTAGGATCATTTTTGGTCGCTTGAGTAACTACTTCAGAATTTTCCATCACTTTCATTGAACGGAACTTCCAAACTTTAATTTTTTTACCACCTAGGCCATATCTGTCTTGTTTAAATAGAATAGGACCTGGAGAGCTTAATTTCACACCTAAAGCGACAATACATAGAACCGGTAGGATTAATAATGTAATTAATGAGCCGATAACAATATCTTCAATGCGCTTAATGATCGCTCCTAGCCCTTCAAACGGTGAGCTGAAAATACTAAATGTATGTACATTTCCAATGCGTTTTATTTGTGAAACGCTTAATTTATACGTGTAGAGATCTGGAACAATGTAAGCATTAACGGTTGAGTTTGATAATTGATGAATGATGTCTTTGATACGATCTTTAGCCACCATAGGCAGTGCAATATACACACTTTGAATTTCATCATTTTTTACTTTTTCAATCAGCTCTGAGACTTTACCAGCATAACCGCTTTTATTTACATAACTAAAACGACTGCTTGAACGGTCATCATAAAACTCAATACTAACTTTTTGATTTTTGTATTTTGAAATTAGTGCTTGTTCAATTGAAAGGCCTGCAGGTGTTAAACCAATGATCGCGATCTTATTGGTCTTTAATCTTGGTATTACAATGTAGGTGTAGCTTAAGGTGCAAATTGTTCGAGAAAGAGAGAGCACACACCAAACACAAATATACCAAAGAAGGGATATATGCGAGTTTAGATTGCTGATCTTCATGCCTTCTAAATTTGCGAGACGAAGCTTTAATATAAAAAATATTGATACAGTAAGGAGTAAAGAGAAAGTTAGCCTTAAAAGATATTTCTTTAACTCAATTTTTGTATTAATAGTGTAGAGACCCGAATATTCGCTAATAAGTAGAAAAATAGTAGAAAATAAGAGACCCGCAGATAGATCGACTGCGGTTTCTTCAAGCCCATAAAAAGATAGAATAGAGGTCAGTAATAAGTTAATTGCTATAAAGTCAAATGCCTTTGTTAAGGTACGATAACTATCACTTATCATTTTTATATTTTGTTGTTTCATATCGCTCCTGGGCATTAGGGGGAGTAATCACCATTATAAATGATGAATAAACTTGTAAAGTTAGCGTTTCGTCAAAAAAATGACATCATATATTTTGATAGTTGGGAGCGCAATCTCATCTTTTGCGAACTTGATGAATTTTATAATAAATTGAACGTTAAATTGTGAGAAATTACTCTCTAATTTTTATTACTATAGTATGCTTTCTCCGTTTAGGGGTATCAGATTTCACAATGAACGTGTTAGACTGATGACTACTGTATATATAACCGGGTGAAAACCGTTTTCCCCCTTAATAATCTGGAGCAAACTATGGCCAGCCGTGGTGTAAATAAAGTTATCCTTGTTGGTAACTTAGGGCAAGATCCTGAAATCCGTTACATGCCAAGTGGCGGTGCGGTAGCGAATATTACAATTGCAACGTCTGAAACTTGGCGTGATAAGGCAACTGGTGAGCAACGTGAAAAAACAGAATGGCACCGTGTTGCTCTGTTTGGCAAATTAGCAGAAGTTGCTGGTGAGTACTTACGTAAAGGCTCTCAAGTTTACGTTGAAGGTCAATTACAAACTCGTAAATGGCAAGATCAGAATGGTCAAGACCGTTTTACAACAGAAGTGGTTGTTCAGGGCTTTAACGGCGTAATGCAAATGCTTGGTGGTCGTGGACAAGGTGCTCCAGCTGGCGGTCAACAACAGCAAGGCAATTGGGGCCAGCCTCAACAACCTGCGCCACAGAATAATTTTGCGCCTCAGCAACAGCAGGCTCCTCAACAACAAGCTCCACAAGCAGCTCAACCTCAATATAATGAGCCGCCAATGGATTTTGATGATGACATTCCGTTCTAAGAATCGGACGTGTGTTAACTGATTTAAAATAAAAAAGCCTCGATGATATCGAGGCTTTTTTCTATCTGTTAGTTATCTGGCATTCTAATCTTTTATTTGAATAGAAAGAGTTGGAAACTGCTCAGATATGTAAGTTGTTGCCGTGTAGATTAATGTTGCAATACCAAGCATTTCAAGGGTTTCTTCAATGCTGTAACTTATGGCATAAACTAACGCATCTGTACCGTGTTGCTCTGCAATTTTTCCACCAATGAGCTCCATAACTAGAGCGCCAGAAACATAAATTACACCAGCAAGAATTAATCGATTTCGGGTCTTGATAGGAAGTCTAAATAAAAATTTAAAATAGGTTAAGCCAAAACTAAAAGCAATGCCGCATAAGGAATAACCCATGCAAAATAGAGAATTCCTGTTGTATTTAATGAATTCCGAACTGGTCCTACTAACATCTCATGCAGCTCGGTCATTTCATCTAAAGCTAAAAATAAAAAGATAGCGCTTAACCCAGCCCAAGCTAGATATTTTTCACTTTTATTAAAGTGTACATAAGCAATAAGCCCTAAAAGAAGGCTTGCGAAAATCATGGCACAAGATGAGTATAACGTTGGGATGTTCATTTCTTTATCCACGTTAAAGAGGCGAATAATGGTTTCCATATGAGAGTACGATAAAAAGTGCTCAGAAATGATGGCAAAACCATTTGCTATAACAAGGAGTGCGATAATTGAAATAAAAAACATAAATAGCTTTTTGGAATTAAGTTCAATATTCACGTTAATACCTTAAATGTAGGTTAATGGGTTAAGTTGGTTTACTCGGGATTATATTAAGTTTCGTGTTAGCAACGTGGCGCATTGTATAGAGTTATTCGTAAAATATTTGTATTATATCTAATACGTATTTAGAGAATGTTCTAAATTTATCAATGAATTTGTGTCTTAATTCACAATCTATTTTCTTCAAGGAAGAAGAGGTTAATGAGAAAAACACCTAGTTTACGTTTAAGTAACCGCTTAATTTCGTTTGTTACTCTAATGGTTTCTGCCGCAATATTTATATTGTTTATTGGTGGTACTATATCGGTTAAACAAATTGGCACTGAGTACCTCGATCATTATTTAACAGGGGTTGTTACTGCTGTCGATGAAGAGTTAGTGAACCCTGAAAAAGCGAAATCCATGGAAACGTGGCTACCAAAACTACTGAAAGCCAGTAATGTGGTTAGCATGGAGCTGTCTTCTTCTACTGGGCCTATATACTCTTTTCAAAGCTTGGCTATTATTCCTGATGATAGTTTGTTGTACCACAAAACACTTCCACTACAAATTAATAAAGGATATGAAATTTCCTTTAAGTCAGTACCTCCTTACAGTGCTTTTACTTATTCATTGGGAGCTCTTTTTTCTATTACTGCTGCCATTGCTGTTATCGTTGTTTCACTTTTATGGGGTGTTGTTTGGCTGAGAAAACAACTACATGGCTCTGAGTTATTAGAAGAAAGAGGCAGGATGTTATTGGCAGGGAAACTTGACGATTACTCTATTGGTAGTGAAGAAGAATGGCCAGCCACGGCAAGTTTAGCATTAGATAATATTATTGCAGAATTAAAAGATGCAAGAAAAGAACGCAGCCGTTTTGATACCTTTATTCGAACTCATACTTTTTTAGATCAATTAACGGGCTCGGCGAATAGAGTGTTATTTGATAGTAAATTAGAATCTATTTTGCAGGAATCTCAAAGCCAAGGGGTTTTATTATTACTCCGTATTAATGGCTGGGAGGAATTGGTTGAAGAGCAAGGAAATGCTGTTGGTGATGAGTTAATTGTTGAGGTAGGAAAGCAATTAAATAATATCATGCAGCGTTACAGTGACAGCGTGCTTTCTCGTTATTATCAATCGGATTTTGCTTTATTGGTTCCTCAGCAATCGTTGAAAGAAGCAAAATCATTAGCAGCTCAATGTTTAAAATTAATAGAAAAGATTAACCCACCTAGTAGTTTGGACCGTGATAATTGGTGCCATATTGGGGTTAGTATGTTTGTAAGTGGTGAACGACGTGGTCGTTTAATGGAAGAGCTTGATATGGCTCATCGTAGCGCTTTACTTCAAAACAATAACACTTGGTCGTTATTTAAAAAGCAGCAGCAATTAGCAGAGAGTTTAGGCAGTGTTCGATGGAGAACCTTATTTGATGCTATTTTTCAGCAAGATAAATTAATTATTTATAAGCAATCAACTTTTTTATTTGAGGGTAATGAACTTGTCCCTCTTCATTTAGAGCTATTTTCACGAATAAAAGATGAAAATGGTGTTCAAATTAAGGCTTCACGTTTTTTACCTGCAATTAAGCAAGTGGGGTATCAAGTTAAACTTGATAGTGCGGTTTTAAAACAAGTTTTCCCTCTATTAAGTGACCCTGAATTAAGCCAACATTCGTTTTCTGTTCATTTACAGGTTAAAAGTATTACTAATGCGGCATTTATCCGTCAATTAAGAAATCGTTTATTACAAACGCCAAGAGCGCAGCTTCAGCGGTTAAGTTTTGAGTTAATTGAAGGTCAGGTTGTTACCTATTTAGATGCTGTAAGACCCGTCGCAAAAATGTTAAAAAGTTTTGGTTGTCAATTGGTGGTTGAGCAAGCGGGAAGAACAATTGTAAGTACTCATTATATTAAAGATTTGAATGTTGATTTTGTAAAACTTCACCGTAGTTTAATGAAGGACATTCATCAAAGATATGAGAATCAATTATTTGTTCGTAGTTTGTTGGGAGCATGTGAAACCACGGGGGCTCAAGTGATTGCTGTTGGTATTGAAAAAGAAAAGGAATTTAGTTTATTAAAAGATCTTGGCGTTGAAGGTGGGCAAGGACGATTTTTTGAATCAGAAACGGCTTTATATCATCGTCAAGAAAAGATATCCATACCTAAAAGAAGAAGCCGTTGGGGTAAATAAAATTCTCTTATTTTGTTAATAACGGTCGTATCCTAAAAGAATAGAATGTTGTATGATTGCGCGTCACTTGTGTTCTTTATAAGAACGTTGTAAGTAAAGTAAGAAAAGTCGAGCAATCAATGAAAATGATGGATGCATTCAAAAAGCTGAAACTATCTCGTTCAGTAAAAACTACTACGTCAATTGTAATATTGCAGGGTGGTATTTATATTGCGAAAAGTGATGGATTTGATGAGCTTAAAGAGCATTATTTTACTCCAACAAGCCAGCCTCAAGCGTGGAAAGACGTTATTGTTGAAGCATGTGAAAAGGCTGGAGTAACCAATTCTAGTGCTAATGTAATCTTAGGATCTCACCTATATCAATCTTTCCAAATAGATAATCCTAACTTACCAAAAGAAGAGTTAACGGGTGCTTTACCATTTTTGGTAAAAGATCTTATTACCGATCGTATTGCTGATATTGTTGCTGATGGTATAGAAACGATAAATGGCAAGCTACAGGTTTATATCTCTCAAGTTGCTACGCTTCACACATTGATTGACTCATTAAGTCCTCTTTCGATTCAAATAAATAATGTGACTCCAGATGAACTACTTTGGGCTTATTCTCAGCCTGAAGACGGTGGCTTTATGTTATTAAATCATAGTCAATCTGCTGATTTTAAGCTGTTAGCGTTTAATAATGGACATCTACATCTTAACCGTTCTTTACGTGGTATTGTTGCACCATTAACGGGCGACCAAACTAATAGTTTTCAAATGGACAGCTTGGCATTAGAGTTGCAGCGCTCCCTTGACTACTTAAGCTCTCAATTGCATGGCGTAAGTATTAATAATTTGTATTTCCGTTGCGATGATGAAGATGATGCGCTTTTAGCGCTTGAGCTACAGAATCGATTGGGTGTGCAGGTTGCTTCACTACTTATTGATGAACCAAGAGCCTTTCGTTCTGGTGAGGTTTTAGCTTGGTTAGCTTTATTTAACACTCCAAATATTAATTTATTTCATGAAAGCCTTAAGCCTAAAGTTGATTATTTTACATTACAAAATGTGATGATCAGTTGGGGGATAGGACTAGCATTAAGTATTGCTGTTGTTGGGTATTACCAATGGCAAATTTACAATCTAGAGGCAACGATAAACGCGAATTCATTAAAAGAAAGTAGTTATAAACAAGAATTAGCGACGTTAAATAAAAAATTAGAGAGCCACAAACCTTCGGCAGCTAAGTTAGCTGCGATTAAGCGATTAAATGATGATATTCAATCGAAAAAAGCCTCGTTAAAGGTGATTGATAATTTTGATGAGGGAATGCAAGTAGGCTACTCGGGTGTGATGAGTAGCTTGACTCAACTAGGAAAAGGAAACATCTCGCTTAATAAAATTTATATCTCTGGCGATAAGGTTAATTTTGCTGGTTATGCTCGCACACCTGATGTTATTCCTCGCTGGGTTCAGAGTTTTGATAGTGAGTTACATTTAGTTGGACGAACTTTTGATCAACTTGAAATAAAAACAGACGATAAAGGTCTGGTGTCATTTATTCTAAATACTAAGGCATCAGAGGGTAATCATGAGTAATTGGAATCAAGTAAAAGAGAAATTTGGTGCTTTGTCGCAAAGAGAAAAAGTACTCATTACATTGGTTGGTTGGGTTGCGGTAATCTTTATTTCATTAAGTTTGTTTATTGAACCTAAAATTGAGCAATATCATCAATCTCAACAAAAAGTAGTGCGTATTACTAATTCTATTTCATCTCTAAAACAGCAGATAGAATTAGCTGAATTTCGTTTAAAGAAAGATCCTAATGTTGAAATCAATAAACAATATCAGCAATTAATGATAGAGAGTCAGGATTTAGCTGATCTGCTTTTTAGTCGTGTCGCGTCATTGGTTTCTCCAAGCCAGATGGCTTCTCTATTAGAAAAAGTATTAAAGAAATCGTCAAAGTTAAAGTTACAGTCTATGACCACATTGCCATCTGAACGCTTGCTTGATGAAAATAATAATGCAGGTTATTACATTCATCCGGTGAAGATTGTGTTGTCTGGAGAATATTTTGATATTGAAGAGTACCTCTCTCACTTAGAGGCGCTACCTGTAAAATATTACTGGCGAAACTTCCGTTATGAAGTGAAAAAATACCCTATTGCAGAAGTCACAATCGAAGTTTATACCCTTGGGTCAAGTCGCGGGTTTATTGGTGGTTAATATGAAAAATCGCTTTTTAGTTTTTATTCTTATGTCTTTACCGCTTTCTGTATCTGCATCTGAAGCGGTATTGGGGCATGATCCTACAGAACCATTAAGTTGGAGTACCCCTGCTCCAGTTCAAAAAAAGGTAATAAAAAAACGTCAATATTTCCCTTCTTTGCAAGCAATAAATTGCAATGCAGAGTCTGATTGTTATGCCGTATTAGATGATAAATCAATGAAAAGAGGCGATAAAGTTTCTGGTTATACATTATTAACAATTGGTGAAGAAAGCGTTTCGATTGGTCGTGCGGGTAAGCAATGGCAACTTTCTCTATTTCCACAAAATATTAAAAATTAAGGTTTGCAGTAATGAAAGTACGTAATGTCATCATTGGTTTCATGGTTGCCTCTTTAACGGGTTGCTCAATGGGTCATCGTGATCCTGTTGAAATTAAGCAGACCTTAGATAAATCCATTAATGAAAATGGTGGTCAGCTACTTGCTGATTTACCCGCTTCGGTGCAAGCTGATTTAATGCCTGATCTAAACACGCCTCATGTTGAGGTTGAAGAGCCAGTTAAACGTTTCAGAGTCAGAGCAAATGGTGTAGGCGCAAAAGCATTTTTTACGAGTTTAGTGAAAGGAACTGAATACAGTGTCGTTATTCATCCTCAGGTTTCTGGTCGTATTACGATGAATTTGAGTGATGTTACGATGGATGATGTGCTTTCATCGGTTGAAGACTTATATGGTTACGATATCGTTAAAGCTGGAAAAGTATTACAAGTTTACCCTGCGACGATTCGTACAGAGACTATTCCTGTTGATTATTTACAGCTTACTCGTAAAGGACGTTCATTAACGACGATTACAACAGGTTCGATTACCAATTCGGATAATAATTCATCAAATAACAATAATTCAAGTTCTAAATCGAACAATAATTCATCATCTTCGTCATCTTCTGCTACAGGTGGAACTGAGATTGAAACCACGAGTGAGAGCGATTTTTGGAAAGAGTTAGAAACAGCTATTTCTGTGATGATAGGAAATGGAGCTGATCGAAGTGTTGTTGTATCTCCTCAAGCGAGTGTTGTTACCATTACTGCCTCTCCTGATGAATTACGTAAAGTTAAACAATTTTTAGGAACTTCTCATAAGCGATTACAACGTCAAGTGATCCTTGAAGCTAAATTACTTGAAGTCACATTAAGTGATGGTTATCAACAAGGTATTAATTGGTCTAATTTGACTGCATCGTTAGGTGGAACTGATGTTGTTTTTGGACAGACTCCAGGACTTGTTCAAGGCGCATTGCCTGGAATGGATACCATTGGAACATTATTAGGTGGTCAAACAAACATTACGGTTTCAGATGGTAACTTCCAAGCCGTATTAAGTTTTATGGATACTCAAGGTGACTTAAATGTCCTTTCAAGTCCAAGAGTGACTGCTGCAAATAACCAAAAAGCGGTGATTAAAGTTGGTCGTGACGAGTACTACGTAACTGAAGTATCAAGTGTTACTGGTAGTGGTGACAACTCTAATGCTTCTCCAGAAGTAACATTAACGCCTTTCTTCTCTGGTATTTCTTTAGATGTAACACCTCAAATCGATGATAAAGGCAATGTCATGTTACATGTTCACCCATCAGTTATTGATGTGGAGAACGAGGTAAAAGAGATTGATTTAGGTGATGTTGGTGGCGTACTGAAATTACCATTAGCTAAAAGCTCTATTCGTGAATCAGACTCTGTGATCCGAGCGAAAAGCGGTGATGTGGTTGTGATTGGTGGTTTGATGAAATCACAAACGGTTGACCAAGTATCGAAAGTTCCATTATTAGGTGATGTTCCTGCTCTCGGGCATTTATTTAGAAATGTCAGTCAGTTAACTCAAAAAACGGAATTGGTTATTTTATTAAAGCCAACGGTTGTCGGTGTAGATACTTGGCAAGAAGAATTAGAACGTTCTCGTGACTTATTACAAGAATGGTTCCCAGACGAGTAATCAAAAACTGACATGTATGAAGCTCACTTTGGGTTAAAGCAGTTACCATTTACGCTGACACCCAATACCTCACTGTTTCATGGGTTATCGCCTCATTATGAGGCGATTCATACTGTGTTGTCTGCGATTTCGATGGGTGAAGGGATTATCAAGGTTACAGGTGAGGTGGGAACCGGAAAAACATTAGTCTGCCGAATGTTGATTAATGAGTTACCGTCTAATGTAGAATTACTTTACCTTCCTAATCCGGTAATGAATGGCCATGAACTTCGACAAGCTTTAGCAAAAGAGTTATGGCTTGATCAAAGTGGTGATGATATTGCACTGATTGATCGTATCCATGAAAAAATTATTGATCTACATGCCGAAGGGAAGTTAGTCGTAGTATTCATTGATGAAGCTCAAGCCCTAAGTGATGAAGCATTAGAAACATTACGCTTGTTTGGCAACTTAGAAACGGACTATAAAAAATTGCTACAGATAGTGCTGTTTGGGCAACCTGAATTGGATGAGAGATTACAACAACATAACTTAAGACAATTAAGGCAAAGAATAACGTTTTCTGCTTTATTGAGAGCATTAAATTTGAATGAAACCGTCGCTTACATTCGATATAGGATAGCTGAATCTGGATGTGAGAATAATCCATTTTCACTTGTTCAAATGAAAGCGATATGGAAGGCAACAAATGGTATTCCTCGCTTAATTAATCAGGTTTGTCATAAATCTTTGTTAATTGCCTTTTCAGAGCAAGTGAATAATGTGCCTTCAAAAGCCGTGTTTAACGCCATTATTGATACGGCTGATACTGTTAAACCTAAGCATTACTTCCCAACATTTTGGGGATGGAGAGTTTCGTGAGTGTGACTAATAAAGCGTTATTAAATATAACTCAACAAAATGAAAACAAAGAAAAACAGCACTCATTATCTCCTGCGGATATACCGAATGTTGAGTCAAAATACAAAGCATCGTTTTTCTTTGCTATTGGTGTATTTAGTTCTTTGTCGTTAATTGGATGGTCAACATTAAGTGCATCGACAGAGCAAAATGTAGATCTGCAAAAGAGTGCTCATACTCAGCAGCAAGCGCTAACAACAGAAGTGAGTGAACACTCTCCGAGTAATATTAAAACAGATCAATTATTGATTTCACCAACGAAAAAAGAATCAACATTAGCTGTGAGTTCTATTTATGCGGAGAAGCCAATATCGGTGGATAAGATTGAAATGACAGCTTCGGTTCGTAGTCAGTCTACTCAGAATCGCTCTATAGTGGATAAACCACAATTGATGACATCGACAGAGGTCGTTAAACCAACATCAAAGTCGACATCAATTGTTCCGGCAACGCCAAAAGAGCAAGCACAAGCTAATGAAATGTTGCAAGTTGAAGAAGTTGAATTACTGCCATCAGAGTTAGCTCGTAGAAGCAGAGAAGCGGCTAAAAAAGCATTAGATAGATCCGATTTTAAAGCGGCGATGAAAGAGTATTACACCGTACTTAAGTATCAACCTAGTGATGAAGAGTCACGAAAAAGACTCGCAGCTTTGCTTTATGGTAAACGTGATGTGAGTGAAGCAGCAGCCATTCTTCAACAAGGCATCAAACTTAATGATGACAGTGTAGAGTTAAGATTAGCGCTGTCGAGTCTATTACAAAAAGAACAGCAGCCAGAAGCCGCTCTTTCTGTATTGGAGTATATTCCTGTTGGTGCACCAGTTGACTATCTTGCAACCCGTGGTGGCTTAGCTCAACAGTTGAAGTTGATGGACTTAGCAAAAGAAAGTTATCAAATGTTGGTTAACCAAGAACCAGATAATGGCCGTTGGTGGTTAGGTTTAGCTATTGTTTATGAAAGGGAAGCAAAAGTGAAATCGGCTTATGAAGCATACCAGACAGCATTAATTAAGCCGGGTTTATCTCGCTCGTCTCAAGCGTTTGTTCGTGATCGCATTAAATTATTAGCAACAATGGAAGGAATTGAGTAATGCGTCTTAAGTTAAGAAAAAGACTTGGTGATCTATTAGTCGAAGAAAACATTGTTACTGAAGAGCAAATCGAACAGGCTCTTTCGACTCAAAAGAAAACAGGCCGAAAGTTAGGGGCAACATTAATTCAGTTAGGTTTCCTGAGTGAAAAACAAATGTTGACGTTTTTATCTCAGCAGTTGGGTGTCCCTTTAGTTGATTTGAACCGTGCTGAAATTGATGCGGCAGCCGTGCAGTTGTTGCCTGAAGTGCATGCTCGTCGCTTACGTGCATTAGTACTTAGCCAGCAAGGCAATACGATTCGAGTTGCCATGAGTGATCCTGCTGATCTATCTGCTCAAGAAGCCTTGTTTTCACAGCTTCAGCAATATCAAGTAGAAATGGTCATTGCTTCTGAAAGACAGCTCGTTGATAGCTTTGATCGTTTCTATCGTAGAACCAAAGAAATCGCTTCATTTGCTGAGAAGTTGCATTCAGAACACCAAGTAAACGACGATTTTAATTTTGGTATATCAGATAACGATAATGAAGAAGTAACCGTTGTTAAGCTGATTAACTCATTATTTGAAGATGCGATTCAAGTTGGTGCTTCAGATATACATATTGAACCGGATGAAAGAGTCCTACGTTTACGTCAGCGTATTGATGGGGTATTACACGAAACATTATTAAATGAAGTTAATATCGCATCAGCATTGGTTTTACGTTTAAAACTGATGGCGAATTTGGATATTTCTGAAAAACGTTTGCCACAAGATGGACGATTTAACATCAAATCTCGTGGTCAGTCTGTGGATATTCGTTTATCGACAATGCCAGTTCAATATGGTGAGTCGGTTGTTATGCGTTTATTGAATCAGACATCTGGCGTTCAAGAGCTAGAACAATCTGGATTACCGGAACATTTACTTACTCGTCTGCGTAAACAACTTCGTCGTCCACATGGCATGATCTTAGTTACGGGGCCAACAGGTTCTGGTAAAACGACAACATTGTATGGTGCTTTAAGTGAATTAAATCAACCAAGCAAGAAAATCATTACAGCAGAAGATCCGGTTGAATACCGTTTACCTCGTGTTAATCAGGTACAAGTAAATAGCAAAATTGATTTAAGCTTTTCAAAAATTTTAAGAACGTTTTTACGTCAAGACCCGGATATTATCCTTATTGGTGAAATGCGTGATCAAGAAACTGTGGAAATTGGTTTACGTGCCGCTTTAACTGGTCACTTAGTGTTATCTACATTACATACGAATGACTCGGTTGATAGTGCATTACGTATGATGGATATGGGAGCGCCAGGTTATCTGGTTGCTAGTGCCGTTCGTGCGGTATTAGCGCAACGTCTAGTTAAAAAAGTGTGTCCAGAGTGCTCCGCTCCTGATGAGTTAGATGAAGCGAGAAAACAGTGGGTACAAAGCCGTTTTCCAAATCAAGTCGGAGTAACTTTCCAACGTGGAAATGGATGTCAAAGTTGTAATTTGACAGGCTACCGTGGCCGTATTGGTGTGTTTGAATTACTAGAGTTGGATCAGCCAATGATGGATGCATTAAGAGCAAATGATGCGGTTGGCTTTTCACAAAAAGCACGTCAAAATCCTGATTATAAACCACTGCTTGCCTCTGCTATGGAGCTTGCGATGAGTGGTGTGATTAGCTTGGATGAAGTAATGGTATTAGGTGAAGGAGATAATGCATCTTCTCATCAACCAATATTGATGTAGGCATAAATCATGGCAATTTTTAAATACAGTGGAAGAAACCTTCGAGGTGAGTCAGTTTCTGGTTCAATTGAAGCGACATCTCAAGAATCTGCTGCTGAACAGTTGATGAATGATGGAGTGATTCCTACAGGGATAAAAGCCAATAAATTTGGTGGAACATCTCGCTCCATGGACTGGAAAAAATGGTTGCAGCCGAGCATTCCTTTAGAGGTTTTAGTTATTTTTTGTCGCCAAATGTACAGCTTAACTAAAGCGGGTGTGCCTCTACTGAGAGCAATGAATGGTTTAGCTCAGAACAGTAATAACAAATTATTAAAAACAACATTGGAAGAGGTTACTGCTGATTTAACTAATGGGCGAAGTTTGTCTGTATCTATGCAGCAACACCCACAAGTGTTTAGCTCTTTGTTTGTTTCAATGATCCATGTTGGTGAGAATACCGGTCGATTGGATCAATCTCTCATGCAATTGGCTAATTACTACGAACAAGAGATGGAGACCCGTAAGCGAATTAAGTCAGCAATGCGTTATCCCGTATTTGTTTTAACTTTTATTTTGCTTGCGATGTTTGTACTAAATATCAAAGTGATCCCTCAGTTTGCAGGGATGTTTGCTCGTTTTGGTGTGGAATTACCATTGCCAACTCGAATACTTATCGCAACATCGAGTTTCTTTGTTAATTATTGGCATTTATTAATTGGCGTAATGACTGGCGCGATGTTTGCTTTTCAAGCTTGGATTAGTCGAGCTGAAGGCCGAGAAAAATGGGATAAATTTCGATTACGCTTACCGATTGTTGGTGGAATTGTCACTCGAGCTCAAATGTCTCGTTTCTCAAGAACATTTGCACTGATGTTGAAGTCGGGGGTTCCATTAAATCAATCCCTTGCATTATCAGCAGAGTCTCTAGGGAATAAATATTTAGAGAACCGATTACTAGAGATGAAAGCTGGCATTGAATCGGGTACCAGTATGTCTGCGACAGCGGCACAAAGTGGAATCTTTACTCCTTTGGTACAACAGATGATTGCGGTTGGCGAAGAGACGGGTCAAATAGACGATTTACTATTGGAAGTCTCTGATTTTTATGATCGTGAAGTGGATTATGATTTGAAGACGCTAACTGCACGAATTGAACCTATTCTATTGGTCATTGTGTCGGGGATGGTATTGATTTTAGCATTAGGTATTTTCTTACCGATGTGGAATATGTTGGATGTAGTAAAGGGAACCTAATTATGTCAGCAACCCGGATTTTATGGGGCGCGCTTGTCATTATTTTACTGGCTGTGATTTTTATTAATTGGGAGAAAATCGAACCCGAAGTAGAAGATACAGCAATCATTATGACAAGTAGAGAGATACTCTCTTCGGCAAATGAGTTTAAAAATTATTGGGTTGTTAACGGGCAACCTAAGACAATGGTAAAAGATGATATAGAAGTCAGTTTCAGCTCTTTAGGGTGGCCGATAGTACTTAAAGAAAATGATGAGATTGACTGTCTGCAGTGGTTACATCTTTTGTTACCCAATAAAGACAAAATTTATGCGGACAGCATCGAAATTAAAAAACCAGAATTAGTAAAAAAAGAGCAGTATCGTTGTGACTATAGTATGGCAAATGGTAAGGTGGTTTCGGTAATGTTAGTAAAAGATGCATTAAAAGTAAGTGTCGGATTTATAGATAAAAAATAAGTGGCAAATTTTTGACGAACGCCGTATTTTTTTTTGTATAATCCCTTACAATTCATGGAAAAATTAAGATAGAGAGAAGCAGTACAATGAAGACACAAAAAGGTTTCTCACTGGTTGAGCTAGTGATTGTAATTGTTGTAATTGGTCTATTAGCTACAGTGGCATTACCTCGTTTTTTAGATGTCAGTCTTGAAGCGAAAAAAGCGAGTATTGAAGGTGTCGCAGGTGGCTACGCCACGGCTGTTCTTTCTGCAAGAGCGCAGTGGGAAGCGGAAGCTCGACCAAAAACCGATGGTTATAATGCGGTTAGCTATGATGGTACTGAGTTTTGGTTAACGGATCCTTCTCAAGCTAATCAAGCAAACTACCGTCCAGGTTATCCAATTGCACCAAGAGAAGATTTGGATGGTAATGATACGGGAAGTTACCCTGCATCATTAACATCAAAAGAGTGTATTTTGTTGATGGAAATGTTGTTACAGAATGCACCGCATGTGACTGATGATAAAAATGATAATGAAGGTAAATATCTGGCTGAAGTGATCAGTGAGAATAGCCGTAGTCAATGTAAATACACACAACAAGAAAATGAAGGTCACTTTTTTACTTACGAGCCTGAATCAGGTCGTGTTGTCGTGACATTACAATAAGTAATTTAAGCGCTTGTAGATGAGCTAGGATAGCGATATACGGGTGAATAAATCTGTTTTAACCGATGGTGTTTTGACAGTTTGCGTTAATAATTTTTGGGTTTTAACAATAATGATGGCACTGGTTTGGTGCTATCGATTTTATAATAAAAGAGAGAAGTAACATGAAAAGACAAGGTGGTTTCACCCTTATCGAGTTAGTGGTTGTTATCGTGATTTTAGGTATTCTTGCAGTAACTGCTGCACCTAAATTCTTAAACCTGCAATCTGATGCGCGTGCATCATCTCTGCAAGGTCTAAAAGGTGCAATGGCTGGTGCTGCTGGTATCGTTTACGGTAAAGCAGCGATTGATGGTAAAGAAACGGCTACAGTAGAAACTGATGTTGATGGTATTGCTACAAAATACGGTTACCCAATGGCTAAAGATACAGGTATTGGTGAAGCGGTAGTTGGTCTATCAGAAGACTGGAGTAGTGCAGTATCTGGTGCAACTTTAGTTGTTGGTTTTAAAGCTGACTCAGCAACAGCTGCAACAATTACAGCAACTAATTGTTTTGTTACATACGGAGAAGCAACAACGGTATCTTCTGGCGTATCAACAATCGTTACTGATACTGGTTGTTAATCTAATTCAACCTCTTTAGTTAAAAACCAGCGATCTCCGCTGGTTTTTTTGTATCTAAAAATAACAAACCATTCGCTATATCTATAATTTCCGTTATCCTAGTAACAGGAGATTATAAGGTAACGGATGATGACTTTTCCTCTCAAAAAAAATCAAATAAAACAACGGCAAAATAGGAATGGCTTTACTTTGGTTGAGCTCATCGTTGTGATCCTGCTACTTGCGATTATTGCAGTTTACACCGCCAGTAAATACATGGGAGCAAGCCGTTTTTCATCGGCTGCAGCTCAAGAGCAAGTGTTGTCTATTTTGCGTCATGTTCAAATTGCATCAATGCAAACGAATACTTCTCATATCAATAATGCGTGTCGTTCTGTTCACATTGCATCAAATCAATTTGGTGTGGATTCTGCGTGTCAAAGTCAAGGGATGACGAGTGCCGTATTATCCGATTACTCCAAAGAAAATGATCGTGAAAATCTAGATATGATCCGTTTAAGTTATGTTTTTAATACGGCAAGTGGTGCGGTGACTATTTCTGAGCTTTCGTTTGACTTATTAGGACGACCAACAATTCCGGCATCATCAGATTTGACTCTTTGCACTCAAGAAGATTGTCGTATCACGATTACAACCCCATCAACAAATGAAAGCCGTTCTGTTTGTATCAATAACGAAGGCTTTATGTATCGTTCTTTGCAAAGTACGAGTTGTAAAATATGAAAAGGGGCTTGAATGTACAACGAGGGTTAACCTTGATTGAGTCGATCGTAGGCATTGTGATCTTAGGATTTGCATTATCGGTCTTGGTATCTGGTGTGTTTACTTCTTCTTCCATATCTCATAAGGCGACTTATCAAGCACAAGCCGCCACGCTTGGTCATTCTGTAGCAACGGATATTTTAAGCCGTCAGTTTGATGAAAATAGTGATCCTAATGGTGGTCAATATCGATGTGGTGAAAAGGATGGCAGTGGAACACTCATTAGTTGCTCTACGAATTTAGGTAAGGATGGGGCTGAAACCATTGCAGCAACATTTAATGATGTTGATGACTTTATTGGTTGTTGGGGGGAGCTCTCTGTATGTTCTTCAAATAGTTTGCCGCAATATCAATTAGGCGATCTTATTGGTGCTTCTAATGCGGATGAATATAAAAACTTTACGGTTGAAATAACGGTTAACTATAACGATGTTGATAATTCAGGTACGGTAATAACACCGTATAAGCTTATTAGAGTAACCCTCTATGGAAGTAACCATGCCAAGTATTCTTTTAGTGCGTATCGAGGTAATTACTAATGAAACGTGCATTAGGGTTTACGTTAATTGAGCTTATTTTAACCATTGTTGTTGTTGGACTTGTTGCTTTGGCTGCGAGTAATACACTACAACTTGGTTTTCAAAGTTATAATGACAGCATTGATCGTCAAGATAATCAAATGCAGGCTAAATTCTTAATTGAAAAGTTAAGCCGTGAATTGCGTCACGCCGTTCCCAATAGCGTTGAAGTTATTTCAAATAATCAGTGTATTAGTTTTGTTCCCATTGAACGCAGTGCCTTTTATTTGTCTTTTCCTTTGATAAACCAAAAAATAATCGACGTAGTTTTATTGTCAGAAGTTCCTTTGAATACGAATAATCTACGTTTGATAATTAACCCAAGTACCCAAGATGATTTACTTCAAGAAGAAAACCATAGATACGTAACGGTAGATAGCATTGGTGTTTCAGGTGGTGTATCAACGGTTGCCTTCTCAAGTAATAATAATCCAGCCTTCATATCAAATTCAGTTTCTGAAAGAGCATTTTTCTATCACCCGAATCCTATTGAATATTGCATTGTGGGAGATGGTGTTTTTCGTTCAAATACACAACTCATTAATCAGGTTCATAGCGGTCATTTTTCTTTTGAAAATGCATCAATCCAACGTAATAGTATAATGACGTTAGTGCTAGCTTTTAAAAATGATCTTGGTGAAATTACTCAATATCAACATGATGTGCAGGTGATAAATGTTCCCTAATAAAAGAAAGCAAAAGGGTAATTTGTTGGTTATGTCCATTGTTGTCATGGTGGTGGTGGGCTTTTTATCTCTTAATTTATTAAAAGTGGAAAGCAGCAATCATGACACGCTTTCTAAAGAAGTATTGGGTACTCAAGCATGGTTTTTAGCGCATTCGGGGGCTGAATGGGGATTAACTCAACTTTTTCCTCTTGGGGCTTCAGGTGCTGATACAAGTATCTGTAATAGCGTGGTTCGTCGCCCTAACATGAGAGCAGATGAGAGCGGCTGTAAACAAGAACCAGAAGTGGTATGCGTGAGAAATACGGTGAATTATCACGGTGAAGAGATTCAATATTTTAAAATTACAAGTTCAGCAACTTGTGGTTCTGGTATTGATCAAGTTACACGAGTTCAAGAAGTATGGGCAAAGGAGATTAATTGATGAATAGAATTTGTATTTACTTTATTAGTTGTATTTTCTTATTTTGCTTTTCTATGAATTCTAATGCAGAAGTAAAGAAAGAATTAAATACGATTGATGATATGTGTCAGTATTTTCCATCTACTGCTCAAACTTGGTTTGATGGTGGTGGCTCAAAACAATTAATCGTTGATGGTGAAAAGGGACGTAATCGTTCTTATATTGAGACACCTAATCGCAAGGTTGGATTTCCTCTTGGGTCTATGAATTTAAGATCAGGAAATACCTGTGAAGACGGTAACGGAGAAGGTGGAGATTGTATTGCGGACCCTTCTTTAATGGTACCCCAATTATCAATACCACTTGAATTTACTGGAGTAGATGGTTCTATTACGGGATTAAGTGATATTACAATTAATCCTGGTCATTACACTGCAATAAATTTAATGGGAGGGAATGCTGTTGATTATATTCAAGTTAATATTGAGCCTGGGGTTTATTGGGTTGAGCAGTTTAATGCAACTGGCTTTGCTGAAATACATTTTTCTAACGAAAAAAAGACAATCATTCATGTTCAAAGTTGGAATGATCCCGGAAATGTTATTTATAATCATGAAGCTGAACCTGATAATTTATTAATTGCTGCTCACGGAGTAAGTTCAAATATATTGATGGCTGGTTCTAATTTATTAAAAGCGCATCTGTACAGCGAAAATAATATTGCATTGAATGGTAGCGTTTCTATTTATGGGGCCGTTACTGCAAAAACACTTAAATTATTCTCTGATTCACGCATCATTGGACAAAGTGAGTGTATCAACCCTAGTAATGATATTCAGTTAGTCATCTCTCCAACTTCGGGTAAAGGCCTTGCTTGTGACGGTATAGAAATTGATTTTTCTCTTGTTGATACCAATGGTGATGTGGTTGAAGGTAAAGGACAAGAATTACAAGTAACCAGTGCTCCGGTTGCTACTGGAGATAGCAACTCAGCATGTTGGAGTGACGATGGATACATTACAACTCCCGAGTGTAACCATGCTGATGACAGTCGTTTTGAAACGGTGTTTCCATCAAGCGGTCCTGCTGTGGTTACTCGATATATTCATAGTAAATTCTTAAATTCTTATAACGTTTCAGCCAGTGTTAGTAGTGAAAATCTAACTACGACAGAAGGACCGTATGAGTTTATCGCTAAAGCAATCAGCATTGTTCCATCTGAAGGTGTTGATGGTTCTGATAGCAATCAAGTAGCAGGGCGTCCTTATCCTTTTAGACTGAAGATTCGTGGTAAAGAAAACGGAAATGGCAACATGTTAAATTGTCATATTATTAAAGAAACGACGGACATAGATGTTACTTTTTCGAATTCAGTCTTACCAGCGACGAGTAATGAGAGCATTGAAATCAAGAAAGAAGGCAGCAGTTGGGCTGAAGCAAACAAAAGTTTATCGATTTTATTTGTGAATGGTGTTGCCGGTGGAGATGAAAATCAAGCTGATGGTTCTCTTCAAGCTCGATTGAATGATGCTGGAAAGGCAAAATTAACAGCCAGTGCAAATATTCAAGGTGATACGTTTACGACCTCAGAGCAATTTTATTTCCGTCCTTTTACCGCAGCATTGTGTGATCAATCATCTACATTACCGTCTTATACTGATGAGCTTAATGGCGCTTACTTGACTTCTGGAACTGATTTTAATGCTTACTTAAAAGCGGTGAATTGGATTAAAGAATTAGATTCTGGAACTTATGGAAATGGAATTCCAGATCATGATCACCCATCTTTAGTTTGCAGTCAGACTGTGACGCCAAGCTATATTACTCATAGTGAAGGGAGCGCTAAGTTAAGTCTATCTTCTCAATTAGATTACCCACAATCAGGTGCTATCGGCGTTGTTACTGTTGATGGACAACCTATTGCTGATTTTAATAAAGAAGTGACAAGTGAGAACCAAAATTCATCAACTAAGATAAATTGGAATGAAGTAGGTACATTAAGTTTTGATGTTTTCCAGAATGATTACTTTAACCGTTCAGGGTTTAATATTCCGTCAACGACTTCTAAGGTAGGACGCTTTTATCCTGCGTATTTTTCTATCACAAATACCGAATGGGATTATCCTCAAAACCAAGGCACATCTGAGGGTAGTTTTGTATATATGGACCAATTCTTTGAAAATGTGGATTTTCAAGTTACTGCGTATAGTGCTTTAGATTCAGAGGTCACCAACTATGCTCAGTTTAACAATGAGCTAAAATCTAGGTTCTCATTGGTTGGGGAATACGCTTCTCGCTTAAATATTAGTGATGTGGATTTAGATGAAACGCTTTGGAATGATAAGGCGGTGTGGCAAGTTACGAATTTAGATCATGCTGTGATGTGGTCAAAAAAAGAGGGTGTGCCTTCATTTGGGAATCGCACTACGGTGGTCGATGGTCCATTTAATACGTCGGAGCACTCAAGTTCAGAAATCACAAGTTTAAGCTTAAAAGTTAGTGGTGCAGATCCTGTTACCTTCATTAAAGATCAACAATCAGCAGAGGCAGAACTTTTATCTCAACCTGATGTTCGTTATGGGCGAATGGTATTAGATAATGTAGGTGTTGCTTCAGGGCAATCTGTATCAGTGCCTCTTCGAGTTGAATATTGGGATGGTCAGCGTTTTATTTTAAGTAAAGATGATGACGCCGCGATGTTTAATGGTTCATATCATTATAAGCAAACAATTTGGCCTGAATCAGATAAAGAAAGTACGGCTAAATTAATGGGAACTGGTGGCACTAAATCTGGTCTTAACTCGATAGATCTAATAGCTGAACCCGATAACCATCAATTAAGAGAGCAGATCCGCTTCTGGTTGTGCTTATCTGAAGTTTCGCCACAATTAAGTGAAAAGCATACATATTGTGAATCAAAACCATCGGGTTTATACCTACAACCTTGGTTACAATTCAATTGGCGAGGTAAAGGAGATGAAGATCCTTCGACGCTTGTCACTTTTGGGGTGTATCGAGGTAATGATCGTGTTATTTTTCGTGGTGAAAGTAACATTATTGGTACTTCTAACTAAAAAATGAATAAAAATCCTGATTTGCTTCAGGATTCTGTAGCAATACCTTGCTGATTCGGCTAGGCATTGGTACATTTAATAAAATTTATCTTATTCTCACGTTTTCAGGAAATACGAAGATTATGTTCAAGAAACTTCGTGGCATGTTTTCAAACGATCTATCGATTGATCTAGGTACTGCCAACACACTTATCTATGTAAAAGGTCAAGGCATTGTTCTTGATGAGCCTTCAGTGGTTGCTATTCGTCAAGATCGTTCAGGTTCAGCTAAAAGTGTAGCTGCCGTTGGTCATGATGCAAAACAGATGCTAGGCCGTACTCCTGGTAACATTTCTGCAATTCGCCCAATGAAAGATGGCGTTATTGCTGACTTCTATGTAACTGAAAAAATGCTTCAGCACTTCATTAAGCAAGTGCATGACAACAGCGTGTTACGTCCAAGTCCTCGCGTATTAGTTTGTGTTCCTTGTGGTTCTACACAAGTTGAGCGTCGTGCAATCCGCGAATCTGCACAAGGTGCGGGCGCGCGTGAAGTGTTCCTTATTGATGAGCCAATGGCTGCTGCTATCGGTGCAGGTCTTCCTGTATCTGAAGCAACAGGTTCAATGGTTGTTGATATCGGTGGTGGTACAACAGAAGTTGCAGTTATCTCTCTAAACGGTGTGGTTTATTCATCGTCTGTACGTATCGGTGGTGACCGTTTTGACGAAGCAATCATTAACTACGTTCGTCGTAACTACGGCAGCTTGATTGGTGAAGCAACGGCTGAACGTATTAAACATGAAATCGGTTCAGCTTACCCTGGTGATGACGTATGTGAAATTGAAGTACGTGGTCGTAACCTTGCAGAAGGTGTACCTCGTAGCTTTACACTGAACTCGAACGAAATCCTTGAAGCACTTCAAGAGCCTCTATCTGGTATCGTATCTGCAGTAATGGTTGCACTAGAACAGTGTCCACCTGAATTGGCTTCTGATATTTCAGAACATGGTATGGTATTAACAGGTGGTGGTGCACTACTTCGTGATTTAGACCGTCTTCTAACAGAAGAAACGGGTATTCCAGTAGTGGTTGCTGAAGAGCCTCTAACATGTGTAGCTCGTGGCGGCGGTAAAGCATTAGAAATGATCGATATGCACGGTGGCGATCTATTTAGTGAAGAGTAATAACAACTAACGGGTGAGTGGATATGACTCCAATCTTTGGTAGAGGTCCTTCTCTACAATTTCGCCTGTTTATTGCAGTAATGGTATCGGCTAGCCTAATGTTAGCCGATAGTCGTTTAAATGCCTTTTCCGACATACGTTACCTATTAAATAGCTTTGTTTCCCCAATTCATTATGCGGCAAACCTTCCTCGTACAATGTTTAATGGCATGTATGAACGGTTTAATAGCCGTAATACCCTCATGCTTGAAAATCAGCGTCTTAAGCAAGAAATGTTTGTTCAAAACAGCAATTTATTGCTAATGGAACAGTTGAAACAAGAAAATAGCCGTTTACGTAATCTACTTGGTTCACCATTTATTCGTGATGAAAAAAAGATGGTCACGGAAGTAATGGCGGTGGATTCCGCGCCTTATACACATCAAGTGATGATCGATAAAGGATCTGTTGATGGCGTATATGAAGGTCAGCCAGTTATCAGTGATAAAGGTATTGTTGGACAAATTAACTATGTTGGAGCACATAACAGCCGAGTGTTGTTATTAACGGATGCAAATAATGCAATTCCAGTGCAGGCAGTTAGAAATGATATTCGTGTTATTGCATCGGGCAAAGGTCACTTAGATATGATGCAACTTGAGCACATACCAACAAATACTGACTTAAAAGTTGGGGATTTATTGGTAACTTCTGGTTTAGGTCAACGTTACCCTGAAGGGTATCCGGTTGGGTATATCTCTAAAATAGATAATGATAATAAACGCCCATTTGCTTCTATTGATATAGAAACTACGGTTGAATTTGATAAATTGCGTTATTTATTGCTTGTATGGCCAACAGGAAATGAACTAGCACCAAAGGAGATGTCTGATGGCGAGTAGTCATTTAATGCGTGGAAGGGTCATTATTTGGCTCTCTTTTTTAATCGCATTAACTTTACAAGCAGCTCCTTGGCCTGGTGCTTTAGAAGTTCTAAGACCGTCGTGGATCATTTTAGTGACCTTTTATTGGGTGCTAGCTCTACCACATCGAGTGAATGTGGGAACGGCAATGGTGCTTGGTATTTTATGGGACCTATTATTAGGAACCACCCTTGGTATTCGGGGGATGACCATGGCCATATTGGTTTATTTGGTTGCTGCTAACTTTAAGGTCTTGAGAAACTTAGCCTTATGGCAACAAGCAGCAATATTCTCTGGTTTGACCCTATTAGGGAAAATATTAGAGTTTATGGGGGAGTTTTTAGTTCATGATGTGTCTTTTAACGCACATTTTTTATGGGCAGGCGTGTTAAACTTCCTACTATGGCCTTGGTTGTTTTTATTAATGCGAAGAGTTCGCCGTCATTGGTCAATTCGATAGGAAAGCAAGAATGGAAGCGCAAGTTTTCTTAGCGTCAGGTTCTCCGAGAAGAAAAGAGTTGTTAACGCAATTAGGTTATCAATTTGATGTGTTATCGGTGAATGTTGAAGAGATACATCAAGAACATGAAACGGCATTGATGTATGTTGAGCGTTTATCTAAAGATAAGGCTCAAGCTGGCGTTAAAGCGATAGAAAAAACAAAGAGTAAATATACCCCTGTATTGGGCTCTGACACCATCGTTGTTATCGATGGTGTTATTTTAGAAAAACCAAAAGATTTTGAAGATGCTAAGAGAATGCTCTTGGCACTGTCTGGTCGTCAACATCAAGTAATGACTGCTGTAACGATTGCCACACCTGAAAAAATAAGAACCAAAACAGTAATTACTCAGGTATGGTTTAAAACACTTTCTGAACAAGAAATAGAACAATATTGGGAAAGTGGTGAACCTTGTGATAAAGCAGGGTCATACGGTATTCAAGGTAGTGGTGGGCGATTTGTCTCGCGTATTGATGGCAGCTATCACGCTGTCATGGGACTGCCTTTGATGGAAACAGATCAGCTCTTACACCAATTTTTGTAAAATTAGTGAGGTGCTCCAAATGAGTACAGAGTTGTTAATAAATGTAACTCCGAGCGAAACTCGAGTTGCGATGATTGAAGCCGGTGTGCTTCAAGAAGTTCATGTAGAAAGAGAAGCAAGGCGCGGTATTGTTGGTAATATTTATAAAGGCCGTGTAAGCCGAGTATTACCGGGGATGCAAGCTGCGTTTATTGATATCGGTTTGGATAAAGCCGCATTTCTTCACGCCTCAGATATTGTCCCTCATACAGAATGTGTTTCTGAAAATGAAAAACGTCAATTCCAAGTAAGGGATATTTCACAGCTTGTCCACCAAGGACAAGATCTCGTTGTACAAGTAGTAAAAGATCCGCTTGGTACAAAAGGTGCTCGTCTGACAACAGATATTACTCTGCCTTCTCGTTACTTGGTGTTTATGCCAGGGGCAAGTCACGTTGGTGTATCTCAACGTATTGAAAGCGAGAAAGAACGTAATCGTTTAAAAGACACTGTCTCTGATTATTGTGATGAATTTGGTGGTTTTATTATTCGAACCGCAGCTGAAGGAGCGAGTGAAGCTGAGATCTCACAAGATGCTGCTTTCTTAAAACGTTTATGGCATAAAGTAATTGAACGTCGTAAAAAGAATAAAACAAAATCAATGCTTTATGGCGAGTTAGGTTTAGACCAACGCATTTTACGTGATTTTGTGGGCACAGAGCTTGATCTTATTCGTGTGGATTCAAAGCTAGCATTTGAGAAGCTAAAAGAATTTACAACAGAATTCGTACCTGAATTAACAAAAAAATTGGAATATTACTCAGGTGATAAACCTATTTTTGACATGTATGAAACTGAGAATGAAATTCAACGAGCACTTGATCGTAAAGTAGAATTAAAATCTGGCGGCTATCTAATTATCGATCAAACCGAAGCCATGACCACCGTGGACATAAATACTGGTGCTTTTGTTGGTCGACGCAATTTAGAAGAAACCATTTTTAATACCAATATTGAAGCGACACAAGCGATAGCTCGTCAACTTCGCTTACGGAATTTAGGTGGGATCATCATTATTGATTTCATTGATATGCTAAGTGAAGAGCATCGCCGCCGAGTTCTCCAGTCTTTAGGTTCTGCTTTAGAAAAAGATCGTGTAAAAACCAATATTAATGGTTTTACACAGCTTGGTTTAGTTGAGATGACGCGTAAACGAACTCGAGAAAGTATTGAGCATATCTTATGTGGTCAATGTCCTACTTGTGAAGGTCGTGGAGCAGTGAAAACCGTGGAAAGCGTATGTTATGAAATTTTACGTGAAATCACGCGTGTAAACCGAGCGTATGACTCTGATAAGTTTGTTGTTTATGCATCTGTAGCTGTTGCTGATGCTCTAGAAGGGGAAGAGTCTCATGCGTTAGCTGAACTCGAACTTTTTATTGGTAAACAAGTTAAAATTCAAGCTGAACCTCTTTATATCCAAGAGCAGTTTGACGTCGTTATGATGTAAGAGAAAAATAAGTGACCACTAAGTTAATTCGTTTTGAACGTTGCTTGATGGGATTATTGCTGCTGGTATTTTTACTAGCAGCATTAGTCATTACCAGCCTGCGCCTTTTTCTACCTACTCTCAACCAATATCAGCCCGAAATTGAAACCTTTCTTTCAGAAACTACAGGTTTTTCTATCTCAATTGGTGAAGTTAAAGGACGTTGGAGAAATACCAATCCGTCATTAAATCTTAGAAAATTGACTGCAGTTGATCCAAGTACTGGCAATGAAATAATTTCAGTGGGAGCGGTTGAGATTCAACTTAATATTTTATCTTCATTATGGGCACAACAGCCTCAATTTGCTGATTTAAGAATTGATAAGTTAACGGCAGATCTTACTTCGTTAGGCCCTTCAAGTTTAGGGAAAAATGAGGAAGATATAGAAGCAGAAAAAGAGAGTGATGAGTCTTTAGCTAAGCGTTTAGAAGACTTATTTCTCGTGCGTTTAAATCACTTCTCCATAAAAAGTTCTCAAGTTGCTTTCATGGCACTTGATGGTAACGAAAAAACCATTCAGATTGACTCCCTCCAATGGCGTAATGAACGCCGAAAACACTTAGCAGAAGGCATAGTCAGCGTTATTGGTAGTGAAATCAATCAGCTTAAAGTCATTGCTAATTTCAAAGAAAAAGGATCATTTAAAAGTTTAGATGGTCACTTTTATGTTGAAGCTAAAAATATTCAAGTGACCCCTTGGATCACTGATTCTATCCAAAAAGAATACGGAATAACTCAAGGTGAAGTATCAGTAAATGCTTGGTTTTCTTTTAAAAATGGCCAACCAATTGATGCATTAGTCGAAGCGTCTCCTTCGTATTTAAACTGGGTTGAAGATAAAAGTATTCATCAGGTTAGTGTAGAAGGCGGCGTATTTGAACTTCAACCTGATAATGAAGGGTGGAATGTTTTTGCAACCGATGTACAGGTTAAGCATCAAGGAAATAAGTGGCCGGAAATTACAGGTAGTTTTTCTTGGCAACCTGAAAAATGGGTTTTGAATTTAGCTCATATTGATTTGCAAAGTGCATTAGGGCTGAAAACATTATTGCCACCTTCTCAAGATAATGTGACTGATCTACTGACAACGTTAAATCCAAAAGGCAGCGTGAATGATATCCGCGTGGAATTGGATAAAACAACGGGATTGAATTATTCAGTATCGATTTTATCAGCCGGAATGAACCAGTGGGAGCTTCTTCCAGGGTTTCATAAATTGGATGTATTAATTTCTGGCAACGAAGAGAAAGGCAAAGCAAAACTGTCTTTGGTTGATGATACTCTTCCTTATGGAGATGTTTTCCAAGCGCCATTAAATATTAAAGACGGTGATGTTACGGCTTATTGGGAAGTGAATAATGACGGTTGGCGTTTATGGTCTGATTACATTTATGTTTCTACACCTGATTTACAAGCAAGAGGGGAGTTCCGTTTAGATTTCCCAACAGATAAACCATCAGTACTCTCTTTTTATGCAGAAGCCGATGCATTTAATGCAGATCAGACGTGGCGCTATTTGCCAACATTAGCATTAGGTCAAGATCTTACTGATTATTTGTCTGCGGCTGTGCAAGGTGGTAATGCTAAAACCGTTCAACTGCTTTGGTATGGTGAGTTGGATGATTTTCCTTATACGAAATATGACGGTATTTTTCAGGTTAAAGTTGGCTTAAAAGATGCGCAGTTTGCTTTTGATACGGCTTGGCCTCCATTAACTAATCTTCAGTTAGATTTAATGTTCCAAAATGCATCAATGTTTTTAAGCTCGCATTCAGCGGATCTTATGGATGTTCACGCCACTCGAGTGACAGGGCGTATTGCTAATTTATCGGAAGATGGGAAGTTAACGATTCGAGCAACAGCAAACGGCTCAGGCAAAGCGGTTCGTGAATACATGACAGCGACGCCATTGGTTGATTCTGTGGGCGCGGCATTAAATAGCATACAAGTTGATAATCGTGTTGATGCATTGTTGCGTTTAGATATTCCATTCTCCGGTGAGGATGTTCGAGCGTGGGGCTATGCTGATTTAGCGAATAACCATATTGAATTGCAGTCGCCTAATATCGTATTGACTAATGCTAAAGGGCGCATCGAATTTGATAATGATGTTGTAAAAGCAAGTGGCATTAAAGCTTCGTTGCTTGGTCAGCCTGTTTCGTTATCTTTTCATGGCGAAGACCAATCTGATTACTATGGTGTGAAAATAGAAACCAAAGGCAATTGGAAAATTGCACCACTTAAAAACTATATTGATTCACCTATGATGGATAAGGTGAGTGGTACGTCTTCGTGGAACTCAAATATTAACCTTCAAGTAGCAGATGTTGGGTTTACTTATCAGATAGGCGTTTATGCGCAATTAGATAATATGACTTCAATTCTTCCTTATCCTTTAGCATCAGAAAAAGGAACAACTGAAAAAGCATCGCTACAAGTTTCTGGAAATTCTGAAAAGCTATCAGGACGATTAACTTTACCTGATACAAAATACCAAGCTGAAATAGATATTACGGGTAAAATTCCAGAGATTACAGCTAGCCATGTAGTTGTTGGTAAAGGGAATTATAAGGTTAGTCCTATTGTTGGTAATTCGGCATCAATCAATACTAAGTATTTAGATGCTGACGCATGGATTGCAGAGCCTATTTTAAGTAAAGGGGCTAAGAAAAAATCCAAAAGTGTAGCTATGTCTCACTTCCCTGTTATTCCTGTACCTACTCGAATTGATTCAAACATTAAATCTCTTCATTTAGCATCGCTAGATTGGAATGATGTGAATGCTGATATTCGTAAAAAATCTCAAGGTTGGTATGCACAGATCCAAAGTCAAGAGGTTGATGGTAAGGCAAGCTGGAAAGATAATGATGAACTGCTAGTACAATTGGATAATCTGCATATATTTATTCCAAGTCTTGATAAGCCTGAAAATCAAAGAGGGTTAAATCGAGCAAAAGAGAATGAGCCGCTAATATCTTCTTTTGATCGTGAGTTTTTCCGCTTAATGCCAAACTTAGAATTAACGATTAAAGATGCGTGGATTCAAGGTTACAAACTAGGGAAAGTTGACACAAAACTGCATAAGAAAGGTGATACTTTCTATTTAGATAAATTGAAAATTACCAGTGGTGAAAATAAATTAGCCATGTCAGGTAATTGGTTGTTAGATAAAGAAAAGAGCCATTCAACCTTTAAAGTGAAAGCGTCTGGTGAAAATAACTCAGAGTTGTTAGCTCGATTTGGTATCAGTTCAGGCATTCAAAAAGCAAGCTATAGTATGGATGGTGATTTAAATTGGGATGGTGCTCCATGGAGTATTCGAACAAATACATTATCTGGTGAGTTAGCATCGACTTTAGGTGAGGGTGTGATTACCGATGTAAAAGGCGCTGCTCGTTTCTTAGGTTTATTTAGTATCGACTCTATTATCCGAAAAATGCAATTGGACTTTAGAGACGTATTTGATGATGGTATGGCCTTTAATTCAATTACAGGTAGCGGCAAGATGCGAAATGGTATCTTTGTTAGTAATAATCTAACGATGGATGCGGTCGCTGGTGAGATGAATATAAAAGGTAAGGCGGATCTAAATACTCGTTTAGTTGATGCAGAGGTTAGCTTTACGCCAGATTTAACATCGGGAATACCAATTATTACCGCATTTGCGGTAGCACCACAAACCGCAATTATTGTTTTGGCTGTAGCGACGGCTATTGCTCCTGTTATTGACGTTATTACGCAAGTTAATTATAAGGTTGAAGGACCGTTAGATTCACCTACAGTAAAAGAGCTATCTCGTAGCCAAGGTGAATATCAATTACCTGAGAAAACGGAAAAATAAGAAAAGGACGTATTATGAGTAAAGTTGGTATTGTTCAGATGACTTCGGGAGCGGAGCCCGATGAGAATATTAAGCAGCTAAAACTCAAACTAAAAGGGCTACAACTACAAGGTGCTAAGTTAGTTTTAACTCCAGAAAATTGCATAGTCTTTGGGCAAAAAAACGATTATGAGCGATATGCCGAGCCAGTAGGTAAAGGTGTATTACAAGATCAATTGTCAGCGCTTGCTCGTCACTATCAATTGTGGCTTGTGATAGGTTCATTTCCTACAAGAAATGAAAATGGCAGTTTATCGACAACCAGCCTTGTATTTGATGATAATGGTCATTTAGTTGAACATTACAATAAATTGCATATGTTTGATGTTGATGTCGAAGATAGACATCAGAGTTACCGAGAATCCGATACTTTTACGGCTGGTAATGACATTAAAGTCGTAGATACGCCTATTGGGAAAGTTGGACTATCGATTTGCTATGATGTGCGTTTTCCTCAGTTGTATAGTGAGTTACGTAAACAGGGGGCTGAAATTATTCTTGTTCCCGCTGCTTTTACTAAAGTTACTGGTTATGCACATTGGGACATATTATTACGTTCAAGAGCCATAGAAACTCAGTGTTGGGTACTTGCTGCAGGGCAGTGGGGGAAACATGGCGCTGGACGCGAAACATGGGGGCATTCAATGATTATTGACCCGTGGGGTAATAAAGTGACCGCACAACAAGAAGGTACTGGCGTTATTATTGCTGATATAGACCTTGAGCAAATGAATCAAATTCGAAAAAAAATGCCCGTAGCTCAACACGCTCGTTTAACTAGCCATCTACTTTAAATACAGAAAAGAGTGAGTTTAGCCTATAAAACTCACTCTTTTTTCTTCATAATTAAACGATAGATTTTAAATTCTTAAAAAAGAGTATTCCTAATGAGTTTGCAAGAAGTAGAACAATCCTTATTGAGTCAAGCAGGGATCGGTCAGCAGGAACTGTCTCAGACCTTAAGCACCATCGCAAAACGAGACGTAGACTACGCTGATATCTACTTTCAATCATGTTGGCATGAGTCATTGGTACTTGAAGACAGTATTATTAAAGACGGGTCTTTTAATATAGATCGTGGTGTAGGTATTCGAGCTGTTGCTGGAGAAAAAACAGGGTTTGCTTATTCAGATCAGATTAACCTTGAAGCATTAACTCAGAGTGCTAAAGCGGCTCGTGGTATCGTTCAGCAAGGTGGTGAAGGTAAAGTTAAGGCATTTTCATCGCAGTCTATTCCTCAATTTTATCAGCCTGTAAATCCGTTAAATAGCTTAGATAAGCAACAGAAGATCGCATTGCTTGAAGAGATCGACGCTTATATTCGTGCGAAAGAACCGCTAGTTCAAGAAGTGTCTGCAAGCATAAGTGGTGTTTATGAGCAAATGCTTGTTGCAGCTTTAGATGGTACCTATGCTGCCGATATTCGTCCATTGGTACGTCTTTCTATTAGCGTATTAGTTCAGCGTGGTGATAAGCGTGAACGTGGTAGCGCTGGTGGTGGTGGCCGCTATGGTTATGATTATTTCTTAACGGAAGTAAATGGTAAATCTATTGCACTAGAGTTTGCTGATGAGGCGATTCGCCAAGCCTTAGTTAATCTTGATGCTGACGCAGCACCTGCTGGTATGATGCCTGTGGTTCTTGGTTCTGGTTGGCCAGGGGTTTTATTGCATGAAGCAGTAGGACACGGTCTTGAAGGTGACTTTAACCGTAAAGGTTCGTCAGTATTTGCTGGCAAAGTTGGTGAGAAAGTAACGTCTTCTGTATGCACTATTGTTGACGATGGCACTATGCTTGATCGCCGTGGTTCATTAAATGTCGATGATGAAGGTGTTCCTGGGCAATACAATACACTAATCGAAAATGGTGTATTAAAAGGCTACATGCAGGATAAGCTTAATGCTCGATTAATGGGTGTTGCACCTACAGGTAATGGCCGTCGTGAGTCTTACGCACATTTACCAATGCCTCGTATGACGAATACTTATATGCTGCCTGGTGAGTATGCACCTGAAGAAATCATCTCAACAGTTAAAAAAGGTATTTATGCACCTAATTTTGGTGGTGGCCAAGTAGATATTACCTCTGGTAAGTTTGTTTTCTCAGCATCAGAAGCATATTTAATTGAAGATGGTAAAATTACTCGCCCAGTAAAAGGGGCAACATTAATTGGTTCTGGCATTGAAGCAATGCAGCAAATCTCGATGGTTGGTAATGATTTATCACTCGATCGTGGTGTTGGTGTATGTGGCAAAGCTGGTCAGAGCGTACCTGTTGGAGTTGGTCAACCAACGCTTAAACTAGATGCTTTAACGGTTGGTGGTACAGAGTAATACTGACAACGAAATGAATAAAAAAAGAGCCAAGGATCATTAAGATGCTTGGCTTTTTTATTAACAAAAATATGAATTCAAAAGAATTACAGATCTTCGTTTAGGTATAAATCTTTTAAGATTTGGAAAATTTCACGGAACGCCTTTGGTGGCTTGTTCGATGCTTTTTCTTTTTTAGCTTGGCGCGCAAGTTGGCGGAAACGCTGACGATCGGCGTCAGGGTATTTCACCATTACTTCTTCAATTACTGCGTCACCTTCTTCAATCATACGATCTCGAAGTGTTTCTAGTTTATGAAGTGCGGCTGTTGCTTGTGAGTGCTTGTTGCGAATTTTATCTAGAGCTAATTGAATTGGCTCTGGATCTTCATTACGCATTAGCTTACCAATGAATTGCAGTTGACGACGTTTCGCTTCATTTTTAAAACGCTGAGCATCATTGATCGCTTCTCTCAGATCGTCTGAAAGAGGGAATTTAGCCAGAACAGATGGTTTTAAACCAACTAACTCTTCGCCCAATTTTTGTAAGTCTTCCATGTCGTTTTTCATCTCGGTCTTACTTACCCAGATGATCTCTTCTTCCTCTTCCCAAGGAGCTTTCTGATTTTTTCTTGCCATGATCTTCATTCTTTAATGGGTGATTGACTCTATTTTAGCAAGATAAATGAATAATTGGGCGCAAATTTATCACATAGAATGTTATTCTAGTAAAAATGTATCTATTTAGTCAGATGTTATGGGCGCAAAACAGCAAATGATGAATCAAAAAATTGAACTCGAAGCAGCGGTAGCTAAAGCTTTAGACATGGCGACACAGCATGCAAGTGCAGCAGAAGTTGCTATTACAAAAACGACAGGCATTAGTGTATCAACACTTATGGGTGAGGTTGAGAATGTTGAATTTAACCGTGATGGTGCGTTAGGCATCACTGTATACCGTGGTCATCGTAAAGGCAGCGCATCAACATCTGATCTAAGTGATAAAGCGATTCAACAAACGGTTGCTGCAGCACTTGATATTGCAAACTACACATCAGAAGACCCGTTTTCAGGTCCAGCGCCAAAAGAATTAATGGCGAAAAATATTCCTGATTTGGATTTATTTCACCCAGATGAGCCAGAGCCAGATTATGCCGCACAAAAAGCCATTGAAGCTGAGCAAGCGGCTTTAGAGTACCACTTGTCTCGTCCTGAAATGTGTTTACACATTTAGGACTTTTATATGACAAATCAAGAAAAAACAAAGAATAAGCGAACTCAACGCGATTATTCATTAGGCTTTAAATTGCAGCTTGTTGCCGCTATAGAAAAAGGCGATATGACCTATAAGCAAGCTCAAAACATTTATGGCATTCAAGGTCGATCTACCGTACTTACTTGGTTAAGAAAACACGGTAAGATGGACTGGTCTCAATCACCTAAGATTATTATGCCTAAATCCCCGAAAGCGAAAGAATCGCCTGCACAAAAAATTAAACGTTTAGAGCGAGAGCTTGATGATGAAAGAATGCGTAATTTATTACTTAATGAAGTAGTGAATATCATGGACGCAGAACATGGTGCAGGCCTTAGAAAAAAGTATATTGCCAAGGAGCAAGAAGTCTTCAAAAGCAGAAAATGATCAGCTTAGAGCGAGCTAGTCAGCTACTTGGCATTACAAGACAATGTATATACCAACAAGAACGTAGAGCTCTGAAACGTGCCGTTGAACTTTCACCGGTTAAAAATATGGTGCAAGAAATTCGTCGATATATGCCTCGTATTGGAGGTAAAAAATTATATTTTTTACTTAAGCCCAAATTCATCACTCATGGCATAAAGTTAGGCAGAGATAACTTTTTTTCCTATTTAAGAAATGAGTGCTTATTAGTAAAACCTAAACGAAGTTATACAAAAACTACCTATAGTAAGCATTGGATGAAAAAACATCCTAATTTACTTAAAGAAGTAACACCTCAAGCATCTGAAGAGGTTTTTGTTAGTGATATCACTTACGTTCAATCACAAAAAGGTATTCATTATTTATCTTTAGTAACAGATGCTTATAGTCGAAAGATAATGGGATATGAATTAAGTGATGAAATGAAAGCTACTGATGTAGTCAAAGCTCTTGATATGGCGATAGATAGCCGTCAATATCAAAGGAGTACGATTCATCATTCAGACCGAGGATTACAGTATTGTTCAAAGGTTTATCAGGAAAAATTGAATAAAAATGATATTAAGCCATCAATGACGGATGGTTATGATTGCTATCAAAATGCATTAGCAGAGCGAATAAATGGGATACTTAAACAAGAGTTTCTTTTGTATGACTGTAAAGATTTAGAGGAGTTAAGGCATTTAGTTGAAGAATCTATTTTTATTTATAATGAAATGCGGCCACATTTAAGCTTGGGAATGAGTACACCAAATCAAGTACACAAAAAAGCCAAGTGCGTACGCACTTAGCTTTCAATTAAAAATCGTCAACGTATTTTAGGACGAGACAACTCATCAATTAAGCAAAGCGACGGTGCTAGCTACGATAGTCATTATGGCATTAAAGTATATGGTAACAGTCATGGTATGTTGGCAAGTTACCCTTCAAGTCGTCAAAGTATCAGTTGTAGTGTGATTGGTGTTGATAAAAATGGCGATATGGAACGTGATTATAGCTACACCGTTGCTCGTCATCGTGATGATTTATGGGATGCTAAAAAAGTAGGTTTAGAAGCTGCAAAACGCACAGTAAGTCGTTTAGATGCTAAAAAGCTAGATACTATGAAGGTACCTGTAATGTTTGCTGCTGACGTTGCTACAGGCTTATTAGGGCACTTAGTTATGGCGATTAGTGGTGCTAACTTATACCGTAAATCGACATTTATGCTTGATAAGTTAAATGAGAAGATTTTACCTGAATGGTTTAACGTAAGTGAGCGTCCACATATTTTAAAAGGACTGGCAAGTAGTCCATTTGATAGTGAAGGATTATACACTCAAGACCGTGAAATCATTACCGATGGTGTATTAGCTACGTATCTACTAACTAGCTATGCTGCACGTAAATTAAACATGACACCAACAGGCCATGCCGGTGGTATCCATAACTGGTTTGTTAAATCTACAGGTCAAAGCTTTGAGCAAATGCTGAATACCATGGGTACAGGTCTTTTAGTGACAGAGCTTATGGGACAAGGTGTGAATACGGTAACGGGTGATTACTCTCGTGGAGCAGCAGGTTTTTGGGTTGAGAATGGTGAAATTCAATATCCGGTCTCTGAAATTACCATTGCGGGTAACCTTGCTGACATGTATCACAATATTGTTGCTGTAGGTAATGATGTAGAAACACGCTCGCAAATTCAAACGGGTTCTATTTTAATTGAATCAATGAAGATTGCTGGTCAGTAGTCGTAATACGAATAAAGCATAAATAAAAAAGCGCGCAATCATTAAATGAGAGCGCGCTTTTTTATGTCATGTAAAAATCAAAATTACATCAGGATGGTTGCTAGGCCAAGGAAAGCAAATAGGCCGATAACATCGGTAATGGTGGTTAATGCCATGCCACCAGCTAATGCAGGATCGATATTCATTTTTTTAAGAATCAAAGGAATCGATACACCAGCAACACCCGCTACAGTAAGGTTAACCAACATAGCTGCAGATATAATAGCACCAAGCATGATGTCACCTTTCCAAACCATCACAATGCCACCAATGATAGCTGCCCAAAGAATACCATTTAAGATGCCGATACCGGCTTCCTTCATAAGCAGTTCTTTTTTGTTACTGTCACCGATATGACCCACTGCTAAGCCACGAATAACCAGAGCAACAGTTTGGTTACCAGCCACGCCACCCATTGATGGTACGATTGTCATTAAGACTGCAATAGAAGCCATTTGCGCTAAGGTTGCTTCAAACATGTTTGAAACCGATGCGGCAGCAAGTGCTGCAAGTACATTCATACCAAGCCAAACACTACGACGACGTGCAGATTTTACTACGGGTGCAAAGGTATCTTCTTCGTCATCCATACCGGCCATACTCATCATTGAGTGTTCAGCGTCTTCACGAATAACATCGACAACATCATCGATAGTAATACGACCTAAGAGCAAATTATTTTCATCAACAACTGGTGCAGAAACCCAGTTACGACGTTCAAATAAATTCGCAACTTCACCATCATCCGTATTTACAGGAATCGCTTCATCGGCGTCTTCCATTACATCACTGACCAGAACATCGGGCTGGGCAGTAAGAATTGTAGTTAAAGATAAATGACCGATTAAGCGGCTTTCTTCATCTAATACGTACAGTGCATCGGTGGCTTCTGGTAATTCACCTTTCATACGAAGGTAACGAAGAACAACATCGATCTCGACATCAGCACGAATCGTTATGAAGTCGGTATTCATCATACCGCCAGCGGTGTCCTCTGGGTACGATAGAGCGGTTTCAACGCGGAAGCGATCAACCGTATCCATTTGGCTCAATACTTCACGAGAAACATCGTCAGGTAAGCTACGAAGAACGTAAGCGACATCATCTGTCTCCATACCTTCTGTTGCTTCAGCAATGCTTTCTGGAGCCATTTGAGAGACGATGCCATCTTTTACATCTTCAGATAGCTCATCAAGGATCTCACCGTAATCTTCAGGATCGGTTAACTGCCATAATACGTTACGGCTTTTTCTGGGCGAAGCTTCTAATAGATGGGCAATATCCTCGGGTTCCATGTCCTGTAATAAACGACGAACATGGACAAACATCCCACTATCAAGTGCATTAGATACTTCTTGAAGAGTTTGATGGGTTTGATCGAAATCTTGTAGCTCTTGCATACTCTCCCCCATAGAAAACCGATTTCTAACTCGAATAATGAGTATAGACAATCTAGATTAGATAATGGGCTGAATAGTAACGCAATTTGGAAGGCACGATAAGTGAATTTTGTAAGGATTGGGTTAAACAGGTGTTGAGATGAGTATTATCTACTCATCTTCATCAAAACCCGCTTCAATAAGCTCACAAATAGCATTGAGTGCTTGTTCTGCATCAACGCCATCAGCAGAGACATCTACGTATTGTCCTTGTGATGAATCGAGCATTAAAAGCCCCATAACACCATCTGCCGTTGCTTGAGTATTCTCTTCATTGGTTAAGGTAATTACAGCATCAAAGCTTTGTGCCATCTCAACTAATTTTATTGCGGCGCGAGCATGCAAACCTAATCGATTTTTTATTAATAAGTGGCGAGATGAGATTGGCATAATTAAGGCTCTTTAATATTAATGTCTTTCTAGGGTTTTATGACGGATCTGAACTTGTTTACCTCGCTGTTTAAAGTATTCCCCTAATTGTTGGGTAATATAAACAGAGCGGTGTTGACCACCAGTACAACCAATCGCTACGGTTAAATAACTGCGATTGTTTTTTTCAAGAGCAGGTAGCCAGGTGGTCAAAAATTGTTGGATTTGCTCTTTAAGTTGGATGACTTCTGCGTGTTTTGCTAAATAGTCAGCAACGGGTTTATCTAACCCTGTCATCGGGCGTAAACTTGGTTCCCAATGAGGATTAGGTAAGAAGCGTACATCAAAAACATAATCAGCATCGGTGGGTAAACCGTGCTTAAATCCAAAAGATTCAAATACCATCACCAACTCTTTAGATTCTCGACCTAGGATCCGTGAGCGTAGGGTTTCACTTAAATCATGAATCGATTTTGTTGTGGTATCTAAGACAAGATCGGCTTCTTCTCTGTAGTCACTTAAAATGCTTTTCTCAAGTGTTACGGCTTGTTCTAAAGAACATTGCTCTCCGATTAAAGAGAGCGGGTGCAAACGGCGAGTTTCGCTGTAGCGCTTAATTAGCTCTTTATCTTCAGCATCTAAAAAGATAACCGTAACATCATGTGTTTTCTTTAATAGCGCTAAGGTGTTTTTTAATAATGCAGGATCTTTAGGTAGGTTGCGGATATCAACACTGACAGCAACATTTTGACTGCTATGTTGAATGGATTCCACAAACTGAGTGAGTAAATCAATAGGTAAATTATCAACACAATAATAACCAAGATCTTCTAATACACGTAAAGCGACAGATTTACCTGCACCAGAGCTTCCGCTAACTACCATGAGTTTCATTATTATGACCTTAAAAAAGATGGTTAAGATGTGATGATTTGATAAAGCTCGTCATCATTTTCCGCATGGCGCAGCTGACGTAATACTTGTTTATCATTGAGTTTTTCAGCAACACTAGAAAGTGTTTTTAGATGAAGCTTACATTGTTCATCGGGAACGAGAAGTGCAAAAAGAATATCAACAGGACGATTATCAATAGCATCAAATTCGATGGGTTCTTGGCATTGGATAAGTACAGCTACGGCATTATCACAATTGAACATTCGGCCATGGGGGATAGCTATCCCATTACCTATACCAGTACTTCCCATTTTTTCTCGGTTTAATAAGCTTTCAAAAAGCTCTTGAGGGCTTTGACCAATTTGAGGTGCGGCAATCTCACTAATAAGTTCTAATGCGCGCTTTTTGCTTGTGCATTGGACTGCACTTTTCGTGCAATCCAATGAAAGAATGGTGCTTAACTGCATGTTAATGACTACTTAGTTTTTCTTTATGTTTATTGAGTTGGCGGATCAATTTATCAACCAAACCATCAATAGCTGCATACATATCTTCTGAGTCAGAATGAGCGTGTATGTCACCTTGATTTACGTGAAGTGTTGCTTCTGCTACATGCTGTACTTTTTCTAATTTTAATACAACATGTACATTATTAATGTGTTCAAAAAAACGCTCTAATTTTTGGAATTTGGTATTCACATACTCACGAAGGCTATCGGTTAGTTCGACGTTTTGACCTGCGATGTTTATTTGCATAACACTTCCTTTTAATTAATTAAAGTAAACGCTTACGCTGATTTGATGGTGCGATACCAAGTGATTCACGATATTTAGCAATGGTACGGCGTGCTACTTGGATCCCTTGCTCAGCCAGTAAGGTTGCAATTTTACTATCACTTAACGGCTTAGCTTGATTCTCAGCCGCAACCAATTTTTTCACTAGTGCTCGGATTGCTGTAGATGAGCATTCACCACCATTATCCGTACTAACATGACTAGAGAAGAAATATTTCAATTCAAAAATACCTCGAGGGGTATGCATGAACTTCTGTGTTGTTACTCGTGATATGGTGGATTCGTGCATATCGACATCTAATGCGATGTCATTTAAAACCATAGGTTTCATTGCTTCTTCACCATATTCGAAGAAATCTTGTTGATGTTCAACTATACAACGTGCAACTTTGAGCAGCGTCTCGTTTCTGCTCTCTAGGCTCTTAATTAACCACTTTGCCTCTTGCAAATTGGTTCGAATGAATTGCCCATCCGGAGTGTTGCCCATTGTCTTACCAAGAGCCGCATATTCAGCGTTTACTTTTAAGCGAGGAACACTGTCAGGGTTAATGGTTACAACCCATTTTCCATTGTGTTTGAATACAGAAACATCAGGAATAACGTACTCAGTTTCAGTATCGATAACACGATTACCTGGGCGAGGCTCTAACTCGTGAATAAGCATCATGACTTGCTTTAAGTCACTTTCTTTAAGCTTAGTCTCTTTTGCTAGTTGTCGGTAGTCTCGATTTCCTAATAAATTAATATGATCTTTTAAAATCAGCTTAGTTTCAGGTAACCAAGGTGTATCAGCAGGGTAAGTTGCAAGTTGAAGTAATAGACACTCAGCTAAATCACGAGAAGCAACACCTAGTGGATCAAATTGTTGAATGCGTTTTAAAACCGCTTCAACTTCATCCATTTCAACCTCTTCATCTCCAATACTTTCTAAAATATCGTCGAGAGAACTAGTCAGGTAACCGTATTCATCTAATGACTCGATAATCGTGGTTGCGATTGTTCTATCAAGATCGGTAAATGGGGTTAAGTCAGCTTGCCACATCAGATAATCTTGCAAGCTTTCTGTGGTTTCACCTTGATAAATAGGTGTGTCATCATCAATAGCTAATCCAGTGCTTCCACTGTTTGCGCTATAAACATCATCCCAACTTGCATCCATCTCAAGTTCTTCTGAAATATTATTGCTTTCAATGACATCGCTGCTATCAGTTACTGGTGTTTCTTGTTCTGCTGATGCGGTTTCTTTTTCCGCTTGAGGCTCAGGAGAGGTAAGAGTTTCAGGTGTGCCTAATGCTTCCTCTTCTACATCTAGAAGTGGATTTGAGTCGAGCGCTTCTTGAATCTCTTGCTGTAGGTCAAGGGTCGATAATTGCAATAATCGAATAGCTTGCTGCAACTGAGGCGTCATAGCAAGTTGTTGTCCCATTTTTAACTGAAGAGATGCTTTCATTATTTAGCGATACCTTTTGTACATTACAACTTAAATTGATCACCAAGATAAACGCGTTTTACGTGTTCATCATTTAATACGTGTTCAGGAGTGCCATTTGCAATCATGTGACCTTGACTTACGATGTAAGCGTGCTCACATACATCAAGCGTTTCACGAACATTGTGGTCAGTGATTAATACGCCTAAACCACGATCTCTTAGGTGTTGAATGATCTTTTTGATATCAATAACAGAGATAGGGTCAACACCAGCAAATGGTTCATCCAATAAAATGAATTTAGGATTAGCAGCGAGTGCGCGTGCGATTTCAACACGACGACGTTCACCACCAGATAGCGCCATACCATTACTATTACGGATGTGCTGGATATTGAACTCATCTAATAGTTCTTCAAGTTTATCAAGACGTTCAGCTTTATTTAGATCTTTACGCGTTTGTAAAACGGCCATGATATTGTCAAATACTGACAATTTTCTAAATATAGAAGCTTCTTGAGGTAGATAGCCTATCCCCATTTTTGAGCGGTTATGCATTGGTTGCAATGAGATGTCGACACCATCAATAGTAATCGAACCTTCATCACGAGCGACTAAGCCTACAATCATATAGAAAGAGGTCGTTTTACCTGCACCATTAGGCCCTAATAAACCAACAATTTTTCCAGATTCAACGGTAAGGCTTACATCGGAAACTACTTTGCGGCTTCCGTATGTTTTTGCTAAATTCTTTGCTTCTAATATTGCCATAATTATTTATTATTCAATTGGCTAGGCTGAAGGATGGTTGTTACGCGATCGTCTTTACCACCATCAGCAATTAGTTTTTGAGTCTTCATATTATAGGTAATTACTTTACCTTTTATGATGCTGTCATCTTGGGTTAGCTCTGCGCTATCAGTCATTTTTAGAAATTCGTTTTCTAATTCATAACGTAATTTATTCGCTTTACCTTTTAATGTTTTACCATCATCAGTTAATTGACTAAAGCGAGTTGGTTTTCCATATGCTTCTAACACTTCTCGTCCTTCTTTACCTTGAGGACGAATCACCACAATTTTATCTGCAAAAATTTCGATACTGCCTTGTTTTAGAGTCACGTCACCTGTAAAGGTTACTTGGTTACTCTGCATATCAAAATTCTGTGAATTTGAATTAATGTGGATCGGTTGTTCTGTATCGCTACTCAATGCCCAGCTTGAAGCACTGAAAAGTAGACTTGCAAGTAGACTAACGTGTGAAAGCTTCATAGATACCTTGTACATTTTCTAATAGGGTTGCTTCTTGGCTTGTGAAGTTACCTTTCATTCCAACTCCTGTTGTTTCAAAAGTAGGGCCAATGAGATTAACAACATCCTCTGTCATAAAGTCTTTTGTCGTTAGCTCGATCTTCATACTGTCCGTTGTCATTGTCTCAAATGCTGCGTCAGGCAGTAGATTTTTAACAATGACGTTACCACTTAAGTAAAGTTCGTGCTTTTTATTTAAAACGCCGAGATCGGAGATGATCTCCCATTCTTTTAATTCACCATCTTTGAATACAAAAAGGTGAGGTGTTGTGAAGTTCGTTTCACCAGTCTTACCAAATCGAGCTAATGCTTTTGCGTTTATTTGATAGTTACGAATACCACTTACATCGTAGTTATTATTCGAAATTCCTTTACCTGTAAAAACAGGGACTTGTTGGTCTGGTGTTGTCTGTTGTTCACCTTTCACGTAGTCATAATATAAGTTGTAGCCTGACCAGCTACAAATCATCAATAGAATGGCCATGAAAAGATGTTTTAAGCTCATATGCTCAAACCTTTATGTTGCTCTAATTCACCTTTTGCTTCGAGGATCAGGTCACTTACTTCACGAACAGCACCATGACCACCTTTTATGGTTGTTACATAGTTTGCACGTTGAACTAATAAAGGGTGTCCATCAGCAACACATACCTTTAATGCAACTTTTTCCATAACAGGCCAATCAATAAGGTCATCACCAATATAGCCAGTATGCTCAGGAGCTACATTGAGTTTAGTTAAAATATCTTGGTATGCTTGTAATTTGTTGTCTTGTCCTTGATAGATCAATTTAATACCAAGAGCTGTCATTCGGTTTTCAACAATTTTTGAGCTACGACCCGTAATAATCGCAATTTCAACGCCTGCTGACATGAGTGATTTCACACCATAACCATCGCGAGTATGGAACGTTTTTAATTCTTCGCCATCATTACCCATGTAAACAAGGCCATCAGAGAAGACGCCGTCAACGTCACAAATCAGAAGCTTAATGTCTTTTGCTATGTTAAAGATTGACTCTTCAACTTGGCCATAAAGAGTTGAAACTAATTTTGTTGTCATTACATCACTCCCGCTTTTAATAAGTCATGCATATTCAATGCACCAACTAAGCGATGAGTTTCATCACAAAGTAATAATCCATTTATTTTCTTATCTTGCATTAGGTTTAGACCTTCAACAGCAAGTAAGTTTGGATTAGCAACCGCTGGAGAGTGTGTCATTACTTCTCCAATAGTTTGAGTATGGATATCGATCTTATTATCTAAAAGGCGACGTAAGTCACCATCAGTGAAGATACCAATTACTTTTTGCTCGTTATCAACGATAGCTGTCATTCCTAACCCTTTTTCAGACACTTCTAAAAGTGCTGTTTTAATAAGAGCATCAGCCGTAACCATTGGCAATTCATCACCTGTATGCATGATGTCTGATAATAAGAGTAGTAATTTACGACCCAAAGCGCCACCTGGATGTGATAAAGCAAAGTCATCAGCAGTAAAGCCTCTTGCTTGAAGAAGCGCAACAGCAAAAGCGTCTCCCATAGCAAGGGTTGCTGTTGTACTTGATGTTGGCGCTAAACCAAGAGGGCAAGCTTCTTGAGGAACCGTAATTTGAAGGTTCACATCAGCGACTTTTACCATGCTAGATTCCGGTTTACCTGTCATTGTAATTAACGTGATACCTAGACGTTTAATTACTGGCAGTAAAGCAAGGATTTCAGACGCTTCACCTGAGTTAGAAATAGCAATAACAATATCGCCTTTTTCAATCATGCCTAAATCACCATGGCTTGCTTCGCCAGGGTGTACAAAGAAAGAGGGAGTGCCTGTACTTGCTAAGGTAGCTGCAATCTTATTACCAATGTGACCTGATTTACCCATTCCCATAACAACAACTTTTTGCTTGCATTCAAGCATTAATTGACACGCTTTAGTGAAGTCATCGTTAATGTAATTGCTGAGTTGGGTAAGAGCATCGATTTCAATTTGAAGAACATTTTTTCCTGCTTTGCAGAAATCAAACTGAGTTGCCATCGGTTACCACCTTGCTGTATTTGAGCGGAATTTATGATTTAGAGGAATAGCCTATACAAATATTATGCCATTTGCCAGAGCTAGTTCAATATTGAGTAGGTAAAAGAAGGTAAATTATCGGGATAAATACCCCATAAGTTCATGATTTTTATTGTTCATCAAACTTATGGGGTTTAAAAGAATGGTTAACCCATATTTAGAAATAAATAGCCTTGGTAGACACAGAAACACGTCACCAAAATACCGCCTTCTATGCGATTAATACTGCGGCTTTTTCCTAATGCCATAATGAGTAATAAGATGGATACACCTAGCATTACATAGAAATCACGGCCCATAAGATCAGGACTGATTTCTGATGGATTAATTAATGCCGGAATTCCCATTACTGCAAGAATATTAAATACGTTTGAGCCAATGATATTACCTGCAGCCATATCATCTTCACCTTTAAGCACACCAGCAACAGAAGCCGCTAACTCAGGAAGGCTTGTACCTAATGCAATGATAGTTAAGCCGATAACTAAATCACTCATACCAAAGTATTTAGCGATAACAACGGCATTATCAATCAGCATGTTTGCACCCACAGGAAGTAAGATAAGACCTACAACAACCCAGAAAAGAGCTTTACCGTTTGCCACGCCTTCTGGGATTTCAGATTCTTGTTCTTCAAGAAGAATATCCCCGTTTTGTTGTTCGTTTTTACTGATGTATAGCATTGCAATGATGAAGCAAGCAAAAAGGCCAATTAACAATAAACCTTCATAAAAGCCAAGGTAGTTATTAAACATAATACCACCAGCTAATAACGTAACCATCAGCATTAATGGTAGTTCGCGACGGATGATTGCTGAGCTGATTGCTAATGGTTTAATTAAGGCGGTAATACCTAAAATTAACGCGATGTTCGCAATGTTTGAACCAATAACGTTACCAACCGCAGTATCTGTTTTTCCATCTAAAGCAGCTGCAGCTGACACCATCATTTCTGGTGCAGACGAGCCCATGGCTAAGATAGTCATACCAATTACAAGAGGGGAAATACCATAGTTTCTCGCTAAGGCAGCAGAACCAAATACCAGTTTATCGGCGCCCCAAACCAATAGAGATAGACCGACGATAAGAAGTAGAGTTGGCATGAGCAGCTCTGTCATTGTGTTAATTTCCTTTTGTAGAAAGATGTTTTTTAGTTTGAATCGCTAATTTTGACGTTTCTCTAACAAAAAAGAAAGAAAAAAGGAGCGCTTTACGTGGAACAGTCTCTAAAGATTATTAAAAAATATAAGTTAGACAGATAAGTTCACGTATACTTATGATTATATTGTTAATGCATGATTTAAATGAGCAGTGAATATATGGGTACGCAGAGCACACTGATTAAAATAGAGAATCTAACCTTTAAACGTGGTGAGCGTATTATTTTTGATGATATTAGTTTGTCTGTTCCAAAAGGGAAGATAACGGCGATCATGGGGCCATCAGGAATTGGTAAAACCACATTATTACGGTTAATTGGTGGGCAAATACTTCCTGAATCAGGAAACATCCATTTTGAAGAGTGGAATATCCCCAAATTAGGGCGTAAAGCTCTGTATTTAGCTCGTAAGAAAATGGGGATGTTATTTCAATCTGGCGCATTATTTACGGATATGAACGTATTCGATAATGTGGCTTTTCCTTTGAGGGAACACACTCAATTGCCTGAAAAACTGATCCGTACATTGGTTCTCTTAAAACTTGAAGCTGTGGGGCTACGTGGTGCCGCTCAGTTGATGCCAAGTGAACTCTCTGGTGGGATGGCAAGACGTGCGGCATTAGCTCGTGCAATCGCATTAGACCCTGACTTAATAATGTACGACGAACCTTTTGTTGGTCAAGACCCTATAACGATGGGGGTATTGGTTGATTTAATTCGTAATCTAAATGATGCGTTAGGATTAACCTCTGTCGTTGTTTCACATGACGTTCCTGAAGTGATGAGTATTGCAGATCATGTCTATTTACTCGCTAACGGTAAAATTATTGCACAAGGTTCACCACAAGAATTGGAGCAAAATCCCGATCCTCAAGTTCGACAATTTTTGGATGGTGAATCTGATGGACCAGTACCATTTCGCTTTCCGGCTAATACATTAAATGAGGATCTTTTCTCTCATGAGTAATTTTTCACTTGTCTCTTCAATAGAACAGATAGGACGACGCGCTTTATCGGTTTGTGAAGCCTTTGGGCGTGCAACCTTTATGTTGCTTGGCGCGATATTTGCGAAACCTCAACCAATAAAAATGTTTCCTTTGCTGCTAAAGCAACTCTATTCCGTAGGTGTTTTATCTTTAGTGATTATTGTGGTGTCAGGACTCTTTATTGGAATGGTAATCAGCTTGCAAGGTTATATTATTTTAGTTGATTACGGGGCTGAGACCAGTTTAGGGCAGCTTGTTTCTTTATCACTACTTAGAGAGTTAGGCCCTGTGGTAACTGCATTGCTGTTTGCTGGCCGTGCGGGTTCTGCATTAACCGCTGAAATTGGATTAATGAAAACCACCGAACAAATTTCAAGTATGGAAATGATGGCTGTAGACCCGTTGCGTCAAATTATTGCACCTCGTTTATGGGCAGGGATCATTTCGATGCCAATTCTCGCTGTCATCTTTATGGCTGTGGGTATTTGGGGAGGGCAAATTGTCGGAGTCGAATGGAAAGGGATTGATTACGGCAGTTTTTGGTCGGTAATGCAATCATCGGTTGATGTGCGATATGACATTGTAAATAGCTTAATTAAATGTGTGGTGTTTGCATTTATTGTTACATGGATTGCTCTGTTTAATGGTTATGATGCAACGCCTACTTCTGAAGGTATTTCATTGGCAACGACACGCACAGTAGTGCACTCTTCGTTGGCGGTATTAGGTATTGATTTTGTGCTTACGGCACTGATGTTTGGGAACTAAATTATGCAACAGACACGTAAAGTAGAATTTTTTGTTGGCCTTTTTGTATTAGCAGGAATGGCCGCTTTACTGATGTTATTACTTAAAGTTGCGGATGTTCGCAGTGGTGGTAGTGGTGAGTATTACACTCTAAATGCTCAATTTGATAACATCGGAAGTTTAAAATCACGCTCACCAGTAAAAGTCGGTGGTGTTGTTATTGGCCGTGTAGATAACATTACTCTTGATAAAGAAAGTTATTTGCCTATCGTAAGCATGCAAATTGACAAACAGTTTGGTGCTTTTCCTGAAACCTCAGCGGCTCAAATTTTAACGTCAGGTCTGATTGGTGAACAATACATCGGGATTGTTCCTGGGTTTATTGACGAAGATATTGATATGTTAGGTAATGGTGATTTTATTGAAGATACCAAATCAGCATTGGTATTAGAGGATATGATCGGGCAAGTGCTATACAGCATTGGTGGTGATTCGTCAGAAGCAAGTGAGGAAGAGTAATGAAACAGTGGATAAGTGCAGTTATAGTCGTAATTTGTTTTTTTTCATCAGCGATTAATGCTCAAGAGATAGATAAAACAAAACCTTATGAAATGATGGCACAAGTATCTGAAATTACTTTTGCTCGATTAAAATCAGAGCAGAGTGCAATAAAAACGGACCCAAATATTTTAAAAACGGTCGTTGATGAAGAGTTAATGCCGTATGTAAATGTAAAATATGCAGCTTACAAATTATTAGGGACACACTTAAAGAAAACTACACCAGAAGAGCGAGCAGAGTTCGTGACTGCTTTTCGTGATTATTTAGTTGCCTCTTATGCTCAAGTTTTAACGTTATATACAGATCAAAAAATTGTATTAGAAAAAGCGAAAAAAATACCGGAAGGAAAAAGAATCATCAGTGTTCGTGTTGATATCTTAGATTCAGCTCGTCCGACCGTAAAAGTCGATTTCAAACTGCGTAAGAATAAAAAAACAGGTGAATGGCAGGCCTTTGATATGGTCGCTGAAGGAGTAAGCCTTTTATCGACTAAGCAGTCTGAGTGGAATGGTAAAATTCGCAAAGAAGGCATCAGCTCAGTAAGTGCTGAGTTACGCTCTTTAGCTAAGCAACCAATTCGATTAGAAGGCAATAAATAATGCCTGTTATCGATTTATGTGTAACTAAAGTTGATGAAATAAGCTTCAAAGGTGCTCTTGATCGTGAGACTGTGCCTAATATTTGGAATAAATTGACAAAGTGGCAACCTAATTTGAGTCAAGTAAAGGTAGACTTAGCTCACGTTAATCGCATTGACTCTGCAGGGCTTGTATTACTTTTACACCTAATAGAGCATGCAAAAAATCAAAACTGTCATATAATGTTTACTTTCGTCCCAGATCAGCTCATTACTTTAATTCAATTAAGTAATGTGGAATCATTGTTTGCTGATCATATAAATAACGCAAAGGTAGAGTAATGGATAGCGCCGAGATTAAAGAGTTACTAGACGCAGCACTTCAACTAGAAGAGATACATGTAAAAGGCGAAGGAAGCCATTTCGAAGTCATTGCTGTTGACGCATCATTCGCAGGTATGAGCCGAGTGAAAAAACAACAAACCATCTATGGACCTTTGATGGAGCATATCTCAACGAACACAATTCATGCTCTATCAATAAAAGCGTTTACTCCTGAAGAGTGGGCACGTGATAAAAAATTAAATAGCTTATTCTAAGAGGCCCTTTGATGTATAAGTTTCGAATTCAAGGAAGTGATAAGCCACTTTCTGGCGAAGTTACAATTTCTGGTGCAAAAAATGCTGCACTACCAATTCTATTTGCTTCGTTGCTTGCAGAAGAACCTGTTGAAGTAGCAAATGTACCGAAACTTCGTGATGTTGACACCACGATGGAACTGTTAAAGCGTTTAGGTGCTGAAGTATCTCGTAACGGTTCTGTTCATATTGATGCAAGTGGCGTAAATGACTTCTGTGCACCTTATGATTTAGTAAAAACAATGCGTGCATCAATTTGGGCGTTAGGTCCATTGGTTGCTCGTTTTGGTAAAGGTCAGGTTTCATTACCTGGTGGTTGTGCTATCGGTGCTCGTCCTGTTGATCTTCATATTCACGGATTAGAGCAACTAGGCGCAACAATCAAACTTGAAGAAGGTTATGTAAAAGCGGAAGTTGATGGTCGCCTTAAAGGTGCTCATATCGTAATGGACAAAGTCAGTGTTGGTGCAACCATTACTGTTATGTGTGCAGCAACATTAGCTGAAGGCACGACGGTATTAGAAAACGCAGCGCGTGAACCTGAAATTGTTGATACTGCTAATTTCCTTAATGCTATCGGCGCTAAAGTGTCTGGTATGGGTACCGATACAATTACTATCGAAGGTGTTGAGCGCTTAGGTGGTGGTTATCACGAAGTGGTTGCTGACCGTATTGAAACAGGTACGTTCCTTGTTGCTGCTGCGGTATCTGGCGGTAAGATCGTTTGTAAGAATACAAAAGCACATCTACTTGAAGCGGTACTTGCTAAACTTGAAGAAGCGGGTGCAGACGTTCAAACTGGTGATGATTGGATTAGCTTAGATATGACTGGCCGTGAGTTAAAGGCGGTAAATATCCGTACTGCACCACACCCAGCATTCCCTACCGATATGCAAGCTCAATTCACACTTTTAAATATGATGGCCAAAGGTTCAGGTATCATTACTGAAACGATTTTCGAAAACCGTTTCATGCACATTCCTGAATTGCAACGTATGGGTGCTCATGCTGAAATCGAAGGTAATACTGCTATTTGTGGTGATACTGATGGTTTAAGTGGTGCTCAGGTTATGGCGACAGATTTACGTGCATCAGCAAGCCTTGTGATCGCAGGTTGTATAGCAAAAGGTGAAACAATTGTTGATCGAATTTATCATATCGACCGTGGATATGATAAGATTGAAGACAAGTTAACCGCTTTAGGTGCAAATATTGAGCGAGTTCATAGCGACGACTTATAAGTGTTGCGATATATACGCTTAATGTAAACGTATTAAAGTGGAAGCCGGGTATATTACTACCCGGTTTTTTATTGGTTGGAAATAAAGCTAATTTGTTCATTTAAAAAGATAATGATGAACAGGTTAGTGAGTTTAGGAGATACATTTATGATCGCATTGTTACGCCTGATTGCTTTGGCTATCTTTGCTGTCTTTACTTTTGTGTTTGGTTGCGGTTATTGCTTATTAAGCCCTCGTAATCCAAAGCACGTTTATACTTTTGGTCGCTTATTTGCTCGAATGTCACGTGTTTTTGGTATCAAACTAGAAATTCGTGTACCTGAGAGTGCAAAAAGTTCAGAGCCAAGTTTATACATTGCGAATCACCAAAATAACTGGGATCTTTTCACTGTTTCTGGTGCTATTCAACCAAGAACCGTAACGGTTGGTAAGAAAAGCTTAGCTTGGATGCCATTATTTGGTCAGCTTTACTGGATTACAGGGAATATTTTGATCGACCGTAACAATCGCAGTAAAGCGGTAGGTACGATTGCTCAAGTGGCAGAGAATATTAAAAAGCGTAATGTTTCTGTTTGGATGTTTCCTGAGGGAACGCGTTCACGTGGACGTGGATTGCTACCGTTTAAAACAGGCGCTTTTCATGCCGCTATTGCAGCAGATGTGCCTGTAACTCCGATTGTTTGTAGTAATACTCAAGGCAATATTAAGTTAAATCGTTGGAATAATGGACACGTAATTGTTGAAATTTTGCCGCCGATCAGCAGTGAAGGGTACGAAAAAGACAATGTGCGTGAATTAGCTAATTTGTGCCGTGAGCAGATGATTACTAAATTAGAAGAATTAAATAAAGAAGTTGCAGAGCGCAACCAAGCGTAATTAATTATCCTTAAATTTTATCTAAGGCATACGGTTTTCTGTGTGCCTTTTTCTTTTTTAGATGTGTAGACATGACAGAATATGTAGTACTTGTGAATGAGCAAGGTGATGCCATTGGTACAATGGAAAAATTAGAAGTGCATGAGAAAGGCTTGTTACATCTCGCTTTTTCAGTATTGCTCTATCGTGAAACGGATTTAGGAAAAGAGTTTTTATTACAAAAGCGTGCCGAGTGTAAATATCACAGTAAGAACAAATGGAGTAATACCTGTTGTTCTCACCCCCGAGTGAATGAAAACGTAGAGGCGGCGGGTACGCGACGTTTAAATGAAGAGATTGGTATAACTGGTGTTTTACCTGAGCAGTTCATAAATCTTGGTTGGTTTATTTATCAAGCTGAATTAGAAAATGGATTGAGTGAGCATGAGCAAGATTATATTTTGATTGCTAACACTCCAGATGTGAGTTTTATATTGAACCCTGAAGAAGTCAGTGACATTCAGTGGTGGAGTGAAGCTGATATTGAAAAAGAACTGAAAGCAAACCCAGATACTTTTTCTGTCTGGTTTCCTACAGTTTATAAGAAAGTACTTACTCACCTACATCAAGCGAACTAAATCGATATTCTTTTATTAGTGTCTCGTCCTAAAATACGTTGACGATTTTTAATTGAAAGCTAAGTGCGTACGCACTTGGCTTTTTTGTGTACTTGATTTGGTGTACTCATTCCCAAGCTTAAATGTGGCCGCATTTCATTATAAATAAAAATAGATTCTTCAACTAAATGCCTTAACTCCTCTAAATCTTTACAGTCATACAAAAGAAACTCTTGTTTAAGTATCCCATTTATTCGCTCTGCTAATGCATTTTGATAGCAATCATAACCATCCGTCATTGATGGCTTAATATCATTTTTATTCAATTTTTCCTGATAAACCTTTGAACAATACTGTAATCCTCGGTCTGAATGATGAATCGTACTCCTTTGATATTGACGGCTATCTATCGCCATATCAAGAGCTTTGACTACATCAGTAGCTTTCATTTCATCACTTAATTCATATCCCATTATCTTTCGACTATAAGCATCTGTTACTAAAGATAAATAATGAATACCTTTTTGTGATTGAACGTAAGTGATATCACTAACAAAAACCTCTTCAGATGCTTGAGGTGTTACTTCTTTAAGTAAATTAGGATGTTTTTTCATCCAATGCTTACTATAGGTAGTTTTTGTATAACTTCGTTTAGGTTTTACTAATAAGCACTCATTTCTTAAATAGGAAAAAAAGTTATCTCTGCCTAACTTTATGCCATGAGTGATGAATTTGGGCTTAAGTAAAAAATATAATTTTTTACCTCCAATACGAGGCATATATCGACGAATTTCTTGCACCATATTTTTAACCGGTGAAAGTTCAACGGCACGTTTCAGAGCTCTACGTTCTTGTTGGTATATACATTGTCTTGTAATGCCAAGTAGCTGACTAGCTCGCTCTAAGCTGATCATTTTCTGCTTTTGAAGACTTCTTGCTCCTTGGCAATATACTTTTTTCTAAGGCCTGCACCATGTTCTGCGTCCATGATATTCACTACTTCATTAAGTAATAAATTACGCATTCTTTCATCATCAAGCTCTCGCTCTAAACGTTTAATTTTTTGTGCAGGCGATTCTTTCGCTTTCGGGGATTTAGGCATAATAATCTTAGGTGATTGAGACCAGTCCATCTTACCGTGTTTTCTTAACCAAGTAAGTACGGTAGATCGACCTTGAATGCCATAAATGTTTTGAGCTTGCTTATAGGTCATATCGCCTTTTTCTATAGCGGCAACAAGCTGCAATTTAAAGCCTAATGAATAATCGCGTTGAGTTCGCTTATTCTTTGTTTTTTCTTGATTTGTCATATAAAAGTCCTAAATGTGTAAACACATTTCAGGACGAGACATAGATAAAAAATAAGGCAGAAGAAATTCTGCCTTATTTCGTTTTAATTTAGTGTTCGATTATTTACGAACTGCAATAGCTTCGATTTCGATACCAACATCTTTTGGTAGACGAGCTACTTCAACACAAGAGCGAGCAGGGTAGTTTGCAACTTTGTGTTCATCGAAGAAGTTACCATATACTTCGTTTACTGTGCCAAAGTCATTAAGATCTTTTACAAAAACTGTCATTTTTACAATGTCAGATACAGTTAGGCCTGAAGCTTCAACAACGGCTTTTACGTTCTCTAGTGATTGGCGTGCTTGCTCAGCGATATCGTCAGATACTTCACCTGTTGCAGGGTTTACAGGGATTTGGCCTGAAGTTAGTACCATATTACCAAGGTCAACACCTTGAATATATGGGCCAATAGCTGCTGGTGCATTATCTGTATGAAGAACTTTAGTCATTGTTATGATTCCTTTTTGAAATAAAGTAAGTCTAAGGAGCAATAGACCTTAGAAGCATTACGATTGTTCAATATAAAACAAATAACCGTAAGAAAACAGCCCCGAGAATATCGAGGCTGAGAAGAGAATCAAATTTAATTAATTTAAGTCTGTGACTACTTCACGTGAGTATACTTTCTCACAGTATTTGCATTTCAGATGAATATCTTCTTTCTTTGTTAGAACTTTGAAGCTGCTGTCTACCGGCTCACCGTGAGTAATACAGTTACTGTTTGGACACTCAAAAACACCCGTGATCTGTTCTGGTAGTACTAATGGTATTTTCTTTACTACTTCATAGTTCTCAATCTGGTTAACTGTTGCATGCGGTGCATATAATGCAAGCTTGCTTGCCTGTTCTGGAGTAATAAATGTGTTTTCAATTTTTAATAAATCTTTTGCACCAAGCGCTGATGAAGGTAAATTCAAACCTACAGTCACACGCTCTGCACTTTTATCCATTTGGAATAATTTAAGCACTTTAATCCCAATATTAGCGGGAATATGATCGATTACCGTACCGTTGTTGATTGCTTCAACACGTAATTGAGTTTTGTTAGCCATGGTATTCTCTCCCTTAAAGTGTTTCATTTAAAACTAAAGCCAATAGAGCTTGGCGAGCATAAACACCATTTTCGGCTTGTTGGAAATAGTAAGCGTGTGGTGTTGCATCAACGTCAGTATCAATTTCATCAACACGTGGCAGTGGATGCAGAACTTTTAGGTTTTCGCGTGCAGGCTGTAGATTTTCAGCTGAAAGAATATATGCAGACTTGATGTGCGCGTATTCAGATTCATCAAAACGCTCTTTCTGTACTCGAGTCATGTATAGAATATCAAGCTCAGGAATTGCATCATCCATGCTTTCAACCAGTTGGTACTCAATGCCTAATTCATCAAGTTCTTCGCAAATGTAGTCCGGCATCGCTAATACTTCAGGAGCAATAAAGAAGAACTTAATACCTTCAAATTTAGCTAACGCTTGGGTCAGAGAATGGACTGTACGACCGTATTTCAAATCACCAACAAAAGCGACGTTTAGGTTGTCTAAGCGGCCTTGAGTTTCATAAATGGTGTAAAGATCTAAGAGCGTTTGAGTTGGGTGTTGGTTTGCACCGTCACCAGCATTAATTACAGGTGTACCGTTTGAGAATTCAGACGCTAAGCGTGCAGCCCCTTCTTGTGGGTGACGCATAACGTAGGCATCTGCGTATGAGGTAATGATTTGAACTGAATCCGCTAGCGTTTCTCCTTTTTGTGCAAGAGATGTATTGCCAGCGGTATCGAAACCAATCACCGAACCACCTAAACGTTGGATGGCAGTTTCAAATGAAAGACGGGTACGAGTTGATGCTTCGAAGAAACAACTCGCCACGATTTTATTTTTCAATAAATCAGGTTGAGGTTCTTTTTTTATCTTCCCTGCCGTTTCAACGATCAGCTCTAACTCTTGACGAGAAAGCTCTGGAATAGAAATGATATGCTTTTGATATAGCGAGTTAGCCATGTCTCTCTTCCCTTATGTATTATATTGAAATCAAAAAAAAGCCCCCTAATAAATAGGAGGCTTTAAAAATTGGGTTGATTAGGAAAATAAAAAAATAGGGGACCACCACATTTTTTCAATGTAGCTACTCGGTCGACCGCTGTATGAAGATAAGTTAATAACATCATAATTCCCTAATAAATTGGGCGGGATTATACTCGTATCAAATTCCTAAGCAAGCGTTTGCATCAAAAATTTGTATCCAATTAACTACCAAGTGTTGCAACCATAACCGCTTTAATTGTATGCATACGGTTTTCTGCTTCATCAAAAACAATGGAATACTCAGATTCAAAGACATCTTCTGTAACTTCTAAGCCATTCATACCGTACTTCTCGGCAATCTCTTTACCAAGTGTCGTTTCATCATTATGAAAAGCCGGTAAGCAGTGCATGAATTTTACATTAGGGTTTTCAGTGGCTTTGATAACATCCATATTGATTTGATAAGGAGTCATTAAAGCAACGCGCTCATCCCAAGCTTCAGGTGCTTCACCCATCGAAACCCACACATCGGTATAAAGGAAGTCACAACCTTTAACGCCTTCTGTAACCTCGTCAGTTAACACAATTTTTGCACCAGTTTGTAATGCAATTTCTTGGCATTGAGCAACTAGCTCTTCTTCAGGCCAGAACTGTTTTGGTGCAACAAGGCGAATTTCCATTCCCATTTTTGCTGCTCCAACCATTAGAGAATTCCCCATGTTGTTGCGAGCATCACCAAGGTAGGCAAACGTAATTTGGTTAAGCTGCTTTCCATTTGCATATTCTTGCATTGTTAGAAAATCAGCCAAGATTTGAGTCGGATGGAATTCATCCGTTAATCCGTTCCATACAGGTACTCCTGCATATTGACCTAATTCTTCAACAATCGTTTGACCAAAACCACGATATTCAATGCCATCGTACATGCGACCTAGTACTCGAGCTGTATCCTTCATAGATTCTTTATGACCAATCTGGGAGCCTGAAGGTCCAAGGTAAGTGACTTTAGCTCCTTGATCAAAGGCTGCAACTTCAAAGGCACAGCGAGTACGTGTTGATGACTTCTCAAAAATTAACGCAATGTTTTTTCCAACTAAACGAGGTTGTTCATAACCTGAGTATTTTGCTTTTTTCAGTTCAGCAGATAACTCAAGTAGATGGGCGATCTCTTTAGGGGTGAAATCTAATAGTTTTAAAAAGTTTCTATTACGTAAATTAAAAGCCATCATGTGCTCCTTGCCAAAAAATCAATCCAGTGATTTATAGTTATATATAAAAATTCATTAAATGTGAATATTTATTTTAATTTATTTAATGTGTATATGTTTTTGTTGGGAGTTAAATACCGTCTCTTTCTATTGGACAACTCATGCACCTAGCGCCTCCACGACCTCGCCCTAACTCATCACCGGTAATAGGAAGGACATGAATACCTGCTTTGTCGTATTTCTCATTGGTGTAGGTGTTTCGTTCATAAGCAACCACAACACCGGGTTTAATGGTTAAAACATTATTTGCATCGTGCCATTGTTCACGCTCAGCTTCATAGCTATCCCCACCCGTTGTAATAATATTTAAGTTATCCAATTCTAATGCTGACATTAATACATTTTGGAAATTAGGCATTTCTTTAATATCTAAATGCTGCTCTCCACAAGGGGTGATTGACCAGCACCCCATATTTTTATCAATGACTCTTGGGTAAACAGAAAAAACGTTGTGATCCATATGCGTCATTACTGTATCTAGATGCATGCATGAACGGTCTTCGGGTAATTTAATGGCAATGACTTGTTTTGCTTGATGGGTTCTAAACAGTTGTTTGGCTAAGTTTTCAATGCCTTGAGGAGTTGTGCGCTCAGAGATACCGACTAATACATTCCCTTTACCAATAACCAAAACATCCCCACCTTCAATGGTTGCATTATCGTAATAGCGGTTTTCATCTTCAAAATAACGTGCAAAATCTTGATTGGAAAAAAGTGGATGCCAACGATAGATGGCTCTTAAATGATTGGATTCTCTTTTACGAGCAGCCTTCGCCATAGGGTTAATTGATACACCACCATAAATCCAACATGAGGTGTCGCGAGTAAACAAATGATTTGGTAATGGGTCGATGACAAAATCAAATGGATCACTTAATTGTTGAAGCATAGAAGGTGCTTTAAACGGAAGTTCAATGAAAGCTAAACCTCCCAATAAAATAGAAGCTAGCTCTTTATTGCTATGCTCAAGTAAGAAAGCTCGGATTTGATTGGCGAAAGTAGGACCGAATCGATAGTGTGAAATTTGATGTCTAAGAAGCCACTCTTTTGCTTCTGGATTTTCTAATGTTTGTTCTAATAAATCCTGAAGTAAGAGTACATCGACGCCTTGGTTTTTCAAGGTTTTAACAAATTGGTCGTGCTCTAAAAGGGCTTTTTCTACTGATAGCACATCATCAAAAAGTAAGTTGTGACAATTAGTTGGAGTTAAATGACTGAGTGCTCGTTCAGGACGATGAAGAATAACACGGCGTAGTTGACCAATTTCAGAGCCAACAAATAATTTATTCATAAGATTCCTTTCTTTAATATTCTTGTTGCGCAGCTATCATACCGTATAGATGTTAATTTTTCTTTACTTATTGAAGTGCTAGGGGATTTGCTTAGTACAGGCTATAATGACTGAGTCTTATTTTTTTATTACATACAGTGTGGAGCATTAACTATGTCTCAAGAAGATGAATATCTATCGGTTGAACAATTTCTTGAATTACAAAAAGCAGAAACTCGTGAAATTATCGAGTCGCTAAAAGCCGATGGTAGTGAGCCTGATGCACTGTATGCGATTGAGCACCATTTAATGGCTGAAGATTTTAAAGCACTTGAAAATGCAGTTGTTGAAGCATTTAAAATGGGCTTTGAAGTATTAGAAGCTGAAGAGCTAGAAGATGAAGATGGTGCTAAAATCTTATGTTGTGATGCCGTGATGGATTCGGCATTAGACGCAGAAGTAATCGATGCTCAAGTTGAAAAGTTAGTAAATCTTGCTGAAAAGTACGACATCATTTATGACGGTTGGGGTACTTACTACGAAGGCGAAGATGCTGAGTACGATGTGATTGAAGATGGTGATGAAGATTAATTCATAACCACTAAAGAACATAGATGCCCTAGATGTGAATCATGTCTGGGGCATTTTTTTAAGGATGAATATGACGATAAACTCAAGAATTATATTAAATAATGAGCAGGCCTTATGGCAGTTGTCGCCATTAACAGAAACATCATTACCCATTAGAGATATTCCTATTCAGCAAGGGATAAGTTCTGCTTTTGATGAGCTCTCTTTACTACAAGTTGAAGCTCAAGAGTGGCATTTAATGCGTTATTTTGATGTTGATGAAACACTATTGAATTATCCTGCAATCGAACTTGTTATGAGCGGGGTGTCTCGTTATGCCGAAGTGCGTATCAATGGTGTTGCGGTATTTGATTGTACGGAAAAAATGACTCGCTACCGTAAAGACATTAAAGAGTATCTTCAAGTGGGTGGGAACCGATTTGAAGTGTTGTTTTTACAAGAAGACGAGGATGATTGGCTCATTGACGATGAAAGTGAGACTAAGCTTTGTAATATTAATCAGGCTTATCATCGTCGATTTGGTGCTGTTCAGGATATCGATATTAAAGAAGATATTGGTGTCTTTGGTGTGTGTTTTCTTCAGCCTATTTCACATCTCGCTTTAAATCACATCACTATTGAACAAATTTGGCACCATGGGTGTGAGTTAAAAGTGAATGTGTTTTTTCAAACGTATAAAGCCAATTTGATATCAGCAAGCATTAAGTTTGATGGTATGACTTTGACGATTCCTGTTGATGTTCGTAGTGATCAAGTATCAGCTCTTTTTCAGGTTGAAGCACCCAAGTATTGGAGTGATGAGAAGCCCAATTCGGACAATTTATATCGTGTAGAAATTACTCTTGATGGGCAGTTGCACGAGTTGGAGTTTGGTTTGTGTGAAACGGAAAACGTGATTCATTTTCCCTTGTAGTAATACTAATCCCATTAATTATCTGAACATGATTATACCAATTCCATTAATTAGTTGTTCATTATTACTGGTTAAATCACTCAATAGTTGCGTTAAAAATTATTATTGTAGAATAACTACTTATAAGAATTTTTGCCTTACTCTTAAGTGATTTTCCTGCGTAATAAATAGATCACCTAATTAGTTACATTGGTATAAATAAAAAAGGTCGATGCATTAGCATCGACCTTTTATTTTGCTTGCTTTACATTATAGTGCAGCGATAGTTTCTTGTTGAGCTTCTAGTTTTACTAGAGTCTCTTGGTAACCTTCCAGTTTTTCACGTTCTTTAGCAATAACTGCTTCAGGTGCTTTTGCAACAAAACCTTCGTTGCTTAGTTTACCTTCGATACGTTTGATTTCACCTTGAGTTTTCTTCACTTCACCAGCAAGACGAGCAAGTTCTGCATCTTTATCGATAAGACCTGCCATTGGGATCATAAGCTCTGATTTACCAACAAGAGAAGTTGCACATGCAGGTGTTTCTTCACCGTTTGCAAGTACTTTGATTTCATCCAGTTTAGCAAGAGAAGAAAGCACAACTTTGTTTGCTTCAATACGAGCAGCGTCTTTCTCATCAGCTACTTTAATCATTACTTCTAAGCCTTTGCTTGGTGCAATGTCGTATTCAGCACGTAAGTTACGAATGCTTGTAATGAACGCTTTAACCCACTCAAGATCAGCAACCACATCAGCATTGAAGTTTTCTTCGTTAAACTGAGGAAGTGCTTGAGTCATGATTGTGTCGCCTTCAACACCATCTACTAGCGGTTTCACGCTCTGCCAGATAGATTCTGTGATGTAAGGAAGAACAGGGTGAGCAAGACGCAAAGTCTTCTCTAGCACTGTGATCAGCATGTAGCGAGTTGCTTGCTGCTGAGCTTCTGTTCCTTTCCATAGAACTGGTTTAGTTAGCTCTAGGTACCAGTCACAGAATTGGTTCCAGATGAATTCGTAAAGCGTGTTTGCTGCCATATCTAGACGGTAGTTGTCTAGGTGAGCATTAAACTCTTTTGCTGCAAGTTCAAACTGAGATTCAATCCACTTATCAGCTAGAGAGAATTCCATGTTTGCACGTTCTTCAACAGACAGTGACATGCCACAATCGTGCTCTTCTGTATTCATTAGTACGTAACGGCTTGCGTTCCATAGTTTGTTACAGAAGTTACGGTAACCTTCAAGACGTTTCATATCCCAGTTGATGTCACGGCCAGTTGAAGCCATAGCAGCAAGAGTGAAACGTAGTGCATCTGTACCGTATGGTTCGATACCGTTTTCAAAAGTCTTACGAGTGTTCTTTTCGATCTTCTTAGCTAGTTGAGGCTGCATCATGTTACCACAACGTTTTTCAACTAGAGATTCAAGGTCGATACCATCGATCATATCGATAGGATCAAGTACGTTACCCTTAGACTTCGACATTTTGTCGCCGTTTTCATCACGGATTAGGCCTGTTACGTAAACTGTCTTGAATGGTACTTGTGCTTTACCATTTTCATCTTTGTTGAAGTGCATGGTCATCATGATCATACGTGCAACCCAGAAGAAGATGATGTCGAAGCCAGTTACTAAAACATCTGAAGGGTGGAATGTTTTCAGATCTTCAGTTTGCTCAGGCCAGCCTTGAGTACCGAATGTCCATAATGCAGAAGAGAACCATGTATCAAGTACATCGTCGTCTTGGCGTAGAACGATTACAGGCGCAAGGTTGTTGTTAGCACGTACTTCTTCTTCAGTACGACCAACATATACATTACCGTCGTTATCGTACCAAGCTGGGATACGGTGGCCCCACCAAAGTTGACGGGAGATACACCAGTCTTGAATGTCACGCATCCAAGAGAAGTACATGTTTTCGTATTGCTTAGGAACGAACTGGATCTCACCATCTTCAACCGCTTTAACTGCAGGTTCAGCAAGAGGTGCTGCACGTACATACCATTGGTCAGTTAGCATTGGTTCGATAACTACACCACCACGGTCGCCGTAAGGAACGGTTAGATCATGATCCTTGATTTCTTCAAGAAGGCCTAGTTCTTCAAATTCAGCAACGATAGCTTTACGAGCTTCGAAACGCTCCATACCTTGGTATTTAGCTGGAATTTCTGTTGAGTAAACATCGCTTGCTTCACCGTTGGTTGTGAATACTTCTGCAGATTCACGGATATCAGCGTTGAAGGTTAGGATGTTGATCATTGGCAGTTGGTTACGTTTACCAACTTCGTAGTCATTGAAATCGTGCGCAGGAGTGATCTTCACACAACCTGTGCCTTTTTCCATGTCCGCGTGCTCATCACCTACGATAGGGATCAGACGGTTAACGATAGGAAGTAGGATTTCTTTGCCGATAAGATCTTTGTAACGAGGATCTTCTGGGTTTACAGCAACACCTGTATCACCAAGCATGGTTTCAGGACGAGTTGTTGCAACAACGATGTAGTCTTTGCCTTCAGCTGTCTTAACGCCATTTGCTAGCGGATAGCGGAAGTGCCACATGTGGCCTTTTTTGTCTTTGTTTTCAACTTCAAGATCAGAAATTGCAGTGTGCAGTTTTGGATCCCAGTTTACTAGACGCTTACCACGGTAGATTAGGTCATCTTCGTATAGACGAACAAACACTTCTTGAACAGCGTTAGATAGGCCATCATCCATAGTGAAACGCTCACGGTCCCAGTCTACAGATGCACCTAGACGACGAAGCTGCTTAGTGATTGTGCCACCAGATTCGTTTTTCCATTCCCAGATTTTGTCGATGAAAGCATCACGGCCGTAGTCGTGTTTTGTTTTGCCTTCTTCAGCAGCAATCTTACGCTCAACAACCATTTGAGTTGCGATACCAGCGTGGTCTGTACCAACCTGCCAAAGCGTATTTTTACCTTTCATACGCTCAGCACGGATTAGAGTATCCATGATTGTATCTTGGAAAGCGTGACCCATGTGTAAGCTACCTGTGACGTTCGGTGGCGGGATCATGATGCTGTAAGCTTCTTTTGAAGTGTCACCGTGTGGCTTAAAATAGCCTTTTTCTTCCCAAGTCTGGTACAGAGCTTGTTCTATCGATTGCGGGTTATATGTCTTTTCCATAGTGTTCGTCACGAATATCTCTATTAAAAAGTGGAATGCCAAATATCATAATTAATGGCTCATTATTAAAAAGAATAAATATATGAGTCATTTAGCTATGATGATTGGCATCATTTCAGTATCTCGGTTTGCATGGCTCGGCCTGCATTTCGGTATATTTTATACCTTTCTCGAGCTTGTTGTTTGCTTTTTTCTTCGCAAGGTACGAAGTCTACCACTTGAGCAAAGGAAACAGCAAAACTTGCGACCTCTTGAGCTAAATTAATTAACACATGACGGCGTCCTGATGAGCGTAATGTTCCCCAACCAATTTCGATAGGGGAGCCTGATTTTGGTCCCTCTCCGACTAAATTGTGCGGTGTAAATTCTGATACATCATATTGCCAAAGTGCTTCATCAATCAGCAAGGCTTGTTCTTTATCTTGGGCTAATACATACACTCGTGCATTTTGAGAGTAATAATAGTGAGCAAGCTGACACACAAATTTTAGCTGACCATCAGTGGTTGCAGCTGGAGATGTGGGTTCTAAAACATAAAACAGGGCTTGGCTCATAAACTCTCTTAAGCGGATAAATAGTACGTATTAAAAAAGGGCCTCAATATAGGCCCTTTATATCATAAAACGAATTGGTTTATTCTTCGTTTTCTTGGCCTGAACGATTCAGTAAGAATTGGACAAGCAATGAGACTGGTCGGCCTGTTGACCCTTTATTTGCACCAGAGACCCAAGCAGTACCTGCACTGTCAATATGAGCCCAGTGGTATTTCTTAGCAAAACGAGAAAGGAAACAGCCTGCAGTAATAGTACCTGCAGCTTTGCCACCGATATTACCCATATCTGCAAATGGGCTGCTTAGTTGCTCGTTGTACTCTTCAGCCATTGGTAGGCGCCAAGCACGGTCACCCGATTGTTCAGACGCATTAATTAGCTCATGAGCAAGTGGATTGTGATTCGAAATCAAACCGCTGATGTGGTGACCAAGAGCAACAACACATGCACCAGTTAATGTTGCGACATCAACCACACATTCAGGTTCATAACGTTCAACATAAGTCAGCGCATCACAAAGCACTAGTCGACCTTCAGCATCGGTATTTAATACTTCAACCGTTTGGCCTGACATCGTAGTTAGAATATCACCTGGACGGTATGAGTTGCTGCTTGGCATGTTTTCACAGCCAGCAAGTACACCAACAACGTTTAGTGGTAAGTTCAGTTTAGCTAGTGCTTTCATTGCGCCAAATACGGAAGCTGCACCACACATGTCGTATTTCATTTCATCCATGCCTTCGCTTGGCTTAATTGAAATACCGCCTGAATCAAACGTTAAACCTTTACCAATTAGAACGATTGGTTTAGCTGTTGGATCTGGGTGGCCTTTGTATTCCATGATAGACATCATAGATTCGTTGTGAGACCCCTGACCAACCGCTAAGTAAGAGGTCATGCCTAGCTTTTTCATTTCCTCTTCGCCAATGATCTTGGTGGTTACGGTTTCGTAATCATCAGCAAGACGACGAGCTTGAGAAGCAAGATAAGCTGGGTTTGCTACGTTTGGTGGCATGTTGCCTAAATCTTTCGATGCTTTAACACCAGAAGCAATAGATAAACCATGAGCAATCGCTTTTTCACCTAAGTTAAGTTCACGGCGAGTCGGAACATTGAAGACTAACTTACGTAATGGGCGACGAGTCTCAGGCTTATTGCTCTTAAATTGATTAAAGGTATATAAGCTGTCTTTTGTCGATTCAACGGCTTGGCGTACTTTCCAGTACGTATCGCGACCTTTAACGTGAAGCTCTGTAAGGAAACATACTGCTTCCATAGAGCCTGTTTCATTTAGTGTGCTGATAGTTTTTTTGATGATATCTTTATATTGACGCTCACCAAGTTCACGTTCTTTACCACAACCAACTAATAAAACACGCTCCGAAAGAATGTTTGGCACTTGGTGCAATAGCAACATCTGGCCTGGCTTTCCTTCAAGATCACCACGACGAAGTAGTGAACTTATGTAGCCGCCACTGATTTTATCAAGCTGCTCAGCTATTGGAGATAAACGACGTGGTTCAAAGACACCAACAACGATACAAGCGCTGCGTTGTTTCTCTGGACTACCACTTTTTACACTGAACTCCATGCGTACTCCTACATCCTAAAGACAAATAGAACTAAATGTTAGATAATGGGTAAAATCTAGCAAGATACTGTAATATTCGTATACTAATTTCACAGGCTAACATTCAGCCAAAGATTAAAAAATAAATGGTTAACACGGAAATTATAGTGATTCTGGCAAAAATACAAGTTTTCTATAGGTAGATTCGACGTGATTATTATTAGATATTTGATCAAGGAGACATTAAAGAGTCAATTTGCGATCTTTTTTGTACTTTTTTTGATCTTCATGAGTCAAAAATTTATTAGTGTGTTAGCTGACGCATCGGATGGGGATATTCCTGGTGGTTTGATTCTTTCCCTTGTGGGATTGAATATGCCTGCGATGGGACTATTAATGCTGCCGCTTAGTATATTTATCGGTATCTTACTGACGTTTGGTCGCCTTTATGCGGAGAGTGAAATCACCGTAATGAATGCAACGGGTATGGGAAACTCCATTCTAATTCGAGCGGCATTATACCTTGCGTTAATTACAGGCGCTGCTGCTACTTTTAACTCACTTTGGTTATCTCCTTGGAGCCAAGAAAAAACCACACAGTTAATGGAAACTGTCGAATCCGATGCTGGTGTAGACTTGTTGCAAAAAGGACAGTTTCAACGATCTCCTGATGGAAAAGCTGTCGTATTTATTGATGATATTAGCAATAAAAATGGCAAAGAGCTGCGCCACATATTTTTAGCACAACCCGTTCCGCATGACTCTTTACGCCCAAGTGTATTGGTTGCTGATAAAGGGGTAGTGAAAGAGCTTAAAGATGGCCGTCAGGTGTTAGAGCTTCAGGATGGAACTCGCTATGAGGGCATCCCAACTCGTCTAGATTACTTAGAAAGTAATTTTAAGTCTTATGAAGTTCTGATTGGACAAAAAGAAGTTAAAGAAAAACGTCGTGATTGGGACGCTATTCCAACGCTTGATTTAATGAAGCGTCCAGAATTAGAAGCGAAAGCAGAATTGCAATGGCGTATCTCTCTAATTATTTGTATTCCATTATTAACAATGGTGGTTGTGCCTCTCTCTGCCGTAAACCCTCGTCAGGGACGTTTTGCTAAACTTGGGCCAGCAGTTTTGCTTTACTTGGCTTACTTCTTATCATTAAGTGCGGGCAAATCAGCGATAGAAGATGGTGGCCTTGCCCCTTCTCTTGGTTTATGGGCAATTAATGCAACATTGTTGTTAGTTGGTATTATTCTTAACTCCATGGACAGTGTTTTTGTTAGACAAATAAAAGATAAAATGCGGAGAAAACCAAAGAATGTTTAAGATTTTAGATTGGTATATTGGCCGTACGATTATTGCCACCTCAGCTCTATGTTTGGTGACGCTAGTTGGTTTATCTTCGATCATTAAATACGTAGAACAATTACGAAAAGTAGGGCGAGGAACTTACGATCTACTTGATGCATTGTATTTTGTAATTTTAAGTATGCCTCGTGATATTGAGATGTTTTTCCCAATGGCTGCACTACTTGGGGCTTTAATCGGTTTGGGTATGCTTGCGGCTAGTTCTGAATTAGTCGTTATGCAAGCGGCGGGTTATTCAAAGTTAAGCATCGGTGTTTCAGTGTTAAAAACTGCAATACCATTAATGCTAATGGTAATGGCATTAGGACAATGGGGCGCACCTCAAGCACAGAAAATGGCTCGTGATTTACGTACTTTTGAAGTTTCAGGCGGTAATATCGCAGCAGTCAGAGCTGGCGTGTGGGCAAAAGATGCTGATGATTTCATTTATTTAGCTCGAGTAGAAAATAAAGAAAAGCTGTATGGCGTAACGGTTTGGCAATTTAATGATAATCAAGAGCTAAATAACGTTATTTTTGCACGCACAGCAACGTATCAGGCTGCTCAAGATGACTGGAAAATGAATGATGTATCGATTACTCAAATGAAAGATAAGGCAGTGATCAGTGAAAAGAAAGTCGATTCTTTAGATTGGTCAACAACCTTAACGCCAGACAAATTAGCAGTCGTAACCGTGAAACCAGAAGAGCAGTCATTAACTGGACTTTATGATTACGTGAATTACTTAAAAGATTCAGAGTTGGATGCGTCACGTTATGAATTGGCTTTCTGGCGTAAAGCACTGCAGCCAATTTCGGTAGCGGTAATGATGCTACTTGCTCTGTCATTCGTATTTGGTCCATTACGAAGTGTGACCATGGGTGCTCGTATTTTATCTGGTGTGATTGCAGGCTTTACGTTTTATATTTCTAATGAAGTATTTGGACCAATGACCCTGGTGTATAACATACACCCCATATTCGGTGCACTAGGGCCAAGTTTGGTCTTTTTAGCCGTGACTGTCGGTTTGTTAAATAGAAAATTATAATATTTACTTAAATAAAAAGGAGATGCATTAAAAATGTATCTCCTTTTTTTGTATTTAATTTTTTGTGCTTAGTACTAAATCGCTTTATCTAAAACAACAACGCGCGTTTTTGCCCATGTATCTTGGAAGGCTGAGTTATCGTGAGAGATAAATACTAATAAGTTGCCTAAACCAAATGCCGATGTGGACATACGGATAATAGCTTGGGTTAGTGTGATAGGGGATCCATCAAGTTGTTGTACTTGTAGTTTCCATGCTCGCATTCCAAGAGTTTGGCCTTTACACCAAAAGTAAGCAAAGAAGCCAACGAAAACAGAAACAAGAGTAACAGGGTAAAGGTTACGCCATAGTGGGTCGTGATTGAGATAAGAACTCACATCTGGAAATTCACCGTAACTAATAATGCCTGCGCCATAAAGCATTTCAAGCGTTGCCACAATAGCGCCACCAGTTAGCATCATCACAGCACTAATGATTAAGGTATCGTAAAACCATGCTCCCATACGGCGCATAAAGCCAGCTTGTTTTTGAGTGTTCATTTTTTCTTCCATAAATTAAAAAACTGACAGCAGTATAACGACTGTGAGGGAAAAAATGAAAATCAGATTGTAAATAAGTGCTGCTTATTTCAGCAAACAAAAAACTAAGAGTAATAAAGAGCTTGCGCCAAGATCATCTCTGAGTATAATCAATCACATCAAGCAGCAATGCTGATAAAGCCGGTATGGTGAAATTGGTATACACGACGGATTCAAAATCCGTTGCCTTCGGGCGTGGCGGTTCAAGTCCGCCTACCGGTACCATATTTAAACGATAAAGCCTCGATGAAAATCGGGGCTTTGTTGTATCTGGAGAATAGAAATTTAATTATCCTATTCATAATAAAAAGCCCCAACCGAAGTCAGGGCTCTAGTATCACTAGTCAAAAGCGTTACTGATTTTCATCAAGCTTTGCTTTTGCTTCTTCAACTTTAGAAAAATCCAAACCAAGTTCTTCAACGGCTTCTTTAATTAAAGCTGGATTACTCATTACTAACATCATCAATGGCTGTAATTTCTCTTGTGGAATACCAAGAGATTGAATGGTTGCCATTGCTGCGAATGGGTTCTGTGTTAGTGTTTGGAACACTTCTGCGATTTGTTCATCGCTTACATTATGTTCTTTTAGTGTTTGAATAATTGGATTCATTTAAATATGCCTTAATAATTATTGGAATTGGTATTAAAGATAATGACTTCCTAAAATCATTAACCAAGTAAAGCCTGCAAAGCACAGAGCGACGAATACAGCCGCAGAACCAATATCTTTAGCTCTTCCACTTAATTCGTGGTGTTCTGGCCCTATACGGTCAACTACCGCTTCAATAGCTGAGTTTAAAAGCTCAATCATAAAGATAAGAACAAACACACCAACTAATAAGATTTTTTCAACGACAGTGACATCCAGCAGTAAAGCGATAGGCGTTGCAATCACTAACATAGCAAATTCTTGGCGAACGGCTGCTTCATGTTTGAATGCGGCTTTTAATCCTTGGATTGAGAATCCAGTAGCTTTAATAATGCGTTTGATCCCAGTGTTCCCTGGTTTACCTGATGGTACGTCTGTCATGATGTAGCCTTAACGATATACATAATACAAAGGAGTGGGGTATGGTAGTGCTGAGATTAAGAAATGACAAGCATAAAAAAAGCCTCATCAGATGATGAGGCTTTTTAATATGGCTCCCTTTGCTGGACTTGAACCAGCGACATACGGATTAACAGTCCGCCGTTCTACCGACTGAACTAAAAGGGAATTGTATGGTGCCTCGAGGCGGAATCGAACCACCGACACGAGGATTTTCAATCCTCTGCTCTACCGACTGAGCTATCGAGGCAAAAGAATGGTGCCGACTACCGGAGTCGAACTGGTGACCTACTGATTACAAGTCAGTTGCTCTACCTACTGAGCTAAGTCGGCACACTATATTCTTATGCTGTTACTGATGTTTCTTCAGTAACTAAAACCTTGTTATAAACAAAGCTTTAAAATGTGGCTCCCTTTGCTGGACTTGAACCAGCGACATACGGATTAACAGTCCGCCGTTCTACCGACTGAACTAAAAGGGAACAGGTTTTGTTTTCTTCTTTTAAGGGAAGAAATGGTGCCGACTACCGGAGTCGAACTGGTGACCTACTGATTACAAGTCAGTTGCTCTACCTACTGAGCTAAGTCGGCACGTATTTTTTATTAATCTTTAGGTGAAAGATTAAATTGTTTGGCTCCCTTTGCTGGACTTGAACCAGCGACATACGGATTAACAGTCCGCCGTTCTACCGACTGAACTAAAAGGGAATTGTATGGTGCCTCGAGGCGGAATCGAACCACCGACACGAGGATTTTCAATCCTCTGCTCTACCGACTGAGCTATCGAGGCAAAAGAATGGTGCCGACTACCGGAGTCGAACTGGTGACCTACTGATTACAAGTCAGTTGCTCTACCTACTGAGCTAAGTCGGCACACTAAATTCTTTTGACTATTCGTGATTTAGAGTTTAATTATAAACTTAAAACAACACCAACAATCTTATTGTATGGTGCCCGGAGGCGGAATCGAACCACCGACACGAGGATTTTCAATCCTCTGCTCTACCGACTGAGCTATCCGGGCAACGAGCGCTATTAAACGGATTTTTACCCTCAGCGTCAACTTTTTTTTTCAAAATAGTCCGTTTTTTTGATTGTTTGATTGAATATTCAGCGAATGGCCTGTTTTATGGCTAAAACTTTCCCGAATTAAACTCTTTTTTAAAGGCGGTAACTTTTTCTAAGTAGCGTCTGGCCTCTGCATTTTTGTGCTTTTTGGTTAATGCCCAGTACACTTGGTTGGGTTGTAGACTGTTTATGTCATTGATTGCACGACTTCTGCTGCTACTAAATGTATTAAATACGCCTCCAGCGCCACCATTGTAGGCGGAGATCATGCTGTATTGTTTTGATGTTGGGTGACGAATGTCTTTTAAATAACGAGTTTTTAAAATATGAAAGTAAGCCGTTCCCGTATCAATATTATTGTAAGGATTAAATAAATACTCAGGAGTTGGATCTCCTGATTTGTTTTTAACTAACTTAAATACATCACGACCAGCAGTTTTTGGTACAACCTGCATTAAACCATAAGCATTAGCCCAACTTACCGCATACGGGTTAAAACTACTTTCAGTTCGAATGATTGAATAAATGAGATCTTCAGGAATATCATATTTTAATGATGCTTTACGTACGATATCAGCATACTTGTATTCTCGGAGTTGAGTATGGTTTTTTACCATTGGAATATCGACGTAGTATGCTTTTTTATAATCGACATTTTTTTGTTTTAAATGATGTGCAATTAAATAATCTGCGTAACGACTGGCACGCCATGACCATTCAATTGGTTTTTTATCTTGATCTAAGACTTGTTGATATAAGAAGGGTTTGCCACCTAAGGTAACATCAGCATCAGAATAAAGGTCAACACTGGCAGGGTCTTCCGGTGTCAAAAGGGTGGTAATGATGGCTTGACGTAAATGCGCTTTAGGGTCAGTACCTGCAACCGTTTCGACGGTAACTCGACCATTAGTGAAATCCACTTGAGAGCGGCTTAAATACCCATCAGTGTATTTTACATAGGAGCGCTTACCAGCCGTAACAAGGTTTTTCTTACCCCAACGTTTTTCGATATTGCCATTGAAACTACTTATTAAACTATCTAATGCTTTAATATCTTTGGTGAATTGTCCAGGGAGTGGAGCTAGATTTTTAGCAAAGCGGTTGGTTGTATCGTAATTTACACCAAAAGTAGATTCTATTGATTCTCGACTACAACTGGTAAGAAGAAGACAGGTCGAGGCGATCAGTATAATTTTTTTCATAAAGGCAATATAGATTGAGAACTCGATAATAAGGTTAACGGCAGGTTTAACTTTGACTTAATAGCATAAAATTAAAGCAGCCAAATGACTGCTTTAATGTAAAAGTGATTATTCACTTGGAGGAGTGTAACCATCGATAACAACATCTTTGCCATCAAATAGGAAACCTTCCATTTCTGTTTCTAGAAGTTTACGGTGCTCAGGATCCATCATGTTCAATTTCTTTTCATTGATCAGCATGGTTTGCTTGTGTTGCCATTGTCCCCAAGCTTCTTTGGAGATGTTGTCAAAAATACGCTTACCTAGTTCGCCAGGGTAAAGTTGAAAGTCTAGGCCATCGGCTTCTTTATTTAAACGAACGCAAAACACTGTGCGGCTCATGGTTATTCTCCATTAGAAATTTCGTACGGTAGGGCATCCAATAATTTTTGAACTGGTGCAGCTAACCCTACCGTCATCGGTTGATATAAGTTATACCAAACTCCACGCGTTCCTTCCATTATCATGTTCGGTTTCTTCGCAAGAGTGATAAGTACAGGGGTAATATCAAGATGGTAGTGGCTAAAAGTATGGCGAAAAGCGATTAACTGTTGTTTTGATGCTATTTTAAAACCATAGCCTTCTGATAACTCATCAAGTGTATTTGTTGGTTGCTCGGGAAAACAAAATAATCCTCCCCAAATGCCACTTTGTGGTCTCTGCTCTAACCAAACTTCGCCATCATGATAGTAAATAGCAAACCACGCTTCTTTAACGGGTTTCTCTTTCTTTGGCTTTTTGGTCGGAAAGTCTAATTGTCTATCTTGGGCTTTTGCTTGGCAAAGAGCGTTTACTGGGCACAACTCACATTTAGGTTTGGAGCGTGTACATACCATTGCTCCCATATCCATCATTGCTTGGTTATAGCGCTCAACACCTTGCTTTGGAGTATGAGTTTCAGCTACTGCCCACATTTCATTCTCAACGCTTTTTTTTCCTGGCCAGCCTTCAATTGCGAAACAGCGAGATAATGTTCTTTTAACGTTACCATCAAGAATTGGATGATGCTGTTGTAAAGAAAGCGATAAAACAGCGCCGGCTGTTGAGCGACCAATACCAGGCAGTGCAATTACATCATCAATATCTGTAGGGAAAATACCATTATATTGTTCAGCAATGATTTGTGCCGTTTTATGTAAATTACGAGCACGAGCGTAATAGCCTAGCCCTGTCCATAAGTGAAGAACTTCATCTTGCTCGGCATGTGCTAAATCAACGATTGTTGGAAAACGTGCCATGAAGCGTTCGAAGTAAGGGATAACGGTAGTGACTTGGGTTTGTTGTAGCATGATTTCCGATAACCATACTTTATAAGGCGTTTTTTCTAACTGCCAAGGCAGCGTTTTTCGACCGTAATTATCGTACCATTCTAAAATAGCTTGAGAGAAAGACGTCATGACATGCTCATTCATTTTTATAATTCTAGAGATTGCACCACACTGTGATGAGTTTGTACACCCGATAGAAAGTAAGGATATATATTTGCTTTGAAGGTAAACCAATCGTAATTGTGTGTTAGATAAATTAAGTCTAAAGCGATTTATAATGGGAAAACGAAAGATAATACTTGAACACTGGGCTAAACTTTGGATAATGCCGGATCCACAATCCTTGTTCAGAGAATAACCAGGCAATCCAATCATGACTGAAGTGACTAAAAATGATTTTACCGAAGAAGGTAAAATTGTTCGTAAAATCCGTAGCTTTGTTCGCCGTGAAGGGCGTTTAACTAAAGGCCAAGAAGGTGCTATCCAAGAATGTTGGCCTAGCATGGGTATTGATTTTGTAGAGCAAATGCTTGATTGGAATGAAGTGTTTGGTAACAACAATCCAGTTGTTCTTGAAATCGGTTTTGGTATGGGCGCATCTCTTGTTGAGATGGCTAAAAACGCTCCAGAGAAAAACTTCTTAGGTATCGAAGTTCACCGTCCAGGTGTTGGCGCATGTCTTGCGGCAGCAAAAGAAGCGGGCGTAACTAACCTACGTGTTATGTGTCATGATGCAGTTGAAGTATTTGAATCAATGATCCCTGATTCATCTGTAAATACTCTACAACTTTTCTTCCCTGACCCATGGCATAAAGCGCGTCACCATAAGCGCCGTATCGTTAAAGCTGAGTTTGCTGAAATGATCCGTCCTAAGTTAATCCAAGGTGGTATCTTCCACATGGCAACTGACTGGGAAAATTACTCAGAGCATATGATTGAAGTAATGAATGCTGCACCGGGTTATGAAAACATTGCCATTGATGGTGATTTCATTCCTCGTCCAGATGAGCGTCCATTAACTAAGTTTGAAGCTCGTGGCCACCGTTTAGGCCATGGCGTTTGGGATATTAAATTCCGTCGTAACGCATAGTTAGTATTGTTATAATACAACATAATTAAAGCCAACCTGAGTGTTGGCTTTTTTGTCCTTGCTGTCAAAAGGAAGTAGAAATAATGAAGCCAACCAAACAAATACTCGAAGATATTTTGGATGAAGTTCGTCCTCTTATTGGTCAAGGTAAAGTTGCTGATTACATTCCTGCTCTTGCTTGCGTTCCTAATGATAAGTTGGGTATTGCAGTATTTACCAATGATGGTGAAATGCTCACAGCAGGTGATGCGACAGAGTGTTTTTCTATTCAATCTATTTCAAAAGCGCTCAGTTTGACGTTGGCGATGGAACTGTATCAACCAGAAGAGTTATGGCAACGAGTTGGTAAAGAGCCTTCTGGACAAGCATTTAATTCTCTTATTCAGCTTGAGATGGAACAAGGTGTGCCTCGCAACCCCTTCATAAATGCAGGGGCGATTGTTATTTCAGATATGCTGTACAGTCGCTTTTCTGCTCCAAAGCACCGATTATTAGAGTTTGTTCGTAAGCTTTCAGGTAATGAGCATATTATTTATGATCGCGTGGTGGCTAATTCGGAAATGGATCATAGTGATCGAAATGCTTCTATTGCTTATTTGATGCGATCGTTTGGTAATTTTGATAATGAAGTTATGCCAGTCTTAAAGAACTATTTTCATGCATGTGCATTGAGTATGAACTGCGTAGATTTGGCGCGTACTTTTGGTTATTTAGCCAATAAAGGCATTCAACCCGGGATCAGTGAGCCTATTGTGACCCCAATGCAATGTAAGCAGATTAATGCATTAATGGCGACTTGTGGTTTATATGATGGCGCAGGTGAGTTTGCTTATCGTGTTGGTATGCCTGGAAAGTCAGGTGTTGGTGGCGGCATTATTGCTATCGTTCCTGGTGAAATGACCATTGCAGTATGGTCACCAGAGCTTGATCCATCAGGTAACTCGCTTGCAGGTACTAAAGCATTAGAGTTGCTTTCAGAACGTATCGGTCGTTCGATATTTTAAGATAAGAGCCGGGTTAAGGACGGTCGCAAGCTCCCTAAAGGTTTCAGGAAAAGATTCTTTGCTCTTACTGAAACCTTTAAGCGAAGCGATCTGAATCCTGCTCTTAATCCTCATCCCCCATAAACGCTTCCAACATATCATTCAAAAACAGTTTCCCGTGCTCTGTGATCTGCCAATGCGTCTCGGTTTCTTCTAAGTATTTTTTCTCTTTCGCCCAATCGATGGTTTCTTGAATGGTGTCAAATCCTAATCCAGTTTTATCAATGAAATCTTGCTTAGGACACGCTTCTAATAGACGAAAACGGTTCATAAAGAATTCGAAAGGTCTATCGTGATCCATTACCTCTTGCTCATCAATTAAGTAAGGTTTTGTTAGGTCTAAAAATCCACGAGGGTGCTTAATTTTCGTGGTTCTAACAATACGACCATCAGCAAAACTCAATTTACCATGAGCACCACAACCAATACCAAGATAATCCCCAAAGCGCCAATAATTTAAGTTATGGCGGCACTGATAACCTACTTTACTGTAGCCAGATATTTCATACTGAACATAACCTGCTTTGGCAAGCATCTGATGACCTTGTTCGAAAATATCCCATAGGTCGTCGTCGTCAGGAAGTGTTGGCGGCTTATAGTAAAACACGGTATTTGGTTCAATGGTTAATTGATACCAAGATAAGTGAGGTGGATTAAGATCAATAGCTTGCTGTAAATCAGACAGTGCATCCTCAATACTTTGGTTTGGTAAACCGTGCATAAGATCGAGATTGAAGCTATTTAATTGTGCTTCATGAGCAAGATGTGCAGCTCGAATCGCTTCATCTTTACCGTGAATTCGACCAAGCTTTTCTAACTTTTCTTGCTGAAAGCTTTGTACACCAATAGAAATACGGTTAACGCCTGCTTGTCGATATTCAACAAAGCGACCTGCTTCCACAGTTCCCGGATTGGCTTCCATTGTGATCTCAATATCATCAGCAAAGGGAAGGCGCTTTTCAACTTCACTTAGTAGTCGTTTTATCTCAGGACCTGTGATTAGGCTTGGTGTACCACCACCAATAAAAATAGAATGCAGTTTACGTGGTTCACTTTGCATATCATAACGAGCAAGATCCGTATCAAGATCATCAATCAAGGCTGAAATGTATTGAGCTTCTGGGATCTCAGCTTTTAAAGCATGAGAGTTAAAGTCACAATATGGACATTTCTGAATGCACCAAGGAATATGAATATATAGGCTTAGAGGTGGTGGAATAAGCATTACTTACTGACCTTCTTTTAATGCTGCAAAGAGCTTTTTCAGAGCTTGGCCACGGTGAGATAGTTGTTTTTTACGTGCAGGTTCAAGTTCAGCAGATGAACAGTTATCTTCACTTACCCAGAAAATAGGATCATAACCGAAGCCGTTTTCACCTTTTTGCTCTGTCGTGATATGACCTTCCCATGTTCCATGACAAATCAATGGTGTTGGATCGTTTTCATGTTTCATCAAAACTAAAACACAATGGAAGCGAGCTGTACGTTTTTCAGCAGGAATGCCTTCCATCGCTGCTAGCATTTTATCAATGTTCTTTTGATCGGTAGCACCTTCACCAGAATAACGAGCAGAGTAAACACCCGGTGCGCCATTTAGCGCATCAACTTCTAAGCCTGAATCATCAGCAATGGCTGGTAAGCCTGTTTCTTTTGCTGCATGACGCGCTTTGATGATGGCATTTTCAATGAATGTTGTGCCTGTTTCAGCTACATCAGAGACGTTGTATTCGCTTTGCGCTACGACATCGAAACCAAAATCCGCTAGGATGTCGGCCATTTCACGAACTTTACCTTGGTTGCCCGTTGCTAATACGATTTTACTCATAATGGTTCTCTTACTCTTCTACGTAAAACTTTTGGTTGAACTTTAACTTGCTTGCGCCTTTAGTGCCAGCAGAGACATCAATATCAAAGCGAAAGGTTTCTTCATTGGTAATGGGCAATTCAGCAATATAGTAAATGGCATTTTGTTCTTTGATTTCTCTAAAGGTCAGTTGTTTAGTTTGACCTAATAGATTCTTTGCACTACCTGATATTGTTGCTGAAATTGCCGGTTTTCCTGCTTGAGATATATCTAAGACGCTGATATTTAATAACGCATTGTAGCCAGAACGTTTTAGTTGATAAGCTCGAGCTACTTTTGGTGTTAAAAATGTGGAATTGAATGCCGAGTAGTGTACTTCGACATTTTTTATTTGTACAAATTGTCCTGCAAAACTGGGTAAACTAAAAATAAACAGTGACAACAGTAATAGCGTTTTTTTCATATTACTTTCCTTATAAAAATGGCTTCCATATAAAAAAGCCGAGGGTTAACTCGGCATTAATCGTTATTTTTATGCTAACAGCTGTTGGATTTCATTCGGTATGATCTCAGGGGAGTGAATTCGAACTTGTTTGTGTCGATTCAACTCACCTTTTTCTACCGTAATTTTTCCTTTGGCTACTTTGAATAATTTGGAGAAGTATTTAATTAAATGCGCATTCGCTTTTCCATCAACAGGAGGAGCTGTAATAGCAATTTTTAACTCTTCACCATGTATTCCAACTATCTGATCGCGACTGGCTTTAGGTTGTAAATACAGTCGTAAGATCAGATCGTCTTTATCATATTTAACTGGCATAGCGAGATTACAAGCTGTACCAGATTGGGCCAATTAAATCGCCCATTAAGAAGTTAGCAAATTGAAGAACGATAAATAACACTAATACACTTAAATCCAGTCCGCCCATTTGAGGCAAGATCTTACGGATTGGAGCAAGCATAGGTTCTGTTAATTGGTGCATTACGTATTCAATTGGGCTACGGCCTTGGCTAACCCAGCTTAAAATTGCACGAACTAATAAGATCCAGAAAAGCAAACCACCTGCCGCTTTAGCAAGTGCGATTAAACCGATAAATAGAAACTCAGGGCCAAATGCGACGCCACCAGAAACAACAAGTTGCAGTGCGACAAATTTAACTACGCACAATACATAAGCAAATAGTACCGTTGCGAGGTCTAAGCTACCGATTGATGGGATCACTCGACGTAGAGGAGAGACTACTGGTTGAGTTGCTTTAACAATAAATTGTGAGAATGGGTTATAGAAATCTGCTCGCGCCATTTGTAACCAGATACGTAAAATCACGACCATGATGTATAGATCAAAAACGGTTGAGATTAAAAAGCTCATTGCATTCATAGTATGTTTAACCTTAGAAATATCAGAATTGAGTTAGCTTTAAGGATCTTAAAATAAAGATTCCATTTCTTCTGCGCGAGAAACGGCAGCTTGCATTGCTTTTGCTACGATTTCTTGCAGTTGATGTTCATTAAACGTGCGCAGTGCCTCAGCAGTCGTTCCGCCTTTTGAAGTGACTTGCTCACGCAGTGTTGATAATTGTGTTTCTGGATTCGCGACAACCATTTCAGCAGCACCAAGAGCCGCTTGTTGTACAAGTTGACGAGCAGTTGCTTCATCAAAGCCCTGCTTAATGGCCTCGGCTTGCATGGCTTCCATAAATAAAAAGAAATACGCAGGAGCGCTTCCTGCTGCTGCAATTACAGAGTTTATTCCTGATTCTTGCTCAACCCAACACACTTCACCAACAGCAGATAGTAAATCGCTTGCGAAGTTCTTATCTTGCTCTGTAAGGTGTTCGACCGCAAATAAGCCACTCATGCCTTTACCCACTAAAGCGGGGGTATTTGGCATAACCCTTACTAAGTTTAGTTCACTAGCAAACATCTCATTGAGGCGTTTTGCTGAAATACCAGCAGCAATGGAAATCACTAATTTATTTGAAAAATCAATTTGCTGTAGAGGCTCGGCAGCCATTGCTATCATTTGTGGTTTTACAGCCAGAACAATCACATCAGCTTGCTGTGCAGCTTGTAAGTTATCTGTGCTGGTGTGGATACCGTAACATTGAGATAAATGGTCTAGTTTTTCAGTACTAGGGTTAGTAGCCGTGATTTTATCTTTTGGATAACCACTGCTAATTAGACCCGCAATAATTGAGCGAGTCATGTTACCTGCACCAATAAAAGCAATATTGCGATGTTCCATTTCTATTCCTTTTAGGGTCAATAGACCTTAGTTGTTGTGAGCATATGATATCAATTCGTTTGTTTGAAATTGATAGCAGATATTATTCTTTGTTTTTATAATCTCTAGCACCAAAAATGGCAGTACCAATACGTACCATTGTTGAACCCGCTTCGATTGCAGCGTCCATGTCGCCACTCATTCCCATCGATAGAGTATCTACTTGAGGGTATTGTGCTCGTAATTGATTTTGAATGGAAGTAAGTTGTTTAAATGCCGCCAATTGCTCTGCATAATTAGAAACATTCGCAGGAATAGACATTAATCCACGCAAGGTTAGATTTGGCATTTTATTAATGGCCGCGGCAAGCTCCATCACTTCTTCAGCAGTCGTGCCTGATTTACTCTCTTCAGAACTAGTATTGACCTGAATAAGTACATTAAGTTCGCCTAGTTCGGAAGGACGTTGTTCATTTAAACGTTGGGCGATTTTAAGGCGTTCTACTGAGTGAACCCAGTCAAAATGTTCTGCAATAGGGCGTGTTTTATTGGATTGAATTGGACCAATGAAATGCCACTCAAGAGAGGTGGTAGGGTGTTGTTTTTGAAAGTATTGAACCTTCTCTATACCTTCTTGAACGTAGTTTTCACCAAAAATACGTTGGTCAGCTTCTATCGCTTGTTCGAGTAACTCGATAGGTTTTGTTTTACTTACCGCCAGCAATTGCACTGAATCGGGGTTTCGACCACATTTTTGAATGCTATTCTCTATTTGATGAGTGATTTGATTGATATTTTGCTTAATACTAGTCATAGAAACGATTACCGAGGAAAATTATGGACATCACAGAACTACTGGACTTTAGTGTAAAACAAAACGCATCAGATCTACACCTATCTGCAGGAGTTCCTCCTATGGTACGTGTGGATGGTGAAGTGCGTAAACTGACATTACCTGATTTTACACATGCCGATGTTCATCGTTTAGTGACTGACATTATGAATGATGCTCAGCGTAGTGAATTTGAAGATAAATTAGAAGTCGATTTTTCATTTGAGTTACCTAATATTGGTCGCTTTCGTGTGAATGCATTTAACCAATCTCGTGGCTGTGCAGCCGTGTTTCGAACTATCCCCGTTGATATTCCGTCATTAGATCAATTAGCTGCACCTCAAGTGTTCACCGATATTGCAAAATATCAAAAAGGGTTAGTATTAATCACAGGACCTACTGGTTCTGGTAAGTCGACAACTTTAGCAGCTATGGTTGATTACATTAACGAGAACTACAACAAGCACGTACTTACGATTGAAGATCCGATTGAATTTGTTCATAAGAATAAGAAGTGTTTGATTAACCAACGTGAAGTTAATCGTGATACACATAGTTTTAAAGCAGCACTTCGTTCAGCTTTGCGTGAAGATCCTGATGTTATTTTAGTTGGTGAATTACGTGATCAAGAGACAATCAGTCTTGCATTGACTGCCGCAGAAACTGGACACTTGGTATTTGGTACTTTGCACACGAGTTCAGCGGCAAAAACCATTGACCGTATTATTGATGTTTTCCCTGGCAGTGATAAATCTATGGTTCGCTCAATGTTATCTGAATCATTAAGAGCGGTAGTAGCACAAACCTTACTTAAACGTATTGGTGGTGGTCGTATTGCGTGCCATGAAATTATGATAGCGACACCAGCTATTCGTAACTTAATCCGTGAAGATAAAGTCGCTCAAATGTATTCAATCATTCAAACGGGTTCTTCTTTTGGTATGAATACTATGGAGCAGAATGCGAAGAAAATTATTGCTCAAGGTTTGGTTGATCCAGATGAAGTCGTTAAGAAAGTTGAAATGAGCAGCATAGGGTTTTAGTCATGACATTAGATCAAATACTGAAACAAATGATCGCTTTAAAAGCATCGGATATTTACTTAACGGTTGATGCTCCTTGTTTACTGAGAGTGAATGGTGAACTTCAAGCTTTAGGCCACAAACAGAGTATTGAATCAGTCACTGCTTTGCTTGCTGAGATGATGGATGAAGATCGCCAAGAAGAGTTTAATGAAAGCTTAGAAGCGAACTTTGCCATTGTGAAAGAATTTGGTCGCTTTCGTGTGAGTGCTTTTTGGCAGCGAGAGCAACCTGGTGCAGTGATACGTCGTATTGAAACCAAAATTCCGTCCATGGAGTCACTAAATCTTCCAGAAGTAATGAAAGAATTAGCCGTTACTAAGCGTGGATTAGTATTAGTGGTGGGGGCTACGGGTTCAGGTAAATCAACGTCAATGGCGGCGATGACGGGTTATCGAAATGACAACCGAAGTGGTCATATCTTAACGGTAGAAGACCCAATTGAGTTTGTGCATCCTCATAATAAATGCATCGTGACTCAGCGTGAAGTTGGCCTTGATACTGAAAGTTATGAAGTGGCATTAAAAAACTCGTTACGCCAAGCGCCAGATATGATTTTAATTGGTGAGATCCGTAATCGAGAGACAATGGAATACGCCATGAGCTTTGCTGAAACGGGGCATTTATGCATGGCAACATTACATGCAAATAACGCTAACCAAGCATTAGAGCGAATTTTGCACCTTGTTCCTAAAGAGAGTAAAGAGCAGTTTTTGTTTGATTTATCCATGAACTTAAAAGGGGTCATTGCACAGCAGTTAGTTCCGGATATGAATGGTAATGGTCGTCATGGCGTTTATGAAGTATTACTAAACACGCCACGCGTTGCAGACTTGATCCGTCGTGGTGATTTGCATGAACTTAAATCGACCATGGCAAAATCACGTGAGTCGGGTATGCAGACGTTTGATCAGAGCTTATTTGAACTGGTAATGGATAAGAAAATATCAGAAATGGAAGCGCTGCACAGTGCGGATTCGGCTAATGATTTACGCCTGATGTTGAAAACAAAAAGAGGGGATGCGTTCTCTTCATCTACATTGGATAATGTGTCGATATCGTTAGACTAAAAGCGATACGCTTTGCTAACTAGAACGCGACGCTCTAGAAACTATAAGAGCAGTAATACGTAAATGATTACTGCTCTTAATATCTGCTTTTGATCTTATAGGAGCGAAGCGTTCTAGTCCCTAGTCCCTAGTCCCTAGTTTCTAGTTCTTAGCCCCACTGATTCTCAAACCAACTTTCTAAAATAACCACAGCAGACTGACAGTCAATATTGCCTTTCGACAGGGCTTTATACCCACCAAACTCGAATAAATCAGCACGAGCCTCAGCCGTTGATAAGCGTTCGTCATGCAATTCAACTTGTTTGCCAAAACGACCATGTAAGCGATTAGCAAATTTCTTTGCTCGTGGCGTAATAGTGTCGAGCTCTTTACCGTGAAGATCGGTTGGCAAACCAACAACGATTAAATCAGGGTTCCACTCTTTAATTTGTTTTTCAATATCATCCCAATTAGGGGTGCCATCTTGAGCTTTAAATGCTTTTAGTGGACTTGCTGTTCCTGTGATTTCTTGTCCAATCGCAGAACCAATACTCTTGGTTCCGAAATCAAAGGCCATAATGGTGCGTGAACTCATGCGTGTCCAATCTCACTTGATAAATTTGCAGGGTTAATTCCCAGTAGTTGTAATGCTTTACGCCAACGATCTGGAATAGGAGTATCGAAAATAACGCTTGGGTCTGCTTCTAAAGTCAGCCATGTATTCTCTGATAATTCTTTTTCAAGCTGTCCACCTTCCCATCCAGAGTATCCTAGTGCAACAAGATATTTATATGGTTGGTATTCTGTACCTAATGTAGCAAGAATATCTTTTGAGGTTGTTACTGATAACTCATCAGTCACTTGAATGCTTGATAAATAGTTATCTTTATTTGAATGAAGAACAAAACCACGATCATCCGACACCGGCCCACCATTTAATACTGGTTGGCTTAATGTTTGAGGGAAAATGATAGGTGATGGATTATCTAGTTCTATTTGATCTAGCATTCCTTTTAATGAAATCTGTACAGGCTCATTGATGCGTAAGCCCATGGTTCCATCAGAATCATGTTCACAAATATAAATAACGCTTCGTTGAAAGAACGGATCTTTCATACTAGGCATAGCAACTAAAAAATGATTTTTTAAATTCACAGAGCCTCCCGGAAAGCGAGATTAATACCAATGTAAATACCGCTAAAGATAACGCATAAACCAATTGGTATTAATATTGAGGAGTTGCCCCCTCAATACAGTTAGAATGTGATTAAGCGTTAATTCGGCGCTCAATTGCATCCATTAATTTGCCTGTAATCGAAATATCAAAAGCCGCTTCAATTTCTTTAATACAGGTTGGGCTTGTTACATTAATCTCAGTTAGCTTGTCGCCAATCACGTCGAGTCCTACAAAGATTAGACCCTTTTCTTTCAATGTTGGAGCTACTGCATTAGCAATTGCCCAATCTGTCTCACTTAATGGACGTGCTTCACCGGTACCACCTGCTGCTAAGTTGCCGCGAGTTTCCCCTTTTGCTGGAATTCGAGCTAAACAGTAAGGCATTGGCTCACCATCAACCACCAGAATACGCTTATCACCGTTACTAATATCAGGAACAAAGGTTTGTGCCATGCAGTAGTTTTGTCCGTGATTGGTTAATGTTTCGATGATCACTGATACGTTTGGATCGCCGGCTTTTACTCGGAAAATAGAAGCGCCACCCATACCATCTAGTGGTTTAAGAATCACATCGCCATGCTCTTCGCGGAAGGCTTTAATTTTTTCAGCCTTACGCGTTACTAGTGTTGTAGGTGTTAACTCAGGGAACCAAGCAGTAAATAGCTTTTCGTTACAATCACGAAGGCTTTGTGGTTTGTTTACAATCAGTGCACCTTGAATTTCAGCGCGCTCTAAAATGTAAGTTGCGTAGATATATTCAGTATCGAATGGGGGATCTTTACGCATTAGTACCGCATCAAGATCAGCAAGGTCGATAGTTTGTTCTGATTTGAACTCATACCAACTTGCTGGGTCTTCTTTTAGTTCAACGACTTTGGTATCAGCAACCGCTTTGCCTTGATCTAAATGCAGGTCACTCATTTCCATGTAATGAATTTCCCAACCACGTTTTTGAGCTTCAAGCATCATGGCAAAGCTAGAGTCTTTTTTAATGTTAATGGATGAAATTGGATCCATTACGATACCGAGTTTGATCATTGTGTTTCTCCAGTTAGCCAAGATCGCCAAAACGAACTTGTAGGGCTGTAATTGCGGTAAGCGCTGCGGTTTCTGTTCGTAGAACACGAGGACCAAGCAGCGTTTCTTCAAATTGATATTGTTCTGTCATGTTAATTTCTTCAGACGATAAACCGCCTTCAGGACCAATTAACAAGCGTACATTTGTTACCGGTTCAGGAAGTGTATTGATTGAGTATTTTGCTCGTGGATGAAGGTTGAGCTTTAACCCATCGTACTCTTCTGCACACCACTCTTCTAATGACATAATAGGACGAATTTCAGGAACGGTATTACGTCCACATTGCTCACATGCAGCAATTGCAATTTTTTGCCATTGATCTAATTTCTTTTCAAATCGCTCTTTATTCAATTTAACGCCACAGCGCTCAGAGATCAGTGGTGTAATCACATTCACACCCAATTCGACCGATTTTTGAATGGTAAATTCCATTTTATCGCCACGAGAAACAACCTGACCTAAATGTAAGTTAAGTGGTGATTCGCTGCTACGCTCAATACGCTCAGTGATTTCCACTTCAACACTCTTTTTTGATGCTGAAGTGATTACAGCTGGAAATTCAGCTCCGCTTCCATCAAACAGAAGCACAGATTCACCTTCTTTCATTCGCATTACACGACCAACGTGATTTGCTGCATCATCACTTAAATTCACTTTTCCTTGTGAAGGAAGAAGCTCTGGGTGGTGGATTCTTGGTATTCTCATGGTCTACTTTTCTTTAACTATCTTGTATTTAAGGATGGAGGTTAAAGTGTGCTTTTTCAACCTCTAATTATGTCTATTTGCGACATGCTTTGTAGACAAACTGATTATGGTTGCCTTGAATTTTAGCAATGCGCTTATCGCGTTCACACTCCCACTCAGATACAGGGTATTGCTTATCCCATGCGTTCATTAGTTGACGTTGTGATTTTGATAAATTGAAACGATACTCTTGGTTCATGTATAAATAAGTACGAGCAATAGCACCTCTTGATTGTGCTGGTGGCTCAGCGACACGTCCTTTGAAATCCACTTTGAAGGCACACTGACCGTAATATGCGCCTTTATTGCCATTCCATTGTGAAAAACGGAAGTTAGAACGATCACCATTTACTTCGCCAATTGCTGGAACCAGGTTATGTAAATCGGCTTCCATTAACTTAAATTGCTTATCTTTTCGGGTGCAGTTTTTACGACCACCATCTTGCCAACATTGGCGTTGGTGACCAAATTGCCATGCTGGAACCACGTGTTCCCACTCGATTCGGCTTGCTCGTTTTTCTTGTTTACGCACGTTATAGCCACAACTTTGTAAATCAGGAATGCCTTTCTTTTTATCTTTCCAAGTAATGTCACAGCCACAATAAAATGAGGTTGGGTGATCTAAATAGATTTTGACTGCTTCTTTTTTGGCTTTTGAAAATGAAGAAGGGGGAGCGGCTAATACATTAAATGCAGAGCCAATAGCGATAATGCTAATAAGTAAGCGGATTAATTTCATAATAACTACTACTGATGATTGTATTAATCCAGTAAGAGTAGCTTATTGTTAAACCGCTTTATAGATAAATTAATTATTAGAAGTCGTTAATTTAACTACAGTTGATTTTGGCTCTAGAGAGTTTTAATGGCGATTGACAGTTTTTACATACATATTGAGTCTGTTTTTTTTGCACTCGATTATGGCGACGTACCGTTAATTCGTGTGTCGAGCATTTGCAACGATAAGGAAAGGTTTTTCCTTTAACTGAATCGACACTGAAACTGTGTGTTGTACGAGCGGGGAGGTTGAATACTTGATTCATGACTCCTTGCCATTCTTTTCCGTGAGGGCGCACACGACCATACAATTTGAATGTGATTAGGTGAGCGATTTCATGAGGGATCACTTCATTAATAAACGTGTGTTGATTTTCTTCTAATAAAATAGGGTTAATGCGTATTTCCCAGCCTTGAAGACGTGCTGTTCCTGCAATTTTTCCACGCTGAGTAAATTTGATTTCTGGCAGAGAAAAAGGACGATTAAAAAAGGTAGAAGCTTGTTGAATACATTGTTGTGCTTTTGCTATTGATGCTTGTTGAAGTGGGGTCATTACGTCTCTTTATTATCGGTTTTCAAACTTCCGGAAAGGAAGAACGATTAAATAGACCATTTCAAAGAGGATTAATCAATAGATAGGAAGATATTATTCATGCTGTAAACATAAAAAAGGAAGCCGAAGCTTCCTTTTTAAATTCAGAAATAAGTAAATAGTACTTATTTAATACCAGCAAAATCACGAAGGATTGCGGCTTTATCTGTTGCTTCCCATGGGAACTCTTCACGACCGAAGTGACCGTAAGCTGCTGTCTTCTTGTAGATAGGCTGAAGAAGGTTAAGCATTTCTTGTAGGCCGTATGGGCGTAGGTCGAAGTTTTGACGAACGGCTTCAATGATGATGTCGTGAGATACCTTCTCAGTACCGAACGTTTCAACCATGATAGATGTCGGATCAGCAACACCGATTGCGTATGAAAGTTGGATTTCACAACGGTCAGCCATGCCAGCTGCTACGATGTTTTTCGCTACGTAACGTGCTGCGTATGCTGCTGAACGGTCAACTTTTGATGGATCTTTACCAGAGAATGCACCGCCACCGTGACGAGCTGCACCGCCGTATGTATCAACGATAATTTTACGACCAGTAAGACCACAGTCACCCATTGGACCACCGATAACAAAACGACCTGTTGGGTTAATAAAGAAGTTAGTGTCTTTATTTAACCATTCTGCAGGCAGTACTGGCTTGATGATTTCTTCCATTACTGCTTCACGAAGATCTGGTGTTGTTACAGAATCACAGTGTTGTGTTGAAAGAACAACTGCATCAATACCAACAATTTTACCTTGGTCGTATTGGAAAGTTACTTGAGATTTTGCATCTGGGCGTAGAAAGTCTAGCTTGCCACTTTTACGTACTTCTGCTTGTTTTTGAACAAGTAGGTGAGAGTAGGTAATTGGAGCTGGCATTAAAATTGGCGTTTCGTTAGTTGCGTAACCAAACATGATACCTTGGTCACCAGCACCTTGTTCTTTAGGGTCAGCTTTATCAACACCTTGGTTGATGTCTGGAGATTGCTTACCAATTGTGTTTAGTACGGCACAAGAGTTTGCATCAAAACCCATGTCTGAATGAACGTAGCCGATTTCACGAACGGTTTCACGAGTGATTTCTTCGATATCAACCCATGCAGAAGTGGTTACTTCACCACCAACCATCACCATGCCAGTCTTTACGTATGTTTCACACGCAACACGCGCTTTTGGATCTTGTTCTAAGATCGCATCAAGTACTGCATCTGAAATCTGATCTGCAATTTTATCTGGATGACCTTCTGATACTGACTCAGAGGTAAATAGGTGCTTAGCCATAAGGGAGCTCCACTTCTATAAATAATAAGTTCTAAAAATACCCACAATCTATATAAGTCTATACGTTTAACAGTGTAGGTGTTTTTCCATCTAGACGGCCATAATAAAGTAAAATTGATTAATTACAACTCATTTAGTTTAAGAAAATAAATATAAGACATAACCAATCGTTTGCGTTTTGTTGTGAGATTTATCGGTATAAATCAGGTTTTCTGTCAAAATCGTGAAAAAAAGCGTCTTATTTACTAAGTAATCGTTTGCAGTGCCGATGAGGCTTTGCGACAATACGCACCTGCAAATTTAGGTTAATCAATAGTGATTAACTTGCTCAACAATATAGTCCTTCGAATTTTCAGGAGCAGGCATGTCTTCACGTAAACATCTAGCAAATGCAATCCGCGCTTTAAGCATGGATGGTGTTCAACAAGCAAATTCTGGTCACCCAGGCGCACCTATGGGTATGGCAGATATCGCTGAAGTATTATGGCGTAGCCACCTAAATCACAACCCACAAAATCCAGAGTGGGCTGACCGCGACCGTTTTATTCTTTCAAATGGTCATGGCTCTATGCTGATTTATTCTCTGCTTCATCTTTCAGGTTATGACCTGTCTATCGAAGACTTAAAGAATTTCCGTCAACTGCATTCTAAAACTCCAGGTCACCCTGAGTATGGTTATGCACCAGGCGTAGAAACAACTACGGGTCCATTAGGTCAAGGCATCACTAACGGTGTTGGTATGGCGATGGCTGAAAAAGCATTAGCTGCACAATTTAACCGTGAAGGCCACGATATCGTTGATCACAACACATACGTGTTCATGGGTGACGGTTGTCTAATGGAAGGTATCTCTCACGAAGCGTGTTCACTTGCTGGTACATTAGGTCTAGGCAAATTAATCGCATTTTGGGATGACAACGGTATCTCTATCGATGGTGAAGTTGAAGGTTGGTTCTCTGACGATACACCTAAACGCTTTGAAGCATACGGTTGGCATGTAATTCCTGCGGTTGATGGCCACGATTCAGATGCTATCAATGCAGCAATTGAAGCGGCTAAAGCTGACCCTCGTCCTTCGTTAATTTGTACTAAAACAGTAATTGGTTTTGGTTCTCCAAATAAACAAGGTACACACGACTGTCACGGCGCTCCATTAGGTGCTGAAGAAATTGCAGCAACTAAAGCTCAATTGGGTTGGGAACACGGTGCATTTGAAATTCCTGCAGATGTGTATGGCGAATGGGATGCAAAAGAAGCGGGTTCTGAAAAAGAAGCTGCTTGGAATGCAAAATTCGATGCATATGCTGCGGCATACCCTGAATTAGCGGCAGAATATAAACGTCGTGTAAATGGTGACTTACCTGCAGAATGGGAAGAAAAAGCAAATGCAATTATTGCTGATCTTCAAGCTAACCCTGCAAACATCGCATCACGTAAAGCATCTCAAAATGCACTAGAAGCGTTTGGTGCTATGCTACCTGAATTCATGGGCGGCTCTGCTGACCTTGCACCATCTAACTTAACGATGTGGTCAGGTTCTAAATCTTTAGAAGCAAATGACTTCTCAGGTAACTACATCCACTACGGTGTGCGTGAATTCGGTATGACAGCAATCATGAATGGTATTGCTTTGCACGGTGGTTTCGTACCATACGGCGCAACGTTCCTAATGTTCATGGAATACGCTCGTAACGCAATGCGCATGGCTGCACTAATGAAAGTGCAAAACATCCAAGTTTACACGCACGACTCTATCGGTCTTGGTGAAGATGGTCCAACTCACCAACCAGTTGAGCAAATTGCTTCTCTACGTTTAACACCAAACATGAGCACATGGCGTCCATGTGACCAAGTTGAATCTGCTGTAGCATGGAAACTGGCTATCGAGCGTAAAGATGGTCCTTCTTCTTTAATCTTCTCTCGTCAAAACCTTGCACAACAAGAGCGTACACAAGAGCAAGTTGCAGATATCGCTAAAGGTGCTTACATCCTTAAGGATTGTGAAGGCCAACCTGAGTTGATTCTTATTGCAACAGGTTCAGAAGTTGAGCTTGCAGTCGAAGCAGCAGCACAACTGACAGCAGAAGGTAAAGCTGTACGTGTTGTTTCAATGCCATCAACAGATGCCTTTGATAAACAAGACGAAGCATACCGTGAAGCAGTACTTCCATCAGCGGTAACTAAACGTATCGCAATTGAAGCTGGCATTGCTGATTTCTGGTACAAGTACGTTGGTTTCGGTGGCAAGATCATCGGTATGACAACATTTGGTGAGTCAGCACCTGCTGATGAGCTATTCAAAATGTTTGGTTTCACTACTGAAAACGTAGTAAACACGGCGAAAGAACTTTTAGCTTAATTAAAAAAGCATTGGCTTAATTTAGCGATAAGTAAAAATAAGATGAAGAGCGAAGTTATTGAAAGGTAACTTCGCTTTTTTGATCCTTTAAGAAAAAAGCGAAAAGAGTACAATAACCTCAAATGGAAAAAGAGAGTTATGTATTATGTTGAGAGTGGCAATAAATGGATTTGGCCGGATTGGTCGTAGTGTACTTCGAGCGTTATACGAGAGTGATAAGCGCGATAAAATAGAAGTGGTGGCGGTTAACGAGTTATCACAGCCTGAAGCGATGGCACATTTATTTCAATATGATTCAACTCATGGACGCTTTCAGCATAAAGTCACCCACGATCAAGAATACCTTTATATTGATTTACCTAACGGCTCTCAAGATAAAGTTCGAATATTACACCAAGCGGATCTTTCTCTTTTACCATGGCAATCGTTAGAGGTTGATTTAATCTTGGATTGTACTGGGGTTTATGGCTCTAAAGCGGATGGTGAAAAACACATTAATGCTGGAGCTAAAAAGGTTCTGTTTTCTCATCCAGGTGGTTCTGATTTAGATAACACCATTATTTATGGTGTGAATCACGATACGCTATTACCAGAGCACCGAATTGTGTCGAATGGCTCTTGCACCACTAATTGTATTATTCCTGTTATTAAAGCGATTGATGATGCGTTTGGTATCGACTCTGGCACGATTACTACTATCCATTCTTCAATGAATGACCAACAAGTGATTGATGCTTATCATTCTGATTTACGTCGTACTAGAGCCGCTAGTCAATCTATTATTCCTGTTGATACTAAGTTACACAAAGGTATTGAAAGAATATTTCCGAAATTTTCTAACAAGTTTGAAGCTATTTCTGTGCGAGTACCAACGGTAAACGTAACAGCGATGGATTTAAGTGTAACAATTAATACAAATGTGAAAGTTAATGACATAAATCAAACCATTGTTAACGCATCTCGGTGTACATTACATAACATTGTTGACTATACTGAAGCGCCGCTTGTTTCTATCGACTTTAATCATGATCCCCACAGCGCCATTGTCGATGGATCACAAACAAGGGTGAGTAATGGGCATTTAGTTAAAATGCTAGTTTGGTGCGATAACGAGTGGGGTTTTGCTAATCGGATGCTAGATACCGCATTAGCAATGAGTAAATAAACTCAGTAATCAGTAAATTTGTGATGAAAAGATAAAAAAGATGATTTTCTATCTTGAAAAAAGTGAACTGCATCCCTATTTACTGAATAATGCAGTAAGAATTTAATCGGTTTGGCAATGACGCCGAGCTTGAAAACTTTTTATTATTTAATTGAGAGGACAAAACATGTCTGTAATCAAGATGACTGACCTGGAACTTGCAGGTAAACGCGTATTTATCCGTGCTGACCTAAACGTACCAGTTAAAGATGGTAAAGTAACTTCTGATGCACGTATCCTTGCATCTCTACCAACTATCAAGCTTTGCTTGGAAGCTGGCGCTAAAGTAATGGTTACTTCTCACCTAGGTCGTCCAACGGAAGGCGAGTACAACGAAGAGTTCTCTCTAGCTCCTGTAGTTAACTACTTGAATGACGCACTAGATTGTGACGTTAAGCTAGCAAAAGATTACCTAGACGGTCTTGAACTGAACGCTGGTGAATTAGTTGTTCTTGAAAACGTTCGCTTCAACAAAGGCGAGAAGAAGAACGAAGAAGAACTTTCTAAGAAATACGCTGCACTATGTGACATCTTCGTAATGGATGCATTTGGTACTGCTCACCGTGCACAAGCATCTACTCACGGTGTTGGCATGAATGCTCCTGTAGCATGTGCTGGTCCACTACTAGCTGCAGAGCTTGAAGCACTTGGTAAAGCGATGGATAACCCTGAGCGCCCACTAGTTGCTATCGTTGGTGGTTCTAAAGTTTCTACTAAGCTTACGGTTCTTGAGTCTCTATCTAAAATTGCTGACCAACTTGTTGTTGGTGGTGGTATCGCGAATACATTCATCGCAGCTGAAGGTCACAACGTAGGTAAATCACTATACGAAGCTGATCTAGTTGAAACTGCTCAAAAACTAATGAAAGAGTGTGCAATTCCAGTTGCTACTGACGTTGCATGTGCTAAAGCATTTGACGAAAACGCTGAAGCTGAAATTAAACACGTTTCTGAAGTTCAAGATGACGATATGATCTTCGACCTTGGTCCAGATTCAACTGCGGCACTTGCTGAAATCATCGGCAATGCGAAAACAATTCTTTGGAATGGCCCAGTTGGCGTATTCGAATTCAAAAACTTTGAAGCGGGTACAGCAGGTATCTCTAAAGCAATCGCTGAATCTGCAGGTTTCTCTGTAGCAGGTGGTGGTGATACACTAGCAGCTATCGACAAGTTCGGTATTAAAGCTGACGTATCTTACATCTCTACAGGTGGTGGTGCATTCCTTGAATTCGTTGAAGGTAAAGTACTTCCAGCAGTAGCAATGCTTGAAGAGCGTGCTAAAGCATAATTATTTAAGAGCGGGAATCTAATCATTCCCGCTTTTTACGTTTGTTGATGGCAAGGTTTATTGATACAATACCGACAGTTGTGAGCAAACGTTTGCAAAAGTTTAAACGTAAGTTTTTTAATTTTTAAAACGATAGAATAAATAGGACTATTTCCATGTCTAAGATCTTCGATTTTGTAAAACCTGGTGTTATTTCTGGCGACGACGTACAGAAAGTATTTGAAGTAGCAAAAGAAAACAAATTTGCTCTTCCTGCAGTAAACGTAGTTAACACTGATTCAATCAACGGTGTTCTAGAAGCTGCTTCTAAAGTTAAAGCTCCAGTTGTTGTTCAATTCTCTAACGGCGGTGCTGGTTTCTTCGCTGGTAAAGGCGTTAAACTTGAAGGTCAAGGTGCTCAAATCCTTGGTGCTGTAGCTGGTGCTAAATATGTTCACGCTGTAGCTGAAGCTTACGGTGTTCCAGTTATTCTTCACACTGACCACGCTGCTAAGAAACTTCTTCCATGGATCGACGGTCTACTAGACGCTGGTGAAGCATTCTTCGCTGAAACTGGTAAGCCTCTATTCTCTTCTCACATGATCGACCTTTCTGAAGAGTCTCTAGAAGAAAACATCGAAATCTCTGGCAAATACCTTGAGCGTATGGCTAAGATGGGCATGACTCTAGAAATCGAACTAGGTTGTACTGGTGGTGAAGAAGACGGCGTTGATAACTCTGATATGGACGCTTCTGAGCTTTACACTTCTCCTGAAGATGTTGCATACGCATATGAGAAACTAAGCGCTATCAGCCCACGTTTCACTATCGCTGCATCTTTCGGTAACGTACACGGTGTTTACCAAGCTGGTAACGTTGTACTTACTCCAACTATCCTACGTGACTCTCAAGCATACTGTGCAGAGAAGTTCGGTATCGCACCTAACGCTCTAAACTTCGTATTCCACGGTGGTTCTGGTTCTTCTGAAGCTGAAATCCAAGAGTCTATCGGTTACGGTGTTATCAAAATGAACATCGATACTGATACACAATGGGCTACTTGGGACGGTATCCGTACTTACGAAGCTGAAAACCGCGATTTCCTACAAGGTCAAATCGGTAACCCAACTGGCGAATCTGCGCCAAACAAGAAGTACTACGATCCACGCGTATGGCTACGTGCTGGTCAAGCTTCTATGGTTACTCGTCTTGAGAAAGCATTTGCTGACCTTAACGCAATCGACGTACTATAATTTTTATTATAGACAGCTCGAATTGAGTTAATAAAAAACCCGCTGATTGGCGGGTTTTTTTATGCCGTAATAAGGGACTAGCGACGAGGATTTAGGGACGAGTTTTTAGCTCTGGCTTATACTCGAAGCGAAGCGTTTTTGTCCCTAGTACCTAAGTGACTTCTAATAAAAAAGCAGCCTGTAATACAGACTGCTTTTATCGTTTCTAGAGCGAAGCATTCTAGCTAGCTAAACGTATAGAAATTACTTCTTCTTTTTCTTCGGTGCTTTTTTCTTCGCTAGAGCAGCTTTTTTCTTCGCATTTTTTTTCTGTTTGTTTTTGAAAACAGGTTTTTTATGCTTAGGTTTTAGACCTTCAATAAAACGTTCTTTAATGATTTCATCTTCTTTAATGTAGCGACCTACACGTTCCATCATTGGTTGGTCATGCGCTTCAATTAGAGAAACAGCGTTGCCTTTTTTGCCTGCACGAGCGGTACGACCAATACGATGTAAGTACACATCAGCAGTACGTGGCATATCAAAGTTGATTACGTGTGAAACGTCAGGTAAATCAATACCACGAGCAGCAACGTCTGTTGCAATTAATACGTTTACTGTACCGTCACGGAATCGAGCAATAGCGTTATTACGACTTTCTTGAGCCATTTCACCTTGAATCCAAGCACAAGGAATTTTTGCTGTTTCCAAATGGCCACGAAGTTCCGCTAAACGTTCACGAGTTTTAACGAATACGATTGAGCGCTCAGCTTGTTCTTTTAAAATGCTTTTTAACAAGTCAATTTTATGTGCCATGTTGTCCGCACGGTGGTACCACTGAGTGATTTTTTTACGTTCACGACGAGATGGCTCAGCATTGATTTCTGCTGGTTCATTCAGTAGATCAGCCGTAAAACCTTCTACACCGCGACCTTCTAATGTTGCAGAGAACAAGAAGGTTTGCTTACGCCAGCGGCATTCTTTAGATAGACGATCTACAACAGGTCCAAAGCCCATGTCTAGCATGCGGTCAGCTTCGTCAAGAATAAGGGTTTCAATAGCACGACAATCAAAACGTTCAGCTTCGATGTATTCCATTAAACGGCCAGGTGTAGCTACAACGATATCTTGAGTCGTAGCTAAAATATCTGCGTGATCTTGATAGCTAATACCGCCAGTAATCGTAAATACTTTATGACGAGTATATTTTGCTAATTGACGAGCTTCATCAGCAACTTGAATCGCTAATTCACGCGTAGGCGTCAAGATAAGAATACGTGCAGGTCCTGGCTCACGGCGAGGGAAATCATCCAAGTGCTGAAGAGCTGGTAATAGGAATGCAGCAGATTTACCTGTCCCTGTTGGTGCAGAAGCAAGAATATCTTTACCTTCTAATGCTTCAGGGATAGTCATAGCCTGAACTTGAGTTGGACGTTGATAATCTATCTCCTCAAGAGCACGCAATAGGTTAGGTGATAGATCGAGGTCAGCAAACGTTTTGATCACTGTTGATTCTCCGTTCAGGTATGAAATTTTAAAAATATAGTGTCAGCCGGACATTATAGTGATCCATCTCTAATAAATCACCGATCTTTTAGCCCATATTGAGATAAAACATTCGAGTTAGCTTAATAAAGTCGTCGCTATATCCATTTCCATCATGAATTGTGAGTGTACTCTCTTGATAAATATGAGGAAAAAGAGATAGCTCGATAAGAAGGCGAGTCGATGATTTTTTTTCAGTGGTTTTCACTTTTGTTATTTTGGTTAAATGAAAATCACAGCCTTTAGCGATTTTAATAAAAATCTCACCTTCAAAAACAGGGAGGATAAAGCTAGCACGACCCGTTGATGAAATCAGAGTTTTACAGTGTTGCAATAGTTTATCAAAAGGAAGGCTGTCTGTATGGCGAGCAGTAGATCGTTCACCTTTTAATGATTGCTCCCCATTATTGAAATAAGGGGGATTACAAATAATAGCGTCATATTCATAAGCTGTTTGATAACTAAGAAAGTCTTGATGAATAAGGACTAAGCGTTCTTTCCATGGGCTTTGAGAAAAATTTAAACGAGCAACCTCAGCAGCTATTGGCATTAATTCTATGGCATCAATGTGTGCATTTGAGTTTCTTTGCGCACTCATTAGGCTTAATAACCCTGTTCCTGCGCCTATATCTAATATTTGGCTACATTCACTAATATTTGTCCAAGCACCTAATAACACGCCATCAGTACTAACTGGCATTCCACATGAGCCAATATCGATATGAAATTGTTTGAACGTAAAGCTTTTGCTCATAAGGGGCCTATTTGAGTTATGGTTGTTAATTTTGTAATTTAATTGTTAATTGGTGTATTGTTCTATTTGGGATCTATTGTTAAATGTTTTTATACGCGCCAATCATTCTGTTTTGATCTAGCAAAATAGATGAATAATCTGGTTTTTAACCATTATTTAACTAGATTATGGTGTTTTACGCTAAGGTATTGCGAACTTGTGATAATTTGTTCATTATTCTGGGAGATATATCATACATAGATATAAAACATAAAATTAAATACACACAACATTATACAAGGGTTTTATTGTGAAACAGTCATTAAAACTAGCCGATATCATTGCCGTTGGCTTTATGCTTTTTGCCTTTTTCTTAGGCGCAGGTAATATTATTTTCCCACCAATTGCTGGCCAAATGGCTGGTGAGCACGTTTTTGGTGCTATGAGTGGGTTTCTTATCACAGCTGTTGGTTTACCATTATTAACGATCATTGCGATTGGTGTCTCTGGTGGTTCTTGGCAGCACCTTACGCGTGACCTACCTCCTAAAGTCGCAATGATAATGGCAATTCTCATGTTTGTTATTATCGGTCCTGCTTTTGCTGCTCCTCGTACAGGGCTAGTAGCATATGAAATGGCAGCGAAACCATTTATTGGAGCGGATGCTGGTCAATTTTCACTAACTCTATTTTCAATTGCATTCTTCTCTATAGCAATGTTTTTTGCATGGTCTCAAGGAAAATTGATTGACACTATTGGTAAGTTTTTAACGCCAGCATTGTTCATTGGTTTAATCGTGTTAGCTATTGCGGTATTTGTTAATCCTCAAGGCGAGATTGTTGCAGCTACGGGTAAGTATGTTGATAGTCCTATCACGACTGGCTTTTTTGAAGGCTACAATACAATGGATACGTTTGGTGCTTTAATGTTTGGTATTTTGATCATTGATGCATTAAAGAGTAAAGGGATTACAGAGCATAAAGCGACAACTAAATATTTAACGATTGCTGGTTTAATTGCTGCATCAGGTTTGGCTTTTGTTTATATCTCATTATTCTACTTAGGTGCAACGTCAAGTGCAGTTGCGGCAGGGGCTGATAATGGTGGTGCAATCCTAACTGCGTATACTCATGCATTGTTTGGTACGTCTGGACAGACGGTATTATCTGTTATTGTATTGATTGCTTGTTTAACAACGGCGATTGGTCTGATTTCAGCTTGCGCAGATTACTTTAGCTCAATCTGTAAAGTGACGTATAAGTCTTGGGTTATTATCGTCGGTGTGGCATGTGCAGTAGTGGCTAATGTTGGGTTAACTCAGCTAATTACGCTTTCGGTTCCTGTATTATTCTTACTTTATCCAGTAGCAATTGCATTAGTTGTGTTGGCTTTCATTCGTAAAATGATGCCAAATCCACAATTGGCTTACCGCGTAGTTATTTCTGTTGCAACGTGTTTTGCGATATTAGATGCTGCGAAAGTTGCAGGTGCGGATATGTCTGCTTTCTCAATGCTACCAATGTTTGACCATGGTATGGCTTGGGTGATTCCAACATTTGCTTCGATGATCATTGTTCGTTTTGTCGGTAAGAAAGAAGACGAATTAGTGGCTGAAAATGCATAATTCTAGGGACTAGGGACTAGAAATTAGAGACTATAAGAGCGAGTATAACTGTTTAAGTTCACTCGCTCTTTTCTTTTATAGTAACGCAGTGCTCTAGCTAGCAAAGCGTATCGTTTCTAGTTCTAAAGTGACTCGTGATATTCTACTAAAACCTGCTCACACCACTGCTCAATACGCTCATCACTTTTATCATACTGACTGTCTTCATCTAGTGCTAAACCAACAAAGTGAGATTCATCTTCAGTTAATGCTTTTGATGCGTCGAATTGGTAGCCTTCATTTTTCCAATAGCCAATGAATTTAGCATTCGTTGCTTTTAATTCGTCATGCAGTAAACCCATAGCATCTAAGAACCATTCACCATAACCTTCTTGATCACCAAGACCAAATAACGCAATGGTTTTTCCATCTAGAGATAAGCCATCTAACTCATCCCAAACATTCTGCCAATCTTCTTGGATCTCACCAAAATCCCATGTAGAAATCCCAAGTAATAAAAGATCGTAATCATTCATTGTGGTCACTGGTGTCTCTTTAATATTAAAGACATCAACAAGATCCTCTCCGATAAAAGCTCTGATTTTTTCAGATGCCATTTCGGTATAACAAGTTGAAGAACCATAAAAAAGACCGATTTTCATTTTCATTACCTTAACGATGAATAAATATAACGTTAGTTTACCGTAAATGATTATTAAAATTAAACTTGCATTTAAAGTGGGTAAAATTGTTTAATACTGTAATTCTAACCAGTATTTTCTGGAATATACGTTAAGTGGTAAGTAGATGAATAATGATATGGCATTAATGGAGCGTTTTTTAGATACCATGTGGATGGAGCGTGGCCTGTCTGAAAATACGTTAGCTTCATATCGAAACGATTTAGTGAAGTTGTTGCAGTGGTTAGAAGATAATCACTATAAATGTGCTTCTATTTCAGCGATGGGACTTAATGAGTTTCAAGCTTATTTAGTTGATAAAGAATATAAACAAACTTCTCGTGCTCGAATGCTGTCTGCATTACGTCGTTTTTTTCAGTATCTACATCGTGAAAAAATTCGTGGAGATGATCCCACAGCATTACTTGCTAGCCCTAAATTACCTCAACGCTTACCAAAAGATTTAAGCGAAGAGCAAGTTGATGCGTTGCTTAATGCTCCGAATGTCGAAGATCCATTAGAACTTCGAGACCGAGCAATGTTAGAGCTACTTTATGCAACAGGTTTACGTGTTACTGAGCTAGTTAGCTTAACCATGGAAAATGTAAGTCTACGCCAAGGTGTTGTACGAGTTACTGGTAAAGGTGATAAAGAACGTTTAGTCCCAATGGGAGAGAATGCCGTCGATTGGATTGAGCAGTTTTTAACTCATGGTCGTCCAATGTTGCTTGGTGAAAAAAGTTCGGATGTCGTGTTTCCTAGTAAACGAGCAAAACAAATGACTCGTCAGACATTTTGGCACCGAATTAAGCATTATGCGGTTATTGCTGGTATTGATTCTGATAAATTATCGCCACACGTATTGCGACATGCTTTTGCTACACACCTTTTAAACTATGGCGCAGATCTCCGTGTTGTACAAATGTTGTTAGGACATAGTGATCTTTCTACAACACAAATATATACTCATGTAGCAACGGAACGTTTGAAGCAAATCCATCAAGAGCATCACCCTCGTTCATAATTAAGGGAACTTCTGGTGGTTTAAAAACTCTAAACTTCAAATCTTCTACAATTACATTTTTTATAGGTACCCTTATGTCATTTATTCGCCGAACTAGTGCGATGATTATTGCTTTAATGAGCGTAGTTTCTTTTACTGCATGTTCAGATGAACAAGCACAAAAACAGGATGCATCACCTTCTGCAGTTGAGACTGCTCAACCTGATTCAGAACAAGCTATTACTCAGCGACTAACGACTTTAGGTTTGCCTGTAGAAGCTATTCATGATTCAGAAGTTGACGGCTTTAAACAAGTTGAAACTCCGTTTGGTATTTTTTACGTATCTTCTGATGGTAAGCATTTCATCCAAGGCCGAATTTTTGAGTTTGATGAAAACGGCAACATGAAAGATTTATTAGCCGCGCGTTTTGCTAAATTGGTGGATAGCCAAAGCGATAATATGATTGTGTTCCCTGCTAAAAATGAAAAACACGTAATTACCGTTTTTACAGACATCACTTGTGGCTACTGTACAAAACTGCATAAAGAGATGAAAGACTATAATGATGCGGGTATTACCGTTCGTTATTTAGCATATCCTCGTCAAGGCTACCAAGGTTCAGTAGCTGATAAAATGGCCCAAATTTGGTGTGCTGATGATAAACAGCAAGCGATGGAAGATGCAAAGTCAAATCGTCCAATTAATGGTTCAAAACCAGCAACGGCTGAGTGTAAAAATATCATTAAAGAACAATACTTATTGGGTAGAAAAATGGGTGTAAATGGAACTCCTGCAATTGTTCTTCCAAGTGGTGATCTTGTTCCTGGATATAAACCAGCTCGTGAGCTTCTATCTGATTTAGAAAGATAATTCAGTAAAGCTATTCATTATAATCCCCGTGTATGCGGGGATTTTTTTATTGAAAAACTAGGTGAAATTCATGATTGAAGTGAAACGTCGAATTGTTCCAACCTCCATTCAACTTCCGGATTCGATACCTCCAATTTTGCAGCGAATTTATGCAGCAAGAGGGATTACATCAAGCTCACAGCTTGAGCGTGGCGCAAAATTCTTACTCTCATTTCAATCTATGCATGGCATTTCTAAAGCCGTTGATATCTTAGTTGAGGCGATTCAAAACCAAACTCGTATTATCGTCGTTGGTGATTTTGATGCCGATGGAGCAACCAGTTCAGCCTTGTCAGTTATGGCATTTCGTATGATGGGAAGTCAAAATGTTGATTACTTAGTGCCTAACCGCTTTGAAGATGGTTATGGTTTGAGTCCTGATGTTGTGGACCAAGCAAAAGAGATGGGTGCTGAAATCATCATGACCGTTGATAATGGTGTCTCTTCTATTGATGGAGTGTTGAAAGCAAAAGAATATGGAATGCAAGTCGTTGTAACTGATCATCACTTACCAGGTGCTCATTTGCCTTTAGCTGATGCGATTGTAAACCCTAATTTAGAAGCATGTGCATTCCCATCGAAATCATTGGCAGGAGTTGGTGTTGCCTTTTATTTAATGCTTGCTATTCGTGCTCGTCTTCGTGAAATAAATTGGTTTGAAAAACAAAATATAGCCATCCCGAATTTAGCTGATTTACTTGATTTAGTTGCACTTGGGACAGTAGCTGACTTAGTTGCCTTGGATGAAAATAATCGAATTCTTGTTCATCAAGGTATTCAGCGTATTCGTGCAGGTAAGTGTCGACCCGGGATCCAAGCATTAATTGAAGTGGCTAATCGAGTTCCATCACGTATTGTTGCTTCTGATTTTGGTTTTGCTTTAGGTCCAAGAATAAATGCAGCGGGCCGTTTGGATGATATGTCATTTGGCGTTGAACTTTTAATGTCAAATAATATTCATGCAGCTCGTCGTATGGCGGCAGAATTAGATTCATTAAATCAAACTCGAAAAGAAATTGAGCAAGGCATGAAAGAAGAAGCCATGGCTATTTGTGAGCGATTAGAGTTTGGTGCTCAAAGTGAATTACCTTTTGGATTAGTGCTGTTTCAGCGTGATTGGCACCAAGGGGTTATTGGTATTTTGGCTTCACGAATAAAAGAAAAATATCACCGTCCTGTCATTGCTTTTGCTGACGGTGGTGATGGTTTTATTAAGGGATCATGCCGTTCTATTGCAGGTTTTCATATGCGTGACGCATTGGATTTGATTGATACTAGAAATCCAGGCCTTATTTTGAAATTTGGCGGGCATGCTATGGCTGCTGGATTAACCATTAAAGAGACGGATTATAAAAAATTCAGTCAAGCTTTTGATGATGTTGTTCGTGAGTCGGTAGAAGAAGAGGCTCTTAAGGGAATCGTTTTATCTGATGGTGCACTTACACCGGAAGAATTTACGTTAGGTACTGCTGAAATTATCCGAGCGGGTGGACCATGGGGACAAGCTTTTCCTGAGCCTATTTTTGATGGTGAATTTAAAGTATTAAACCAACGCTTAGTTGGTGAGAAACATCTTAAATTAATGTTAGAGCCGATTCATCGTGATTTTCCAACCAATAAAATGGTTGATGCCATCGCATTTAATATTGATGTTCGCCGTTGGCCAGATGCCTCAGTTCAAAAAGTAAAGTTAGCTTATCGACTCGATATTAATGAATTTCGTGGAAATCAAACCTTACAACTTATGGTTGAGAATATTGAACCACTTTAATTCATGAATAATCCGTAAAACACGTTAATTTTCACTGAACAACTCATTAAAAAAGACTTAATGAGTTGTTATTTTTATGGTTTAGTTGAAAACAGATAGGCCTTATTTTCCTTGTGAAAGTTAAATAAAAAACGTTTTGGTGTGATGTTTTTTACACCATTTTCTCAATCTTTATTGTTCTTGCTTTCAGAGGGTGAAATACCTCGATTTCTATCACACTTTTGGTTAAAATCTCTCGGTTATTTTTTATTCGGCGATGATAAAACACCATGTTCGAAATTAATCCTATTAAAAACCGTCTCCAGGATGTGTCTGAACGCACAAATATCCTGAGGGGGTACCTTTGACTATGACGCTAAAAAAGAGCGTTTAGAAGAGGTAAATGCAGAGCTAGAACAACCTGATGTATGGAATGAACCTGAGCGTGCGCAAGCACTAGGTAAAGAACGTGCATCACTAGAAGCTGTTGTTGAAACTATTGATCTTTTAGATCAAGGTGTTGAGGACGTAGACGGCTTACTAGAACTTGCGGTTGAAGAAGAAGATCAAGAAACATTTGACGAAATTGAACCTGAACTGGCTGAGCTAGAAGCTAAGTTAGCTAAACTTGAATTTCGCCGTATGTTCTCTGGTGATCACGACGCTTCTGACTGTTATATCGATCTACAATCGGGTTCTGGTGGTACAGAAGCTCAAGATTGGACTTCTATGATGCTGCGTATGTATTTACGTTGGGCAGAAGCGAAAGGCTTTAAAGTAGAAGTTATCGAGGTATCAGAAGGTGAAGTTGCAGGTCTTAAAGGCGCAACAGTTCGTATCGCTGGTGAATATGCTTATGGTTGGTTACGTACAGAAACTGGTGTTCACCGTTTAGTTCGTAAATCGCCATTTGATTCTAGTGGTCGTCGCCATACTTCATTTGCATCTGCATTTATTTATCCAGAGATTGATGACAACATTCAGATTGATATCAACCCTTCTGATTTACGTATTGATGTTTACCGTGCTTCTGGTGCGGGTGGTCAACACGTAAACACCACCGAATCTGCTGTACGTATTACTCACGTACCAACAAATATCGTTGTTCAGTGTCAGAATGACCGTTCTCAGCATAAAAACAAAGATCAAGCAATGAAGCAGTTACGTGCGAAATTGTTTGAATATGAGTTGCAAAAGCAAAATGCTGAAAAACAGGCCAATGAAGACGCTAAATCTGATATCGGATGGGGGAGTCAAATTCGCTCATACGTATTAGATGATTCACGCATTAAAGATTTGCGTACCGGCATTGAAAACCGTAATACGCAAGCCGTTCTAGACGGTGATTTAGATAAATTTATCGAAGCCAGCTTAAAATCTGGATTATAAGAAAGGGTTCATTATGACTGAACAAGTACAACTAGATGAAAACAAACTGATTGCTGAACGTCGTGGTAAATTAGACCATATTCGTCAAGCATGTAAAGCTAATGGCCACCCAAATGACTTCCGTCGTGATAGCCTAGCGGGTGATCTTCAAGCTGAATTTGGTGAAAAGACCAAAGAAGAGCTAGAAGAACTGAACCACGTTGTTGCAATTGCTGGCCGTGTTATGGCTAAGCGTGGTCCTTTCTTATTGATTCAAGAAGTGTCTGGTAAGATCCAAGCTTACGCAGCAAAAGAAGTTCAAAAAGAACTAAAAGACAAATACCAAGGTTTGGATATCGGTGACATCATCGGTGTTAAAGGTGCACTTCATAAGTCAGGTAAAGGTGACCTTTACGTGAACATGGAAGAGTATGTACTGCTAACAAAAGCATTACGTCCATTACCAGAAAAATTCCATGGTTTAACAGACCAAGAGATGCGTTACCGTCAACGCTACGTAGATCTAATCGTAAATGATGACTCACGTCATGCATTTATCGTTCGTTCTAAAGTGGTTGCTGCTATCCGTAACTTCATGGTTGATAAAGGCTTCATGGAAGTTGAAACTCCTATGATGCACGTTATCCCTGGTGGTGCTTCTGCTCGTCCATTCGTAACGCACCATAATGCACTTGATGTTGATATGTACCTACGTATCGCTCCAGAGCTTTACTTAAAACGTTTAGTTGTTGGTGGTTTTGAACGTGTATTCGAAATTAACCGTAACTTCCGTAACGAAGGTCTATCTCCACGTCATAACCCAGAATTCACAATGATGGAATTCTACATGGCGTACGCAGATTACAACGATCTAATGGACCTTACAGAAGAAATGCTATCTACAGTAGCAACATCTGTTTTAGGTAGTGACAAAATGCCTTACGGTGAACACACGGTTGATTTTGGTGGCAAATACGCTCGTATGAGCATGTTAGATGCGATCAAACAATACAACCCAGATCACGCTGAGATCCAAGCGCTAACATACGAAGGCGTTAAAGATCGCGATCTAATGGTATCTATTGCTAAATCTGTACATGTTGAAGTTGAAAGCTTCTGGACATGTGGTCAGCTTCTTGAAGAAATCTTCGGTGAAACTGCTGAACCTAAGTTAATGCAACCAACATTCATTACAGAATACCCAGCTGATATTTCTCCATTAGCACGTCGTAACGATGACAATGATTTCATTACAGACCGTTTTGAATTTTTCATTGGTGGTCGTGAAGTTGCTAATGGTTTCTCTGAGCTGAATGATGCACAAGATCAAGACGAGCGTTTTAAAGCGCAAGTTAATGCTAAAGAATCTGGTGATGATGAAGCTATGTACTACGATGCAGACTACATCACAGCTCTTGAGCATGGTTTACCACCAACAGCTGGTCAGGGTATTGGTATTGACCGTTTAGTTATGCTATTAACTAACACGCACACAATTCGTGACGTTATTTTATTCCCATCAATGCGTCCACAAGCGTAATAAAGAATAAATAAAGATGATGAAAGAGCGGCTAAATAGCCGCTCTTTTTTTATTTATCTTACTCAAAGCACTAAAAATGAGAAAATAACTACACTTTTTTATCAATTGACTTAATTTTTACAATTCAAATTAATAGTCATGTAACGGTTAAAAAGTAATAAAAACCTTTTTTTTTATGCAATAAATCTTCTCCAATCTCATATTTGATTCAACTATTTCTTTAATATGTTAACTGTCATTTATTTATTATGCTCGAGATGTATTTTTTTTGTTAAAAGGATGACGCGCATCTCATTTGTGAGACGAGATAAGGTCTTAAAACCTGTATAGTTGCATCTAAGAAACATTTTTAGTTGGTTTAGAAATAAGAATTTAGAGGTAGTGTTATGGGTACTCAATTTCGTATGGATTCGGTTCCAGGCTCTTTAGTTGTTGTTGGTGGCAGCTATGAACCTTGGTTAGCCGTTTTAGAACAAGTAGGTTGGCGTTGTCATCGTTGCTATGATCTTCGAGCAGCTCAAGCTCTGTTTGACGAGATTGGGCCATGTATTGGTATTGTTGATTTAAGCCAAGATGATTTTAGTCTTAATGGCATTGCAACATTAGTAAATAACAATAAGCAAGTTCGTTGGATGGCTTTCATCCGTGAGTCTCAGCTAAGTTCAGATACTATTTGCCAGTTCATTGTAAACTTCTGTATTGATTTCTTCACTGCACCGATTCCAGATGCTCAATTATTAAGTACGATTGGTCACCAGCTAGGTATGCTTAAGCTAGAGCGTAAAGTATGGCCTAATATGGGTAATAAATCGGATCTAGGTATTTTAGGTGAAGCGCCTGCGGTGAAACGTTTACGAGATCAAATTCGCCGTGTTGCTCCAACAGATGTTTCTATTCTTATTTCTGGTGAAAGCGGTGTAGGTAAAGATGCGGTAGCAAAAGCAGTTCATGAATCATCAGGCCGTAATAAAGGTCCATTTGTTTCATTAAATTGTGGTTCGTTATCTGAAAGCAAGATTGAGCAGGAGCTGTTTGGTTCTCATTCTTCGTCACCGGAAGAATCAAAATTATTCCAAGCCAATGGTGGTACATTATTTTTAAATGATATTAATGATTTGCCAGCTAGTCAGCAGCAGCATTTATTACGATTCCTACAAGAAGGTAATATTGAGACTGAAAAAGGTTTTGTTGATTTAGATGTTCGTGTAATTGTTGCAAGCCACATTGATTTAGAAAAAGCGATTGAAGAAGGCAGCTTTAAAGAAGAGTTGTATTATCGTTTAAATGTATTACGTATTCATGTTCCGTCTTTAAAAGAGAGAAGTTCAGATATCTCGGTTTTAGCAGAGCATTTCTTACAGCGTTATGCAAAAGAATACAATACACAAGCAAGAACGTTCCCTGAAGAAGCATTACAAACCATGCTACATTATCAATGGCCAGGTAATGTTCGTGAATTGGTAAACCAAGTGAAACGTGCTGTATTACTTGCCGATAGCATGACAATTGATCTTGAACATTTAGATTTACCACAACGCAGTGAAACTAAACGTAGTTTACGTGTTATCCGTGAAAACTCTGAGCGAGATGCATTATTGATGGTATTAGAATCTCATGATGGTCAAGTATCTTCAGCGGCAAAAGAGCTGGGTGTTTCACGAGCAACTATGTATCGTTTATTGAATAAACATAATTTAATTTCAGAGCCGAGAAGCTATAGCTAACCGAGCTTTTGATTGAAAAAATAGGCTTACCTTGAATTAGGTAGGCCTATTTTTTTAGCTGAAGAATGAAGTTAATATAGAATGAGTAAATTGAGTTTTTAAATAAAAACCGCGAGGTAGCGTTTTTATCGGTTGCCCATTTTCACCATAAGCCTCAGTTAATGCTTGGCTGTTTGCTGCTTTAGGTCTTAATTGAAGAACTTCGCCATGTTTTGCTGTAATTGACTCAACCTTACCGAGCACAATTAAATCCATTAACTCTTCCCAATCTTGTTTTAATTGTTGTTCTTCTTCTAAAGAAGGTTGCCATAAAACTGGATATCCAACATGACGATCCCCTACAGGGATCTCTCTTTCTCCTTCTACAGGGATCCATAAAACATGAGCAAGCTTATGACGAACATGCGATTCTTCCCATTGTAAGCTATGAACGCCTGTTAATGGGGCAACACAAACAAAGGTGGTTTCTAATGGTTTGCCAGTATAGCTGATTGGAATGGTTTTTAATTCGACTCCAAGATCAATGAAATCAGGTAGAGGTTTACTACCTGCTGAAGCGCCTAAATGCCATTCTAATAATTGACCAACCCAGCCTTTATCTCGCTTTAAGTTTTCAGGTACAGGTATGTTTGCTTGCTCTGCCAACTCAGATAGCGTATAGCCTGCAATGCTTTCTGATCGCTGTAATAATTCATCAATAGTATTTGGTGGTGGTAAGCTCATAAAGACTCTTCAACATGATTGAACGAATAGATTATCATATTATCAACATTATTTTTTGACCTAATTTGGATCTTAGTAAGTTATCCACAATAGTGTATATATTTTATTCATCTCTTATTTTTCTGGATCCATATACAGTGCTTTAATTTTGAATAACTCATTGACTTTTAGCTCTTATACTTAATCAGATAGCCTTAATTGTGGGTAATTAGCTTGTTGGTGGATCTTTAACCGATCTGTGTTTATATTATCCAACCACTTTTTCAGAGAAAAGATCAAAGTAAAGATCCTGAATTTAACTTGTTGGTTTTATTGTTTTTTATGTATTTACTGTCTCTGTTTTTATTTTGTATTGAAAGAGCTAACTTTTATCGTTTGTGATTTATTTTTAGCTTCTGCACAAAGTTATACACAGAAAAGGTGAATAAATGTGGCTTATATCTCATTGTTGTGTTGATAAGTTAAGCAGTGATTAAAAGTTATTCAGAAAATCAGGTTATTTTGGTAAAACGTGACAAGAAAGCGTGATCCTGTTTGCTCAAAGAGCCGATCTGTGAAAAAATCAGAGTCAATATAAGTTTATGATGAGGTCATCCAGTGATAGATGGCGATGGTTTCCGCCCGAACGTCGGGATAGTGATATGTAATAGCCATGGTCAAGTATTCTGGGCGAAGCGATACGGACAGCATTCGTGGCAATTTCCGCAAGGTGGTATTGATGATGGAGAGACTCCAGAACAAGCCATGTACCGTGAATTATACGAAGAAGTAGGTCTGACAAAAAATGATGTTCGTATTTTAGCAAGCAGCCGTCATTGGCTACGATATAAATTACCGAAACGTCTAGTTAGATGGGACTCTAAACCTGTCTGTATCGGACAAAAACAAAAATGGTTTTTGTTACGCTTAGAATGTGATGAATCCAAGGTTAATATGCAAAGAGATCGCTCGCCTGAATTTGATGGTTGGCGATGGGTAAGCTACTGGTACCCTGTAAGACAAGTGGTTTCATTTAAGCGTGATGTTTACCGTCGAGCACTAAAAGAGTTCGCGGTGATCGCTATGCCGTTTAAGGAACGAAAATTTAAAAGGAAAGGTAAAAAAGGTTAAGCGGTCGATACCTTATATAACCTTAAGGATTGGCAAGCATGCTTACTCAACTCAGGGATATAGTTGATCACGTAGCTAAAGCGGAGTCTCTTGATGATGCTTTAGCGTTGCTCGTGAAAAATACTCGTAACTCTATGCATACAGAGTGTTGCTCAGTCTATTTGATGAGTAATGATAACCTGCGCTTAGAATTAATGGCGACAGAAGGATTAAAAGCGAAACCCAAGACCGTTTCATTAGGTATTGATGAAGGTTTAGTTGGATTGGTTGCACGCAGTTGTGAGCCGCTAAACTTAGCTAATGCTTCTGTACACCCTTCATATAAATACATTCCTAGTATTGCCGAATATAAGTTTAATTCCTTTCTGGCAACCCCGATTATTTACCGACGTCAAAACCTTGGTGTACTTGTTGTACAGCAAAAGGAAAAACGTCAGTTTACTGAAGTTGAAGAATCCTTTTTAGTCACCTTATCTGCGCAACTTGCAGTTGTACTTGCTCATGCTAAAGCTCATGAAAGTTGGTCGATTCAATTACAACCTCAATCGATTGAACAAAAGCAATTCAAAGGTATCTCTGCATCAAATGGTGTCGCTATTGCACCTTTGTGGTTTGATGATGCGCAACCCAGAATAGAATCCATTCTACCAAGTTCATGCCTTGATATAGAGCAAGAGCAAGATCGTTTAGGTACTGCGGTTGAGTTAGCTTTAAAGGATTTCCGCCGAGCTAAAAAACGGTTTGAACAAGAGCTAAATACCGAGACGTTGGCTATTTTTGATCTTTTCACTCACTTATTAAATGATCCTATGTTGAAGGGGGATCTGAAAAAACAGATCAACCAAGGTGATTCTGCTGAGTGGGCATTGCGTCAAGTTATTGAGTCATATGCAGGGCGTTTTGAAAAAATGAGTGATTCATACCTCAGTGAACGAGCGAATGATGTTCGTGAGCTAGGGCAGAGATTACTTTATTTTTTAAATTATGAAGGTAAGTTAGAGCTGGATTTAGCTCATCCCGTGATTTTAGTTACGACTCAGCTGACCGCTTCTATGTTAGCGAGTGTTCCTCAAGATAAATTAAAAGCCGTTATTTCGCTTGAAGGTGCGGCAAACTCTCACGCAGCCATTTTATCAAGAGCACTTGGTATCCCTGCCATTATGGGGGTGGAGTTTAACCCAACTCACTATCATCAAAAATTAGCGATTGTTGATGGCTATAGTGGCGCTTTATATATCAAGCCGACAGAAGCGCTAATTCAAGAATATACAGAACTACAAAATGAGGAGTTAGCCCTTTCTGAATTAATCACTCAGGATCTTGATAAACCTACATTTACACGTGATGAGCATCAAATGAAAATTTATTTGAATGCTGGGTTAAGTGCCGACACGAGTATTGCTGTTAATCAGGGTGTTGATGGCGTTGGGTTGTATCGAACTGAAATTCCTTTTTTATTGCAACAGCGATTCCCATCGGAAGAAGAGCAATATCTACAATACAAAACTATTTTAGAAACGTATCCGAAAAAGCCTGTGATTATGAGGACGTTAGATATCGGTGGTGATAAGCCATTACCGTATCTGCCTATTGAAGAAGAAAATCCATTTTTAGGTTGGCGTGGTATTCGCTTTACTTTAGATCATCCTGATATCTTTCTTTTGCAATTAAAAGCGATGGTAAGAGCAAACATAGGTAATGGTAATTTATCCATTATGTTACCTATGATTTCAGGCTTACCCGAATTAAAGCAAGCAAGAAAGCTTATTAATCAAGCTTATGAAGAAGTGCTTGGTGAATCTGAAGGGGATTTTTCGCAACCTCGTATAGGTATGATGATAGAAGTGCCTTCTATGCTCTATTTGTTACCGAGAGTTGTTGGATTAGTGGATTTTATTTCTGTAGGTACTAATGACTTAACTCAATACCTTTTAGCTGTAGATCGAAATAATGCACGAGTTTCACATGTCTATGAATCTTATCATCCCGCCGTGTTACTCGCGTTAAAGCAAATAATTGATACGGCAAATCAATATAAATTACCTGTTAGTGTTTGTGGGGAGCTTGCGGGGGATCCAATTGGTTGCCTGTTACTGCTTGGTTTGGGCTATCAAAGTTTAAGTATGAATACCTCTAACGTAGCCAAAGTAAAATACATTATTAGGCAGGTATCGCAGCAAGAAGTTGAACAATTAGTTGCGACTCTTTTACATCACGATGATGCAGAGCAAATTTTAACTGATATGATTAGCTTCTTTGAAGAGAAAGAACTCTCAGGGTTTATTCGAGCAGGCAGGTAATGACAGTGGATTTTGGTTCGCTTTTTGTTTTATATCTTTTGCTAGGTAGTCTCGTTGGCGTAATGGCTGGATTACTTGGAATTGGTGGTGGTTTGTTAGTTGTTCCCGCTTTATTGTGGTTATTACCTCAAGCAGGAATCGATAGTTCAATCGTAATGCAAATGGCATTAGGTACTTCACTTGCAACGATTATTTTAACTTCAACGTCATCTGCGTTGAACCATTTACGTTTAGGTAATGTCGAAGTAGCACTTATCCGTAGTTTGGCTCCTGGAGTTATTGCTGGTGGCTTTCTTGGTAGCTACGTTGCAGAATTAATTCCAAGCCAATATTTACCAAAAGTATTTGGCGTTATTGTACTTCTGCTTGCTTTACAAATGTTATTAGCGCTTAAGTTTACAGCAACCAGAACTATGCCATCTCCGCTTAAAATTGCCGCTTCTGGTGGGGTTATTGGTGTTGTATCAAGCTTAGCTGGAATTGGTGGTGGTTCATTAACGGTACCTTATTTAAGTTTTCATGGCGTAGAAATGAGAAAAGCCATTGGTAGTTCTTCTTTGTGCGGAACCTTGATAGCACTTGCTGGCATGATAGGTTTTATTCTTCATGGAGTACAAGTAACTAACTTGCCTTCAATGAGTTTAGGGTATGTTTACTTACCTGCATTATGTGGTATTGGTGTTACGTCTATTTTGACCACCAGAATTGGCGCAAAGTTAACATCGCATTTGCCGACATCAACGTTAAAAAAAATCTTTGCCATATTTCTAGTATTTATTGGCAGCAAAATGTTTTTAGGATAAAAGAGAGTAGTCATGAGTCAGGGGTATTTGAACTTCCCACATATAGATCCTGTATTAATTGAGATCGGTCCATTAGCGGTTCGTTGGTATGGATTAATGTATTTATTTGGTTTTATGTTTGCATTATGGCTTGCTAATAAGCGTGCAGATAAGCCAAATAGTGGTTGGACACGAGATCAGGTTAGCGACCTATTGTTTGCTGGATTTTTAGGTGTAGTGATCGGTGGCCGTGTTGGCTATGTGTTATTTTATAATTTCGGCTACTTCTTAGATAATCCACTGTACTTATTTGAAGTATGGACCGGTGGTATGTCCTTCCATGGCGGTTTATTGGGTGTTATCTCAGCGATGCTTTGGTATGGATATAAGAATAACCGTAGCTTCTTTACGATTGCAGATTTCGTTGCACCATTAGTACCATTTGGTCTGGGAGCCGGTCGTTTAGGTAACTTTATGAATGGTGAGTTATGGGGACGTGTTACCGATGTGCCTTGGGCTATGGTGTTCCCAACTGGCGGTCCTTTCCCTCGACATCCTTCTCAATTATATGAATTTGCTCTTGAAGGTGTTGTTTTATTCTTCATTCTAAATTGGTTTATTCGTAAGCCTCGTCCATTAGGCGCAGTTTCAGGTTTATTCCTATTTGGATATGGTACATTCCGATTCTTGGTCGAGTATGTACGTCAACCTGATGCACAGTTAGGCTTGTTTGGTGATTGGATTTCAATGGGACAAATTTTGTCACTACCAATGGTGATTGGTGGTTTGTTAATGATGCTTTGGGCATTTAAACGTAACCTTTTTGCGACTGATGTAGAGCAAAATAAGACTAAATCAAAGAAATCGAAACAGAAAGCAAAATAAGCTAGAATAGCGTTAATGATGATTTATAGTAATGGCCTCTCGTTTGAGGCCATTTTTTTAACTAATTTTAAGAGAGCAGACCCATGAAGCAGTATTTAGATTTATGCCAACGCATTGTAGATGAAGGAACTTGGATCGAAAACGAGCGCACAGGAAAGCGTTGTTTAACGGTGATTAATGCGGATTTAACTTATGATGTAGAAAATGGTGTTTTCCCTCTTGTTACAACGCGTAAGAGCTTTTGGAAAGCAGCGGTCGCTGAGATGATTGGCTATATTCGTGGTTATGATAACGCAGAAGACTTCCGCAAGATTGGCACTAAAACATGGGATGCGAATGCGAATTTAAATGATGCATGGCTCAATAACCCTCATCGTAAAGGTGATGATGATATGGGTCGAGTATATGGTGTGCAAGGTCGTGCATGGGCAAAACCAAATGGTGAGTTTGTCGATCAACTGAAAAAAATCATTGATGATTTAAGTCAGGGAATTGATGATCGTGGTGAAATTTTAAATTTTTATAACCCTGGTGAGTTTGATATGGGTTGTTTGCGTCCGTGTATGTACTCACATCATTTTTCATTATTAGGTGATACATTATACCTAAATAGCACTCAACGCTCTTGTGATGTGCCTCTAGGCCTAAACTTCAATATGGTTCAAGTTTATTTTCTATTAGCTATCGTGGCACAAATTACAGGGCATAAAGCAGGTAAGGCGTACCATAAGATTGTAAATGCACATATTTATGAAGACCAACTTGAGTTAATGCAAAATGTACAGCTAAAACGTGAACCGTTACAAGCGCCGATCTTTAAAATAAACCCTGAGATTAAGTCATTAGAAGATTTAGAAACATGGGTAACTATGGATGACTTTGAAGTGGTTGGCTATGAAAGCTATGAGGCTATAAAGTATCCTTTCTCTGTTTAATATTATTTATTAGATATAATAAAAAAGCCCCGAAGCATAACTTCGGGGCTTTTCTTTATTCGTATTTTTAGTCTTATACCGTTAGTGCTAATACACTACCTGGCAGGATAATAAATACAAAACCTAAATATCCAGCAACAACGCTTTTGTTACGGTTAGCCATTTCAGCAATCCACTCAGCACCTTTAATTGGTAACTCACGTAGGAACGGAGTACCGAAGATAACCAATGTTGCGATAACATTAAAACATAAGTGAACTAATGCAATTTGTAGTGCAAATACTGCGTATTCACCAGATACCGCTGTCGCTGCTAGTAAAGCGGTTACACAAGTACCGATATTAGCGCCTAGAGTAAATGGATACACATCACGAACTTTAAGAACACCAGTACCAACCAGTGGAACCATTAGACTTGTTGTTGTTGATGATGATTGAACAAGAACTGTAACCGCAGTACCTGATGCAATACCGTGTAGAGGACCGCGACCGATTGCGCTTTTAAGTAGTTCTTTTGCACGACCAACCATTAGGCTCTTCATTAGTTTGCCCATCAAGGTAATTGCGATGAACAAAATAGTAATACCAAGAGCAATCATTAGTAGACCACCAGTCATGCTACCAAAGTTTGATAGTGGCTCTTGAATCGCACTGATTACCGGCTTTGTAATTGGCTTGATAAAATCAAAACCTTTCATGCTCATATCACCAGCGTTTAATAGTGGAGATACTAACCATGCTGATAGTTTTTGGAAAATACCAAACATCATCTCTAGTGGTAAGAAAATAGTTACCGCTAGTAGGTTAAAGAAGTCATGAACTGTCGCACAAGCAAAAGCACGTCTAAATTCGTTCTTACAACGAGCGTGGCCAAGACTTACTAGTGTATTCGTAACGGTTGTACCAATGTTTGCACCCATAACCATAGGGATAGCTGTTTCAACAGGTAAACCACCAGCAACTAATCCAACAATGATAGAAGTTACTGTTGAAGATGATTGAATTAATGCCGTTGCAACTAAGCCGATCATTAAGCCAGCAATAGGGTGAGCAGCAAATTCAAAAAGAACTTTAGCTTCTTCACCTACAGACCATTTAAAGCCTGTGCCAACCATAGAAACCGCTAAAAGAAGAAGGTAAAGCATAAATGCTAAGTTTGCCCAACGCAGCATGCGCGAGGTATTGCTCATTGTTGCTGCAGAAATTGATTGGGTATTCATAGTAAAGCTCCGTACCGAGAAATTATGTTGTCGGTTTATTTGATCTGCTGCGATAGTAGATAACGAATATTTCAGAAATATTACAGTGGAAGATAAAACTGTAATAAATGCGTCATATTCGATTATTTGAGTGAATGTGTGATTTTTACTTGTTTTAAGTTATTGATATTGAATGATTTGAATGCGTTATTAGAAAATGGAATATAAATTATTTTTTGGGATTATTTTGTTCTATGTTGCGTTTGTATGACGCTTTTAAGAATCTGGATGCGGAAAAAACGAATTATTTTGCTATTTATTATATTTTTTACGAAGTGTTTGCTATTACTGTAATAAATGACGTATCTTGCTTAAAGCAAAACAATATTAACGATTATTGCAGTAATTCATAAAGTGAGTAATAAAAGGAATCGTAATGTCTCATTTAAACTATAACCATTTGTATTATTTTTGGATGGTATGCAAACAAGGCTCAGTAACTAAAGCGGCTGAGGCATTATTTCTTACTCCTCAAACGGTAACGGGTCAGATTAAAGCATTAGAAGATAGACTTGATGGAAAGTTAACTAAACGTAATGGTCGTAATATTGAGCCTACAGAGTTAGGGCAGCTTATTTATAAATATGCCGATCGTATGTTTGGTTTAAGTTATGAAATGCTAGATATCGTAAATTATAGCCAACAGGCGAATGTATTATTTGATGTTGGTGTTGCTGATGCGCTTTCTAAAAGATTAGTAAGTAAGGTTCTTTCTACAACAGTACCTGAAGATGCGTCCATTCACTTACGTTGTTTTGAATCAACACACGAACTATTACTAGAACAATTATCTCAACATAAATTGGATATGATCCTTTCAGACTGTCCTGTAGATTCAAGCCAAAACTCAGGTTTATTCAGTAAAAAGTTGGGTGAATGTGAGATGAGCTTCTTTTGTTCAAAAGAACTTAAAGGAGTGACATTTCCTGAGGTATTAGAAAAACATAAGGTACTAATCCCAGGTAGTCGTACTTCAATGGGAAGAAAAGTGGTTCAATGGTGCGATCAACAAGGCGTGACTCCTAATATTTTAGGCGAATTTGATGATGTTGCATTAATGAAAGCATTTGCTCGGGAAAATAATGCCGTCTTTTTAGCCCCTTCAGTATACATGAATGAAGCGGATTCTGATTTATCGCTACATAAGATTGCAGATGTTAGAGATCTTAAAGAAGAGTATTACGTTATTTTTGCAGAAAGAATGATACAGCACCCAGCAGTAAAAAGTATTTGTGAAGCAGACTTCTCTCATTTATTTGATTTTTAATTTGCAATTACAGTAAGTAACAAGCTAAATTAGCCAGAGCTAAATTAGATGATAGGTATCCATATGGACTTACAAATGATGGAAGATAATGCACCACAAGCAGTGACATTATTAAAAGCGATGGCTAACGAACGTAGATTGTTCATTTTGTGTTTACTATTAGATGGCGAATTGTCGGTAGGTCAAATTGCAGAAAAATTAGAATTAAGCCAATCTGCACTGTCACAACATTTAGGTTGGTTACGTCGTGATGAGTTAGTATCAACAAGAAAAGAATCTCAAACGGTCTTTTACTCATTAAATAGTCAAGAAGTAAGATCTGTGATTCAATTACTACACGATTTATATTGTCAAAAGTAAGTTATAGAGAAAAGGAGAGGAAGGGGTTGTAAGAGTTTTTTCTTCAAATTGCAGATATAAAAAAACCGACCTAAGTCGGTTTTTTCTTATTTCTAACTGAGAATCAAATTTCTATTAAAGAGCTTTGATTGCAGCAGTGAAACGCGCTTTATGACGTGCAGCTTTATTCTTATGAATAAGGCCTTTAGTCGCCATGCGGTCTAGAAGTGGAGTTGCAGTTGCTAGTGCAGCAGTTGCAGCTTCTTTATCGCCAGCTTCGATAGCTGCGATAGTTTTTTTCATGTAAGTGCGCATCATTGAACGACGGCTAGCGTTGTGCTGGCGACGTCTTTCAGCTTGAGTTGCGCGCTTCTTAGCAGATTTACTATTTGCCAAGGGTCTAACTCCCAAAAACGTAGTTCGGTGACAATTTAAGGTCGGGAAATATGCACCCTTTGAACCCAAATGTCAAATGATTTGTGTAAAAACCAAGCTGTCTCAAACAAAAGTTTGATGAAACTGGCAAAACACGGTTAAGATGACGTGCATTCTAACAGCATTTTTTCCAGTTAGTAAGCTCTTTATGGTCATCATTACCATCTTTATGAGGTTTTTTTTGTGAGTAAACGACTTTTACGTTCTGGCTTAATAGTCAGCATCATGACTTTAGTGTCTCGAGTTCTCGGTTTAGTCCGTGATGTCGTGGTTGCAAATCTTATGGGAGCAGGAGCATCGGCTGATGTTTTCTTCTTTGCAAATAAGATCCCCAACTTTTTACGTCGTCTATTTGCAGAGGGCGCTTTTTCTCAAGCATTTGTCCCTGTTTTAACTGAATATCATGCTAGTGGAGACGATAATAAGACACGAGAATTAATTGCAAAAGCCTCGGGAACATTGGGCGTATTAGTTACCATTGTTACCTTCTTTGGTATTATCGGCTCAGGTGTCGTTACCGCATTATTTGGGGCGGGATGGTTTATGGACTGGCTAAATGATGGTCCAGCAGCACCTAAATTTGAGCTGGCCAGCTTTCTTTTAAAAATTACCTTTCCTTATTTATGGTTTATCACATTTGTAGCCTTGTCTGGGGCCATTTTAAACACTCTTGGTAAGTTTGCCGTTTCTTCTTTTACACCTGTTTTCCTTAATATAGCTATTATTGCGTGTGCATATTTTGTCTCTCCTAATTTGGAGCAGCCAGAAATCGGTTTAGCAATAGGTGTCTTTTTAGGCGGTTTAATCCAATTCTTATTCCAACTTCCATTTCTTTATAAAGCAAAGATGTTAGTTCGCCCACAATGGGGGTGGAATGATCCTGGTGTGGTAAAAATCAGAACCTTAATGATCCCAGCATTATTTGGTGTGTCTGTTAGTCAAATCAACTTATTATTTGATACCTTTATTGCCAGCTTTTTAGCGACGGGCTCGATCAGTTGGCTCTATTATTCAGATCGTCTGTTAGAGTTTCCTTTAGGGCTATTTGGTATTGCTATTGCAACCGTGATATTACCAGCATTATCACGTAAACATGTCGATGCCGAAGGCGATGGATTCTCGCAAACTATGGATTGGGGGGTGAGAATGGTGATTTTACTTGGTATTCCAGCCATGCTGGGCTTAATGGTATTGGCCAAACCAATGCTCATGGTTTTGTTTATGCGTGGTGAGTTTTCTCCAAATGATGTACACCAAGCTTCTCTGTCCTTATTGGCTTACGCATCTGGTTTGCTGAACTTTATGTTAATTAAGGTATTAGCGCCTGGTTATTATGCTCGTCAAGATACTAAAACACCAGTTCGTTACGGTATCATTGCCATGGTAACTAACATGTTCTTTAATGCTATTTTTGCTTATTTTTATGGCTATGTTGGTCTTGCTATGGCGACAGCATTATCTGCATTAGTTAATATGGTTCTCTTATATAGAGGACTGCATTTAGCAAACGTATATAAATTATCAAAAGAGACGGTATTTTTTGTATTGAAGCTAATTGTGTCAGGTGGTGTTATGGTATCTATTTTACTGTGGCTGATGCCGAGCATGAGCATCTGGTTAGAGTGGAATTTGGCTAAGCGAGTGATGATGCTATTTGCCTTTATTGGTTTAGGTGCCACTTCTTACTTAATCACAGCAATTGTATTTGGATTGCGCCCTCGTCATTTAAGAGCATCAGTCTAAATTAAGAATTGCTTTTGTTCAGTGGTTTGAATGAGTACATTAGTATATAATTCGTCAGTTTTTTTAAGCGAATAAATTGATATTGAGATAATGGAATTAATCCGAGGTATTCACAATATTACGCCAGACCATAAAGGCTGCGTAATGACGATAGGTAATTTTGATGGTGTTCATTTAGGACATCAGCAAGTATTACAACAAGTTAAGTCTAAAGCTAAAGAGCTAGGCTTACCGTCTGTCGTAATGACTTTTGAGCCTCAACCTATGGAGTTTTTTGCAAAAGAAAAGGCTCCGGCACGATTAACTCGTTTACGAGATAAATTTGTTCAGCTTAAAAAGCTAGAAATAGAACGTTTATTATGTATTAATTTTAATCAGAAATTTGCAGAACAAAGTGCTGATGAGTTTGTCGAAGACTTGTTGGTGAGACTGTTGGGTGTTAAGTTTCTGGTTGTGGGTGATGATTTCTGTTTTGGTAAACACCGCAAAGGAAATTTTGCCATGTTGCAAGAAGCAGGTAAAAAACATGGCTTTGAAGTGGTGAACACACAAAGTTTTTGCCTACAGCAACAACGAGTAAGTAGCACAGCAATACGTTCTGCACTTTTACATAATAAATTAGATGATGTCGCAACCATGTTAGGGCGACATTATAGTATTACAGGTCGTGTATCCCACGGTCGAAAATTAGGACGAACCATAGGTTTTCCTACAGCGAATATCCCATTAAAACGTTGTGTTTCTCCTGTCTCTGGCGTGTATGTTGTGCAAGCTAAAGATAGCGAAGGGAAACAATTAGGTGGTGTTGCCAATATCGGTCATCGCCCAACGGTAAATGGCGCTCGTCAGCAACTTGAAGTTCATTTCTTTGACTATAAAGGAAATCTTTATGGCCAGCAGTTGGATGTTGAATTGCTTTATAAATTAAGAGACGAGCATAAATTTGAGTCTTTTGACGCTCTAAAACAACAAATAGAATTAGATTCTCAGGCAGCGCGGGTGTGGCTGTCTGAAAATAGATAACATTTCATTTCGCCCAAGTAACGGAATTAAGAATCAATGAGTGACTATAAAGATACCTTGAACCTGCCAGAAACAGGATTCCCAATGCGTGGTAACTTGGCTAATCGTGAGCCAGAAATGCTTAAGCGTTGGTACGATGAAGACCTTTACGGTGAAATCCGTAAAGCGAAAAAAGGTAAGAAATCGTTCGTATTACACGACGGCCCTCCTTATGCAAATGGTGACATCCATATTGGTCACGCACTAAACAAGATTCTTAAAGACATTATTATTAAGTCGAAAACACTTTCTGGTTTCGATGCGCCGTATGTTCCAGGTTGGGACTGCCACGGTCTACCAATCGAATTAATGGTAGAAAAGAAAAAAGGTAAGCCGGGTCAAAAGATCTCTGCTGCTGAATTCCGTGAAGAATGTCGTAAATATGCGGCAGGCCAAGTTGAAGGTCAAAAAGAGAGCTTCAAACGTCTAGGCGTTATGGGCGAGTGGGATAAACCTTACCGCACAATGGATTTTGGTACTGAAGCAAACATTATTCGTTCTTTAGGTAAAATTGCTGACCAAGGCCACTTATTGAAAGGTTTCAAACCTGTTCACTGGTGTACGGATTGTGGTTCTGCACTAGCTGAAGCGGAAGTTGAATACCAAGATAAAGTATCTCCATCAATTGATGTACGTTTTGTTGCCGCTGACGAAGCTGCTACATTAGCGAAATTCAGCACGCCTGAAGGCCATCAAGGTGAAGGTGAATTATCAGTTGTTATCTGGACAACAACACCTTGGACTCTTCCTGCAAACCGTGCTGTAGCATTACACGCAGATCTTGAGTACGTATTAGTACAAGTAGAAGCACACGGTGAGCAAAAAGCACAACGTCTGATCCTTGCATCTGAACTGGCTAAGTCAGTATTAGATCGTGCAAACATCGAACATTACCATAACTTAGGTTTTGCTAAAGGTTCTGATTTAGAGCTTCTTCAATTTAACCACCCATTCTACAACTTTACGGTTCCTGCAATTTTAGGTGAACACGTAACGACTGATTCTGGTACAGGTATTGTTCATACCGCTCCTGGTCATGGTCAAGAAGACTTCGTGGTTGGTAAAAAATACGATTTAGAAATCGCAAACCCAGTTGGTTCAAATGGCGTATACCTTCCTGATACTGAGCTATTTGCTGGCCAACACGTATTCAAAGCTAACGATTCAGTTCTTGAAGTACTAAAAGAAAAAGGTGCATTACTGCATCATCACGCGTATGAGCACAGCTACCCACATTGCTGGAGACATAAAACGCCAATCATCTTCCGTGCAACGCCACAATGGTTCATCTCAATGGATCAAGCGGGTCTTCGTGCAAAAGCGTTAGAAGAAGTGAAGAGTGTTGAGTGGATGCCTGAATGGGGTCAAAACCGCATTGAAGGTATGATCGAAGGCCGTCCTGAATGGTGTATCTCTCGTCAACGTACTTGGGGCGTGCCAATTGCTCTGTTTGTACATAAAGAAACCGCTGAATTGCACCCTGATTCACTAGAGCTAATTGAAAAAGTAGCGAAACTAGTTGAAGAAAAAGGCATTCAAGCATGGTGGGATGTTGATGCCGCTGAGCTTATGGGCGAAGAAGATGCTGCAAACTACGAAAAAGTTTTAGATACTTTAGACGTATGGTTTGATTCTGGCGTAACTCACTTCTCTGTTGTTGATTCTCGTGAAGAATACAACTTCCCAGAAGAAGAGAGAACGCACAGTGCAGATCTTTACCTAGAAGGTTCAGATCAACACCGTGGTTGGTTCCAATCGTCGTTGATCTCATCAGTAGCGATGAAAGGTAAAGCACCTTACCGCCAAGTACTAACACACGGTTTCGTGGTGGATGGTAACGGTCGTAAGATGTCTAAATCTATCGGTAACGTTGTTGCACCTAAAGATGTAACAAACAAACTAGGCGCAGATATTCTTCGTCTATGGGTAGCATCTACTGATTACACTAACGAAGTTGCAGTTTCTGATGAAATTCTAAAACGTTCAGCTGACGCATACCGTCGTATTCGTAATACAGCTCGCTTCTTCTTAGCAAACTTAAGTGGCTTTAATCCAGCAACAGATATCGTTCCTGCAGAAGAAATGGTAGCGTTAGATCGTTGGGCTGTTGGTCGTGCATTTGCAGCACAGCAAGAGATTATCAAATCTTACGATGAATATAACTTACACGAAGTAACTCAACGTTTGATGCACTTCTGTTCAATCGAAATGGGTTCTTTCTACTTAGACGTAATTAAAGATCGTCAATACACAGCGAAGAAGGGCGGCCACGCTCAACGCAGTTGTCAAACGGCACTTTACTACATCGTAGAAGCATTAGTTCGTTGGATGGCTCCTATCATGTCATTCACTGCTGATGAAATCTGGAATGAAATGCCAGGTGAGCGTGAGAAATTTGTATTTACAGGTGAATGGTACCAAGGCCTGTTTGATCTTGCTGAAGGTGAAGAGTTCAATAATGAATTCTGGACTGATATCCAAGCAGTTCGTGCTTCTGTAAATAAATTACTTGAAGCTGCTCGTGGTGAAAAAGTGATCGGTGGCGCACTTCAAGCAGAAGTAACGCTGTACGCTGATGATGCATTAATTGCTAAAATCAACAAATTAGAAGATGAACTGCGTTTTGTTCTTCTAACTTCAGCTGCAACGGTTAAACCACTGAGCGAGAAAACAGAATCAGCGAAAGCAACAGAATTAGATGGTCTGTTTGTTGACGTTGTTGCTTCTGAAGCGGCGAAGTGTGAGCGTTGTTGGCACCATGTTGCTGATGTAGGTACTATCGAGGGCCATGAAGAAGTATGTGGTCGTTGTGTATCTAATATTGACGGCGAAGGCGAAGAGCGTAAATTTGCATAATGACTAGCGATAAGAAAACATTACCGCTGCTTAAAGAATCAGGACTCCGCTGGCTATGGCTAGCGGGGATCATCTTTATGGCAGACATCAGCATCAAATTGTTTGTGATGAAAGAAATGGGTTATGGTTGGGCAAACCGCATTGAAGTATTGCCTTTCTTCAACTTTCTTTATGTTCATAACTATGGTGCAGCATTTAGCTTTTTAAGTGATCAAGCTGGTTGGCAACGTTGGTTTTTTACTGGCATTGCTATTAGCGTATGTGGTTTGTTAGTTTATTGGATGCGTAAAGCTCCGCAGAAAGATAAATTGAATAATATTGCTTATGCACTGATCATTGGTGGTGCTATTGGTAATGTTTTTGATCGCTTAGTTCATGGTTTCGTTGTCGATTATCTCGATTTTTATTGGGGTAACTATCATTGGCCAGCATTCAATTTAGCGGATGCAGCTATATGTATCGGTGCGGGTTTGATCATTTTGGATGGTCTCCGCTCTGGTAAAAAAGAGCAATAAAACTCATAGAGCATAATCAATGAACGCTACCCGAGCAGTCGAGTGGCGTTTTTTTTCAAGGAAAGATTGAAATGAAAATAGAAAATAACAGTGAAGTTACCCTACATTTCACAATAAAATTAAAAGATGGATCGGTTGCGGATAGTACACACAGTTCAGGTAAACCAGCAAAATTTACTATGGGTGATGGTAGCTTAAGTGAAAATTTTGAGAAATGTTTACTTGGTTTAGAAGCTGAGCAAGCTAAAAGCATTGAATTATGTGCTGAAGATGCATTTGGCTTACCAAATCCTGATAATATACATCATATGGATAGAAATCGTTTTGTTGGTGATGCTGCGGCTGAAGTCGGTACTATTATGGCTTTCAGTGGTCCTGATGGAATGGATATCCCGGGCATCATTACAGAGATTGCTGGTGACTCAGTGACGGTTGATTTTAATCACCCATTAGCAGGTCAAGATGTTATCTTTGACGTAGAGATTGTAGCGGTTGGTTAATCCAACACAATAAAGAGATAAAAAATGAAAATAGTATTAGCTAACCCTCGTGGCTTTTGTGCTGGCGTAGATCGTGCCATTAGCATTGTTGAACGCGCTTTAGAGTTATATGAAGCACCTATTTATGTTCGTCATGAGGTAGTGCATAACCGGTTTGTTGTTGAAGGATTAAAACAACGCGGTGCTATTTTTGTTGAGGAATTGCATGAAGTACCTGACGATAATATTGTTATTTTTTCAGCTCATGGTGTCTCACAAGCAGTTCGTAAAGAAGCGAAAGAACGAGCATTAACGGTGTTTGATGCAACTTGCCCATTAGTGACAAAAGTGCATATGGAAGTGGCTCGTGCAAGTAAGAAAAATATTGAAGTTGTATTAATTGGTCACGCAGGACATCCAGAAGTCGAAGGTACAATGGGGCAGTATGCAAGTGATTCTGCTGGAATGTATTTAGTTGAAACACCTGATGATGTAATTAAATTAAATGTAAAAGATCCATCGAATCTTCACTATGTAAGCCAAACAACATTATCTGTTGATGAAACTGCTGATGTGATTGATGAGTTACGTCGAGTATTTCCTGACATTCAAGGGCCACGTAAAGATGATATTTGTTATGCAACACAAAACCGCCAAGATGCGGTGCGTGATATGGCAAGCCAAGTGGATGTGATGATTGTCGTCGGTTCTAAAAACTCTTCAAATTCAAACCGCTTACGCGAATTATCTGAAAAACTAGGGACAACGAGTTATTTAATTGATTGTCCTGAAGATCTTAAAGAAGAATGGTTAACAGACCAAGCTAAAGTTGGCGTTACTGCTGGAGCTTCGGCTCCTGAAGAGTTAGTTAACCAAATTATTGAACAAGTAAAAGCATTTGGTGGAACGGCTGTTGAAGAATTAACTGGTCGTGAAGAAAATATGTTTTTTGAAGTGCCAAAAGAATTGCAAATCAAAACGGTATCTTAATACTTCACATAGTAGTGAATAAAAATTTAAGATAAAGTGCAAGGATGCGAATTTAAAGAAGCGGAGATCAAAATGGTAAGAGTAGCAATTGCTGGCGCAGCAGGAAGAATGGGTCGCAACTTAATTAAAGCAGTAAATGGTTCTCAGTTTGCTGTACTTGCAGCAGCGAGTGAGCGCCCTGAATCTAGCCTTATAGGGGTTGATGTTGGTGAAATGGCTGGGTTGGGTAAATCTGGCATTCTTATTGTTGATGATTTAGCTAAAGTGACAGATGACTTTGATGTCATTATTGATTTTACCCTTCCTATTTCAACATTAAAAAATATAGAACTTTGCCAAGAACATAATAAAGCGATTGTTATTGGTACAACAGGTTTTAGCGAGCCTGGAAAAGAAATTATTGATCAAGCATCGAAAGAAATTCCAGTAGTTATGGCTCCAAATTATAGTGTTGGCGTAAACCTTGTCTTTAAACTGCTAGAAAAAGCAGCAAAGGTCATGGGGGATTATTGCGATATTGAAATCGTTGAAGCTCATCACCGTTATAAAGTCGATGCACCGTCAGGTACAGCGATTGGAATGGGAGAGGCGATTGCTGGTGCCATGGGTAACAAATTAGAAGATGTGGCTGTATATGCTAGAGAAGGCATTACTGGTGAAAGAAGCAAAGATGAAATTGGTTTTGCTACCATTCGAGCTGGTGATATTGTCGGTGAACATACTGCTATGTTTGCAGATATTGGCGAGAGAGTTGAGATAACGCATAAAGCGACAGATCGTATGACTTTTGCTAATGGTGCTGTGAGAGCTTCTCATTGGCTTCATAAGAAAGAACCCGGTTTTTATACCATGCACGATGTATTAAATTTAGATCAGATTTAATTATTATTAAGCCCGAATCAATGTGATTCGGGCTTTTTTTAACTAAAGCCCTGTAATGGTAATAACTTGAAGAGGAGATACTAACTATTTATCTTTAATTTATTATAATCACTTATTATTCACGAATAATGCTCGGTATATCTTAGTTTTTTCTATTCTTATAAATCTAACTTCTTCTTGTTTTAAATTAAATTATACAGGGAGTGCTTATGGTTTTTTGTGGTTTTGTTTATGTTTTTAATTGAGATGGTTGTTTTTGTAACTTTTCTTTGCTGTTTATCGTTTGCTTTGATCTGATGCTTAAATTAATCATTCTGAAAAATGATTTTTTGATGCAAAAACTCATTAAGAGCAAAAAAGCATCAATTTTAGCTTTAAAAGTATCATTTTTGACCTTGTATATTGATTTTTAGTTTGAGTTGGCCGAAAAAGTTATTTAATAATGTGTTTTTGGTTGACAGTTAATCTATACATCTCTAAAATTTCGCCAATTTGTCAAAAATCGAGCTTGTAGTTTGTTTTTTGGGTTTTAAAAAAATAGTTTTGCATATATATTGATGTGAAATGAATGATTATTATGTTTGGAGGTTGTCTTGAGTAAATCAGCGCTGTTAGTCCTAGAAGATGGGACAGTGTTCCACGGTCAATCGATTGGAGCAGATGGCTCGGCCGTTGGTGAAGTCGTTTTTAATACCTCGATGACGGGGTATCAAGAAATTCTCACTGATCCTTCCTATTCTCAACAAATCGTTACTCTCACTTATCCCCACATTGGCAATACCGGAATCAATTCCGAAGACGAAGAATCTTCTTCAATCCACGCTCAAGGCCTTGTAATTCGCGATCTCCCTCTCTTAGCTTCAAACTTCCGCAGTGAACAAACCCTTTCTGAATATCTTAAGTCTCAAAATATCGTCGGCATTGCTGATATTGATACTCGTAAACTAACTCGAATTCTTCGTGAAAAAGGTGCTCAAAACGGTTGTATCGTAGCGGGCACTAATTTAGATGAAGCATTTGCACTTGCTCAAGCAAAAGAGTTCCCAGGTCTTAAAGGCATGGATTTAGCAAAAGAAGTAACGACTTCTGAAGCTTATCAATGGAAGCAAGGTTCTTGGACATTGACTGGCGGTTTGCCAGAAGAAAAAGCAGACAGTGAATTACCATTCCACGTAGTGGCTTATGACTTTGGTGCTAAACGTAACATCTTACGTATGTTAGTTGACCGTGGTTGTCGTTTAACGGTTGTTCCTGCTCAAACTTCTGCAGAAGAAGTATTAGCAATGAATCCAGATGGCGTATTCCTATCAAATGGCCCCGGTGACCCTGCACCATGTACTTACGCTATTGAAGCAACAAAAGTGTTCTTAGAAAAAGGTTTACCAATCTTTGGTATCTGTCTTGGTCATCAAATTCTTGCTTTAGCATCTGGTGCTCAAACCGTAAAAATGAAGTTTGGTCATCATGGTGCAAACCACCCAGTTAAAGACTTGGATCGTGATGTAGTAATGATCACTGCACAGAACCACGGTTTTGCAGCAGATGAAGAAACGCTACCTGAGAATCTACGTGCGACGCACAAATCACTATTTGATGGCACGCTACAAGGTATCCACCGTACAGATAAACCAGCATTCAGCTTCCAAGGTCACCCTGAAGCAAGCCCAGGTCCACACGATGCAGCGCCATTGTTTGACCATTTCATTGAATTAATTCAGCAGTCTATTGCTGACAAGACAAACAAAGCTTAATTCGGAGTAGTAATAAGATGCCAAAACGTACTGATATTAAAAGCGTTCTAATTCTAGGTGCAGGTCCAATTGTAATCGGCCAAGCATGTGAATTTGACTACTCTGGTGCACAAGCGTGTAAAGCACTTCGTGAAGAAGGCTACCGCGTTATTCTTGTGAACTCTAACCCTGCAACAATCATGACTGACCCAGACATGGCTGATGCAACGTACATTGAACCAATTCATTGGGAAGTGGTTCGTAACATCATCGAAAAAGAGCGTCCAGATGCGGTATTACCAACAATGGGTGGTCAAACTGCATTAAACTGTGCGCTTGATTTAGAAAAACACGGTGTTCTTGCTGAATTCGGTGTTGAGATGATTGGTGCAACAGCTGATGCAATTGATAAGGCGGAAGACCGTTCTCGTTTTGATAAAGCAATGAAATCAATTGGTCTTGAATGTCCTCGTGCTGATACTGCAAAAACAATGGATGAAGCATATCAAGTTTTAGATATGGTTGGTTTCCCATGTATCATTCGTCCGTCATTTACAATGGGTGGTACTGGTGGTGGTATCGCTTATAACAAAGAAGAATTTGAAGAAATCTGTCGTCGTGGTTTGGATCTTTCTCCAACCAATGAACTTCTAATCGATGAATCCCTTATCGGTTGGAAAGAATACGAGATGGAAGTGGTTCGAGATAAGAACGACAACTGTATTATTGTATGTGCGATTGAAAACTTTGATGCGATGGGCATTCACACGGGAGACTCAATCACGGTAGCACCTGCGCAAACACTAACAGACAAAGAATACCAATTAATGCGTAATGCTTCTCTAGCTGTACTGCGTGAGATTGGTGTTGAAACGGGTGGTTCAAACGTTCAATTCGGTATTAACCCGAAAGATGGCCGTATGGTTATCATTGAAATGAACCCTCGTGTATCTCGTTCATCTGCTCTTGCTTCTAAAGCAACAGGTTTCCCAATTGCAAAAATTGCTGCAAAACTGGCAATCGGCTTTACGCTTGACGAGTTAATGAATGACATTACTGGTGGTGCAACGCCTGCGTCATTTGAACCAACAATCGACTACGTTGTTACTAAGATCCCTCGCTTTAACTTCGAAAAATTCGCAGGGGCTAACGATCGCTTAACAACACAGATGAAATCAGTTGGTGAAGTGATGGCTATCGGCCGTAATCAACAAGAATCTCTACAAAAAGCACTTCGTGGTCTAGAAGTAGGTGCGACTGGTTTTGATGAGATGGTTGATTTAGATGCTCCTGATGCATTAACAAAAATTCGTCATGAACTGAAAGATGCAGGTGCTGAGCGTATTTGGTATATCGCAGATGCGTTCCGTGCGGGTATGTCTGTTGATGGTGTGTTTAATCTAACGAATGTTGACCGTTGGTTCCTAGTTCAAATTGAAGATTTAGTAAAAGAAGAAGAAGCGGTTAAAGCGGGTGGTTTTGCTAACTTAACTGCAGATGCACTTCGTAAACTTAAGCGTAAAGGTTTTGCTGATGCGCGTCTTTCTAAACTATTAGGTGTGGGTGAGAGTGAAATTCGCCGTCTGCGTGACCAGCATGATATCCACCCAGTATACAAGCGTGTAGATACGTGTGCTGCTGAATTCTCATCAGATACGGCTTACATGTACTCATCTTATGATGAAGAGTGTGAAGCAAACCCAACAGATAAAGATAAGATCATGATCTTAGGTGGTGGTCCAAACCGTATCGGTCAAGGTATTGAATTTGATTACTGTTGTGTACACGCATCATTAGCATTACGTGAAGATGGCTACGAAACTATCATGGTTAACTGTAACCCTGAGACCGTTTCTACCGATTATGATACGTCTGACCGTCTATACTTCGAACCAGTAACTCTGGAAGATGTACTAGCAATTGCTCGTGTTGAAAAACCAAAAGGTGTTATCGTTCAATACGGTGGTCAAACACCACTTAAACTGGCTCGTGCTCTTGAAGCAGCAGGTGTTCCAATCATTGGTACAAGCCCTGATGCTATCGACCGTGCTGAAGACCGTGAACGCTTCCAAGTTGCAGTAGACCGTCTAGAGCTTCTTCAACCAGAAAATGCAACGGTTACTACAATGGAACAGGCGATTGATAAATCAAAAGAAATCGGCTTCCCACTAGTTGTTCGCCCTTCTTATGTTCTTGGTGGTCGTGCGATGGAAATCGTATATGATGAGCAAGACTTACGTCGTTACTTCAATGAAGCTGTAAGTGTTTCAAATGAATCTCCAGTACTTCTTGATAGCTTCCTTGATGATGCTATAGAAGTGGATGTAGATGCGATTTGTGACGGTGAGCAAGTGGTTATCGGCGGTATCATGGAGCACATCGAACAAGCGGGTGTTCACTCTGGTGACTCAGCATGTTCTCTTCCTGCTTATACGTTAAGCGAAGAAATTCAAGATGTCATGCGTGATCAAGTTCGTAAGCTGGCATTCGAGCTAGGTGTTCGTGGCTTAATGAATACACAGTTTGCTGTTAAAGATAACAAAGTATATCTAATCGAAGTTAACCCACGAGCTGCTCGTACGGTTCCATTTGTATCTAAAGCAACTGGTGCACCATTAGCTAAGATTGCAGCGCGTGTAATGGCGGGTCAATCTCTAGAGTCTCAAGGCTTTACGAAAGAGATTATCCCACCATACTACTCAGTTAAAGAAGTGGTATTACCGTTCAACAAGTTCCCTGGTGTTGACCCATTGTTAGGCCCAGAAATGCGCTCAACGGGTGAAGTTATGGGTGTTGGTGCAACGTTTGCTGAAGCATTTGCTAAAGCTGAACTTGGCTGTAGCAAAGAATACCCAGAAGGTGGTCGTGCATTACTTTCTGTTCGTGAAGGTGATAAGAAACGTGTTGTAGATTTAGCAAAACATCTTGTTAAATTGGGTTACCAACTGGATGCAACTCACGGTACAGCGGTTATTCTTGGCGAAGCGGGTATTAACCCACGTCTAGTAAACAAGGTACACGAAGGCCGTCCTCACATTCTTGACCGTATCAAGAATGGTGAATACACCTACATTGTTAATACTGCAGCAGGTCGTCAAGCGATTGAAGATTCTAAAGTATTACGTCGTGGTGCACTAGCTGAGAAAGTAAACTACACAACAACGCTAAATGCAGCATTTGCTAGTTGTTTAGCGCATGAAGCGGATGACCGTAAAACGGTTAACTCTGTTCAAGAGCTACACGCTAAAGTGGCAGCTAAATACGCTTAATCGCGAAACAGGCTAAGTAACAATATTAGTTAAGTAATAATAAAAATCCCGAAGAATGAGAGTTCTTCGGGATTTTTTGGTTTATATCAAGATAACTAAACAGATTAGATTATTAATGGAATTAGTATTACTACTATTATTAGAAAACGCTACTCTTCTGATAATTCAATTAATTCTTGATAAAAGCTTTTCTCAAAGGTATCTATTGGTCGTTCAACCGGAGTGGCTCCTTCTTTTGCTACAACAGGGTGATAATCTGCAACAAATTGAACGAACAACTGAGGCTCTTTATTTTCTAAACCAACAAATCCTGCCATATTATAGCTACCAAATAGTGAACCACTCTTGGATTTCATGCTGCCTTTAATTGGCTCTTTACGCATGCTATTACGATACTTTAGGGTGCCATCAATACCAGAGGTTGGTAATAGCTCAATTAAACCTAGCTCTTTATCGTATTTATGAATGAATTGAAGAATGCTTTTCATTTGATTAGCGGTCATGCGGTTATTACGTGATAAACCAGAACCATCAACTAATACGGCATTACTTAAATCAATATCCGCTTGTTTGAGTAAGATATCTTTAATTGCCGCGGTGCCATTGGTGAAGCTACCCGGTTGCTGATAGTTTAAATGACCTAACATCTTAGTTAAGTTATCAGCATAATGGTTATCAGACTTTTTGAGCATATGGCCTAACAATTCCATTAATGGTTTTGAGTTATGTTGTGCTAATACATTTAAGTTGGTTAATTCAGCCTTTGGTGCGCCAAAACGAATTTCACCATTAAGTTTAATATTATGTTCAGCAAGGATTTTAGATACGGTTCTTTTTGTGAAATCTCTTGTATCTTGCACCGCAAATTTCAACGGAAGAGGTTTATTGCGCTTAACTAAACAGCCGTTTAGTTCATAATGGTTACCTTGAGTGGTTAACTCTAAGTCGCAGAACGTCGATTTTTGTTCTTCTCTGCTCACACTTTTAGCATAGCTAGAAAAAGAAATAGGCTGATGAATAGGTACAAAGACTCGGGTACTGCCATCCTCATGAGTGGTGATCGAAGCTTGAACACAGTTTTCATCAATACTTAATGCGCTTGATGGTGCGCTATAACAGACGCCTAAAATATCCCAAGGCCAGCCGACAGCTCGCTCATACCCAGTAAAGATACTTCCATCGATCCATAAATCACCTTGGATAGTTTTTAGTTCACTATCATTAAATAATTCAGAAAGTTGTTTTCGTGACAGAGAAGGATCACCAGAGAAAGTCAAAACAACATCTTTATCATCTTTATATAATGTTGTTGTAAACGTGAATTCAGTTCCTAAAGCCAAACGAGCTGCCAATGCAGTGGCAATTTTTAAGGTACTTGCTGGTGGCAATAGTTCATCTTGCTTTTGTTGAAACTCTATCTTATTTGATTGTAGATTTTCGACAGTAATAGCGGCTCTGCTACCAGATGGGAGAGAAGAAAGTGTCTCTTTAATATCAGCAATACTTGAAAAAGAAATGAGACTGAGTGCGATAAGGGAGTAACGGAAAAAAAACATGATGAGCTCAATTTGAAAATAATGAGTTATCTTAACGTCTGTTGATAATGATGTGTAATGAATTAGAAAAAATTCAGAAGGAGTCACAAATAAAAAACGCCCACCGAGGTGAGCGCTTTATTTAAGTAAGAGTTAAGACTGATTAGAAGTCGTAACGCATACCTAGAGCAACTTCGTCTTCTGTCATCGCTTTAGTGATACCTTTTGATGCATCGTCATCAAGAAGGTTCAGGTTGTAAGAGATGTAAGTACGGAAGTTTGCGTTGAAGAAGTAAGTAGCATCAACAGCAAAGTTGTCAGCGTTTTCGTTGTTAGCAACAGTTAGAGCATTTGTATCGTGGTCAGCGTTGTTGTACGTCGCTGTGAATACAGTTTTGCCCATTGTGTAAGCACCAGCTACTTCGAAACCTGTGTAGTCTAGGTCAACAACTTCACCTGTAGTGAATGTACCAGCGAAGTAGAAGTCGCCCATAGTCATCGAACCAGCAACCATTGCTTCGTTGTCTGTACCTTGATCAGCGTAACCAGCACCTAGTTTGAAACCAGAGTCACCGAATGCGTAGATACCAGAAGTAGAGAAGCCGTCGTTGCTTTCTTGGTTAGCTGCTGCATCATCAAAACGGTAGTTTGCTTTGAATGCGAAATCGCCAAATTGACCTTTGTAAGCAATTGCGTTGTCTTCACGGTCAGCTACTGCTAGTTTGTATGCAGCTGAGTTACCGTGGTAAGCCATGATATCAGTGAAGTCAGTGATAACACCTAGAGCACCATCGTTTTTACCGTAAGTTACTTCACCGAAGTTACCGCCGATACCTGCGTATGTGTAACGGTTTTCAAGGTTGCCGTTTGGATTTACTGCATCGTTAGTTGTAAATTCACCTTCCCAGAAACCAACACCGTATAGGCCGTCAGAAATTTGAGTTGTACCTTTAAAGTTTAGACGGATACGAGTGTTATCTGCTGCGTCACCATCTTTCATAGCTAGACGTGCTTCAGCACGGCCACCCATTTCGATAGATTGTGCTTCGTCTTTATAAAGTTCTGCTGCGTTTACTGCACCAGCTGAAGTAATTGCTGCTACTGCTAGAGCTAATACTTTTTTGTTCATCATTATTCTAATTCCTATAAGGGTGGAGGAGATTAATTTCCATTTTAAATGAAACGAACTGTTTATAACTTCTTATGTCTAAGAATTACCATCAGTTACCTTCACTGTTTCAATAAGACTATTTTCATGTGTAAAGGCACAAAAAGGTTAGTAAAACAATCTAAAAAGTGCAATTGAACAGCGTTTTTTATTATTTTTGTGTGATGTTGATCGTTATTTTTCAGTTGGTTACGTAAATAGAAGAAAGTTTGTCTGATTTTTGCGGTAAATGTAAATTTATGTTTTTTTGATTTTTGTTTTGGATCTTTATGTGAGCTTCTTCTCATTTTATTTAAATTTATATGGTTTAAATTGTTGATATTCAATATTTGAGACGGACTTCTTAATTTGCGTACTCGTCATTTTTGAAAACAATTCGCAGAAAGAAACAATAGATAGGTGATAAAAAAACTTTCTTTGTTTAAACTAGAGGAAATTAATATTTAACAGAAACACTTAAGGTCTACGCTCAATAGTCTGTTTATTGAGAGCCTTTGGTGGGATTTTTATTTGCTGAATTTCTGATTTCAGCTCTAGAGGTATATAAATATGGATAAGGTACCAATGACGGTACGTGGCGAAAAGCTACTGCGTGATGAATTAGAAGTATTATTAAAGCGTCGTCCTTTGATTTCAAAAGCGATCGGTGAAGCTCGTGAGCTAGGTGATTTAAAAGAAAATGCTGAATATCACGCAGCACGTGAAGAGCAAGGTATTTGTGAAGCACAGATCCGTGATATTGAATATAAGCTATCTGTAGCTCAGGTTATTGATGTAACTAAAATGACCAACACTGGTAAAGTTATTTTTGGTACAACAGTGACTTTAATTGATGTGAATACAGACGAAGAAGTGAAATACCAAATCGTTGCTGATGATGAAGCGAACATTAAAGAAGGTCGAATTTCTGTAAATTCACCGATTGCTCGTGGCTTGATTGGTAAAATGGAAGGGGATGAAGTAAACATTCAAACTCCTGGCGGTACGAAAGAGTTCGAAATTGACGCTGTAGATTACATTTAATATTTATTACTTGTATGAAACACAAAGGCCGCATAGTTAACTCTACTATAAAGATAACTACTACGGCCTTTTTAATTTCTTTAGACTAAATGAAAGAAATTATTTTCTAGGAATTTCGATTTTACGATCTTCGCTAGGACGGTATAAAACAAGTGTTTTACCGATAACTTGAACTTTTTCAGCTTCTGTTTCACGGATAATTGCTTCAACAATCAGTTGTTTAGTATCACGGTCTTCAGAAGCGACTTTAACTTTAATTAACTCGTGATGATTAAGTGCAATTTCAATCTCAGCTACTACAGCTTCTGTTAGACCATTTGCACCCATCAATACAACGGGTTTTAGGTTGTGAGCAAGACCTTTAAGGTATTGCTTCTGTTTTGTGCTTAGGTTCATATATACCCGATTTTTTCTATATTAAGGGTTGAAAACAGCCTATTCTAACGCCATCTAAGCAGGAAGACTATTTTTTGTTGCAGTCTTCTAATTTTAATTAAGTATTTTTAGGTAATGCATGAGTAAGAATAAAGTTTCAGCGAGCTCTGGTCGCTGGTTAAAAGAACATTTTGATGATAAATACGTTCTTGAGGCTCAAAAAAGGGGTTATCGCTCTCGTGCTATTTTTAAAATTGAAGAAATTCAAAATAAAGACAAGCTTTTAAAACCAGGAATGACAGTCGTTGACCTTGGTGCTGCACCTGGTGGCTGGTCACAATATGCGGTTGAGCAAGTTGGTGATGAAGGGCAAGTAATCGCTTGTGATATTTTACCAATGGATTCCATTGCTGGTGTAAGTTTTTTACAGGGGGACTTTAGGGAAGAAGCAGTATTGGATGCACTATTAGAGAGAATTCAACCTGATATGGTTGATGTTGTAATGTCTGATATGGCACCAAACATGAGTGGTAACTTAGCGGTAGATCAGCCTCGTGCGATGTACTTAGTTGAGTTAGCTTTGGATATGTGTCGTCAAGTTCTTGCACCAAATGGTAGCTTTACTGTAAAAGTATTCCAAGGCGAAGGCTTTGATCAGTACTTGCAAGAAGTGCGTAATATGTTCAAAGTAGTAAAAATCAGAAAGCCTGATTCATCACGTGCTCGTTCACGTGAAGTCTATATTGTAGCGACTGGTTACAAAGGATAAGTTTTACGTAGTAGATACAGAATATAAACTGTAGTACTCTGTCTTTCATCTATTTAGTTAACGCGGGGTTAACACCTTGAGTGACATGGCAAAAAATCTAATATTATGGCTGGTTATCGCTGTTGTTTTAATGTCGGTATTCCAGAGTTTTGGACCAGGTGATAGCTCTGGTCGTTCAATTGACTATACGACTTTTGTTAAAGAAGTAGGTAATAGTCAAGTACAAGAAGCAACCTTTAATAATCGTGAGATTAAGGTAATGAAGCGTGACGGCACTCGTTACGTAACATATATGCCAGTATTCCAAGATCCTAAGTTGCTTGATGACCTAATTAACCAAAATGTAATTGTTAAGGGTACGCCACCAGAAGAGCAGAGCTTACTTGAGTCTATCTTCATATCGTGGTTCCCAATGATTCTTCTTATTGGTGTTTGGATTTTCTTCATGCGTCAAATGCAAGGCGGCGGTGGCAAAGGAGCTATGTCCTTTGGCAAGAGTAAAGCCAAGATGATGACTGAAGAGCAAATCAAAACAACGTTTGATGATGTTGCTGGCTGTGATGAAGCAAAAGAAGACGTAAAAGAGTTAGTTGATTACTTACGTGAGCCAAGCCGTTTCCAAAAACTGGGTGGCAAAATTCCAACAGGTGTTTTATTGGTTGGTCCTCCAGGTACAGGTAAAACGTTAATTGCAAAAGCGATTGCCGGTGAAGCAAAAGTACCTTTCTTCTCAATTTCTGGTTCTGATTTTGTTGAGATGTTTGTTGGTGTTGGTGCGTCACGTGTTCGTGATATGTTTGAACAAGCGAAAAAATCATCACCTTGTATTATCTTCATTGATGAAATCGATGCTGTAGGTCGCCAACGTGGTGCAGGTGTTGGTGGTGGTAATGATGAGCGTGAGCAAACATTAAACCAAATGCTAGTTGAAATGGATGGTTTTGAAGGTAACGAAGGCATCATTGTTATTGCTGCGACGAACCGTCCAGACGTACTTGATGCAGCATTACTACGTCCAGGTCGTTTTGACCGTCAAGTTGTTGTGGGTCTACCTGACATCCGTGGTCGTGAGCAGATCCTTCAAGTTCATATGCGTAAAGTACCATTAGGTGCAGGCGTAGAACCGTCGTTAATTGCTCGTGGTACTCCAGGCTTCTCTGGTGCGGATCTAGCTAACTTAGTAAACGAAGCTGCTTTGTTTGCGGCGCGTGGAAATAAGCGTGTTGTTTCAATGGTTGAGTTTGAATTAGCGAAAGATAAAATCATGATGGGCGCAGAGCGTAAATCAATGGTTATGTCAGAAGAGACCAAAGAATCAACAGCATATCATGAAGCAGGTCACGCCATTGTTGGTCGTTTAGTTCCTGAGCATGATCCAGTATACAAAGTATCTATCATTCCACGTGGACGAGCGTTGGGTGTAACTATGTATCTACCAGAACAAGATCGTATCAGTATGAACCGTCAACATTTAGAATCGATGATTTCGAGTCTGTATGGTGGTCGTTTAGCTGAGGAATTGATTTACGGTGTTGATAAAGTATCAACTGGTGCGTCGAACGATATTGAACGTGCAACAGATATTGCTCGTAAAATGGTAACGCAATGGGGCTTCTCTGATGCTCTAGGTCCTCTACTGTATGCAGAAGATCAAGGCGACCCGTTCTCTGGTCACGGTGGTTCTCATCAATCTAAGCATGTTTCTCCAGAAACGCTTCAACTGATTGATGCTGAAATCCGTACTATTATTGACCGCAACTATGCTCGTGCAAGACAGATCCTTGAAGATAACATGGATATCATGCATGCAATGAAAGATGCGTTAATGAAGTTTGAAACCATTGATGCTGGTCAAATTGATGATCTTATGGATCGTAAAACTGACATTCGTGAGCCACAAGGTTGGGGAGATAATAACCCGCAGCCTCAAGCGAAGACTGAAACGCCAGTAGAAAAAGAAGAAACAGAATCAAAAGCAGAAGAGAAAGTTGAAGAAACAAAAGAACAACCAACTCCAACTGATGAAACAAAAAACGATTCTGAATCATCTGAAAAATAAGATGAAGTAAGATAAATTAAACCCCGAGTTATGCTCGGGGTTTTTGTATTTATTAAAGGTGTAGAGTAATGAAACTAATAAGCAAAAATAAATCCCTTTTATTAGATCGCTCTCATGTCATGGGCATACTGAACGTAACACCTGACTCTTTTTCGGATGGTGGCCAATTTACTCATCTGGATGCAGCACTTAAACAAGCTGAAAAAATGGTTAATGCTGGAGTGAGCTTTATTGATATTGGCGGCGAGTCAACACGACCTGGCGCGCCAGAAGTGTCATTGCAACAAGAATTAGACCGTGTATTACCGATTATTGAAGCGGTTCATCAACGATTTGATACATGGATTTCAATCGATACCAGTAAAGCTATTGTGATGCAAGAGGCAGTAAAAGCAGGTGCTGATTTAATTAATGATGTTCGAGCACTACAAGAACCAAATGCACTACAAGTAGCAGCAGAAGCCAATGTTCCAATTTGTTTGATGCACATGCAAGGTCAACCTAGAACCATGCAATCTAATCCTTCTTACCAAGACTTGTTTTCTGATATATCTGACTTTTTAAGTGAAAGAATCGATGCATGCCAATCGGTTGGTATCGCAAAAGATAAGTTAATTCTCGATCCTGGATTTGGTTTTGGTAAAACCTTAGCGCATAATTACCTGCTTCTTGCTGAGTTAGAGCGTTTTCATCAATTTGGTTTACCGCTTCTTGCTGGGATGTCGAGAAAATCGATGGTTTTTAAGTTACTAGATGTAGAGCCGAAAATGGCAGTATCTGGTAGCTTGGCTTGTGCAACGATTGCAGCCATGAAAGGGGCGCAAATTATTCGTGTTCATGATTTTGAACAAACGATGGATATCGTAAAGGTTTGCCAAGCAACTTTAGAACAATCTCCTCATTAAAGAGTTGTTCAATTTAAATAAATTATTAAAAAAAACATGGAGTACAACATGGCTGAACGTAAATATTTCGGAACCGATGGCGTTCGAGGATTAGTAGGGCAAGCACCTATCACACCTGATTTTGTTATGAAGCTTGGCTGGGCTGCAGGACAAGTTTTAGCTAAGCAAGGCACAAAAAAAGTCATTATTGGTAAAGATACACGTATTTCTGGTTATATGCTTGAATCAGCATTAGAAGCAGGTTTAGCAGCTGCTGGATTACAAGCTAAATTTACGGGTCCGATGCCAACTCCAGCTGTGGCTTACCTTACTCAGACATTTCGTGCAGAAGCAGGTATTGTGATTTCAGCTTCTCATAATCCATACTACGATAATGGCATTAAATTCTTCTCATCAGAAGGGACAAAACTTCCAGATGACGTTGAAATGGCGATTGAAGCAGAGCTTGATAAGCCAATGACATGTGTTGAATCTGCTTTACTTGGTAAAGCCTCTCGTCTTAATGATGCTGCCGGTCGTTACATTGAATTCTGTAAAAGTACCTTTCCTAAAGAGTTAAGTCTTGCTGGTTTAAAAATCGTTATCGATTGTGCAAATGGTGCAACGTATCATATTGCTCCGAATGTATTTAAAGAGCTAGGTGCAGAGATCATCACAATCGGTTGTGAGCCAAACGGAACCAATATTAATCATGAAGTAGGTGCTACTGATGTTCGTGCTCTTCAAGCTAAAGTTGTTGAAGAAAAAGCGGATTTTGGTGTGGCATTTGATGGCGATGGTGACCGTATCATCATGGTTGATGAGTTTGGTGAAAAAGTAGATGGCGACCAGATTGCGTACATCATTGCTCGTGACGCGCTACGTCGTGGTGAGTTAAAAGGTGGTGTGGTTGGTACATTGATGACAAATATGGGCATGGAGGTTGCTTTACGTAATCTTGGCATTCCATTTGTTCGTTCAGATGTTGGTGATCGCTATGTGATGGAAAAGCTTTTGGAAAACAATTGGTTAATTGGTGCTGAGAATTCAGGTCACGTTATCCTTTTAGATAAAGTAACGACGGGTGATGCGATTGTTGCAGCGCTTCAAGTTATTGCATCTATTGTTGGTAGTAAAATGTCATTAAAAGAATTATGTGATGGCATGAGTATGTTCCCACAAATTTTAGTGAATGTTCGATTTGCAGGAGATAATGATCCTCTTGAATCGGAAGCAGTAAAAGCCGCTCAAGCTGATGTGGAAGCTAAATTAGGTGATAATGGCCGCGTATTATTACGTAAGTCAGGTACAGAGCCTTTAATTCGCGTTATGGTTGAAGGTGAAAATGCGGAATTGGTGACACAATATGCGCAGCAAATTGCGGATGCAGTGAAAGAAAGCTGCTAATTTGAGCAATTAAATGAAATTGAACGTTTTTTGTTAATTTTAACTTGTCATAGTAGCCTAGTTTGGTTAATATCCTTCGGCCTCTTAATTGAGAGGGCGCTGGTGTTGCCAATAGGCTACCGGTACATTAATTAGATACATGGGTGACGGAATGCATACGATTCTACTTGTGATTTATCTGATTGCCGCAGTCGGTGTAATTGGCCTAGTATTGGTACAACACGGTAAAGGCGCAGATATGGGAGCTTCATTTGGGGCTGGGGCATCAAATACTGTATTTGGCTCTAGTGGCTCTGGAAACTTTTTAACCCGAATGACTGCAATTTGTGCAACAGTATTTTTTGTTATCAGTTTAGCATTAGGCAACATGTCTACGCATAAATCTGAAGGTTTTGATCTTAAATTAGATCAACAAGCGACAGAGCAAGTAACTGACAACGCGAGCGATGTTCCTGCAACTGAAGACAGCGACGTTCCTCTTTAAAAGAATTTAGCCGAGATGGTGAAATTGGTAGACACGCTAGCATGAGGTGCTAGTGCCTTATGGTGTGAGGGTTCAAGTCCCTCTCTCGGCACCATATTCAGACGAGAATCTGATTCTTGTAATAAAAGCATAAAGAAACTATAATTTCTTTGTTCTTTTCGGACGCGGGATGGAGCAGCTTGGTAGCTCGTCGGGCTCATAATCCGAAGGTCGTCGGTTCAAATCCGGCTCCCGCAACCAATTACTTAAATAAGAGTTATTGCTATTATTTAAGTAAGTCACGCAAGTGGCATTCAGGGTCCAGCAGTATTAAACCCCGCAATTACGGGGTTTTTTGCTATCTGAAACAGACTGTTTTTTAAGAATTGGGCCTTGAGCCCTTTTTTTGTTTTCAGGGGATATCAATGACAGGATTAGAAAGACAACTAACAGAAATGCTTGAGGCTCCTGTTGGTGCTTTAGGTTATGAATTGGTTGGTTTAGAATTCGTACGTGCGGGTGAACACTCAACACTACGTGTATTCATCGACCATGAAAATGGCATCTTTGTGGAAGACTGTGCAGAAGCCAGTCGTCAAATCAGTGCAGTAATGGATGTAGAAGATCCAATTACAGTAGCATATAACCTAGAGGTTTCGTCTCCAGGTCTTGAACGTCCACTGTTTAAAGCAGCACATTATCAACAATTTGTTGGTCACGAGGTCAGCCTTGTATTAAAGATGCCGATGAATAACCGTCGTAAATGGAAAGGTGACATCCTTGAAGTTAACGGTGAAATTGTTACGGTTACAGTTGATGGTAACAATGAAGAATTTGCGTTAAGCAACATTTCAAAGGCGAACTTAGTTCCTAAATTTTAAGGCTTGAAGAGGCTAAAATGAACAAAGAAATCTTAGCTGTTGTAGAAGCAGTATCAAATGAAAAAGCTGTTCCTCGTGAGCGAATTTTTGAAGCATTAGAAATCGCGCTTGCAACAGCAACAAAGAAAAAATCTGAAATGGAAATTGAAGTACGTGTTGCGATCGATCGCAAAACTGGTGACTTCGAAACATTCCGTCGTTGGGTTGCAGTAGAAAACGTTGAAAATCCAACGCTTGAAATTTCTATTGAAGCAGCACAGTTTGAAGATGAAACTATCGAAGTTGGTGGTTACATTGAAGATGATATCGAGTCAGTAACATTTGACCGTATTACAACTCAAACAGCGAAACAAGTTATCGTACAAAAAGTACGTGAAGCTGAGCGTGCAATGATCGTTGAGCAGTTTATTGATAACGAAGGTGAGCTAATCACAGGTATCGTTAAAAAAGTAAACCGCGATGCAATCATCGTTGATCTTGGTAACAACGCTGAAGCGGTAATTTTACGTGAAGACCAACTTCCTCGTGAAAACTTCCGTCCAGGTGACCGTGTTCGTGGTCTGCTATATGCAGTTAAACCTGAAGCACGTGGTTTCCAATTATTCATGACACGTTCAAAAGGCGTAATGCTAACTGAATTGTTCCGCGTAGAAGTACCTGAAATTGGCGAAGAGCTAATTGAATTAAAAGGTGCAGCTCGTGATCCTGGTTCTCGTGCTAAGATCGCAGTTAAAACTAACGACAAACGTATTGATCCTGTTGGTGCGTGTGTTGGTATGCGTGGTGCACGTGTACAAGCTGTATCTGGTGAGCTTGGTGGTGAGCGTATTGATATCGTGCTTTGGGATGATAACCCTGCGCAATTTGTTATCAATGCAATGGCTCCAGCAGAAGTTGCTTCAATCATTGTTGATGAAGACAACAATACAATGGATATCGCTGTTGAAGCTGATAACCTAGCACAAGCAATTGGTCGTAGTGGTCAAAACGTACGTCTAGCATCTCAACTGACTGGTTGGGAACTAAACGTTATGACGGTTGCTGATCTTAACAAAAAGCACCAAGAAGAAGCGCAAGGTTCTATTGATGCATTCGTTAAGCATTTAGATATCGATGCAGACTTTGCTCAACTATTAGTTGAAGAAGGTTTCACTACTCTAGAAGAAATCGCTTACGTACCTGTAAATGAACTTCTAGAAATTGAAGAGTTAGATGAAGATACTGTTGATGCTCTACGTACTCGTGCGAAAGAAGCGTTAACAACATTAGCTCTAGCTCAAGAAGAATCATTAGATGGTGTTGAACCAGCTGAAGACCTACTTGCTCTTGAAGGCTTAGAGCGTGAGCTTGCTTTCAAACTTGCAGCTAAAGGTGTTATTACACTTGAAGACCTTGCAGACCAAGGTGTTGATGAACTGTCTGATATTGAAAATCTAACAGAAGAGCGTGCTGGTGAGTTAATCATGGCTGCTCGTAACATCTGTTGGTTTAGTGACGAAGAATAATAATAGCAAGCAAGGAGAAGCGGTATGACAAAGCTTACGGTAAAAGCACTTAGTGAAGAAATTGGAACTCCAGTTGACCGCTTACTTCAGCAATTTTCGGATGCTGGTATTAATAAAAAAGACGGAGACTCTGTTTCTGAAGGTGAAAAACAATCTTTGTTAGTACACTTAAAGAAAGAGCATGGTAGTGCTGATGATAGTGCATCGCCTACGCGTCTAACTCTTCAACGCAAAACTCGTAGCACATTAAGTGTTGCGGGAAGCGGCGGTAAAAGTAAAGATGTGCAAGTAGAAGTTCGTAAAAAACGTACTTATGTAAAAGCAAGCGCACTTGAAGAAGAGAAAAAAGCTGAGCAACTGAAAGCAGAAGCTGAAGAACAAGCCAAACGCGATGCAGAGGAAGCTGCAGTTCGCGAACTTGAACAAAAAGCACAACGTGAAGCGGAAGAGCAGGCGAAACGTGAAGCTGAGGCAGAAGCCAAAGCAAAACGTGAAGCTGAAGAAAAAGCGAAACGTGCTGAAGCTGATAAGGCTAAAAAAGAAATGACTAAGAAAAACGAACAAGCGAAAAAAGAAGCTGATGAGCTTAAAGCTCGTCAGGAACTAGAAGCGACTCGTAAAGCAGAAGCTGAAGCGGCAAAATTAGTAGAAGAAGCTCGTAAACTGGCTGAAGAAAATGAAGCTCGTTGGAAAGAAGAAGAGCAGAAGAAATCAGCAGCTGAAAAAGATGCAGATTACCATGTAACCACTTCTTCTCATGCGCGTGAAGCTGAAGATGCAGCTGATCGTAAAGAAGAGCAACAACCTCGCCGTCGTAAGAAAAAAGCAAAACCAGCAGAAGCTGCTGCTCCTCGTGGTGGTCGTAACCAACGCGGTGGTCGTAATAAGAAAGCACAAGTTAACAAACCTACTTCAATGCAGCATGGCTTTGATAAGTCAGCGACAGTTGCTAAGCAAGACGTTGCTATCGGTGAAACAATCGTTGTTTCTGAACTAGCAAGCAAAATGTCTGTTAAAGCAACAGAAGTAATCAAAGTTATGATGAAGATGGGCGCTATGGCGACTATCAACCAAGTGATTGACCAAGAAACTGCACAACTTGTAGCAGAAGAAATGGGTCACAAAGTTATTCTTCGTAAAGAAAATGAATTAGAAGAAGCAGTACTATCTGATCGTGACAACAGTGCTGAAGCTGAAGGTCGTGCTCCAGTAGTAACTATCATGGGTCACGTTGACCATGGTAAAACTTCTACACTTGACTACATTCGTCGTGCACACGTTGCTGACGCTGAAGCTGGTGGTATTACACAACACATCGGTGCATACCACGTTGAAACTGACAACGGTATGATCACTTTCCTTGATACTCCTGGACACGCAGCGTTTACCGCTATGCGTGCTCGTGGTGCTCAAGCGACAGATATCGTTGTTCTTGTTGTTGCTGCAGATGATGGTGTTATGCCACAAACAATCGAAGCTATCCAACACGCAAAAGCGGCTGGTGTACCTCTGATTGTTGCTGTAAACAAGATCGATAAAGAAGGTGCTAACCCAGATAACGTTAAAAATGAGCTTGCTCAATATGACGTTATTCCTGAAGAGTGGGGCGGAGAGAATATCTTTGTTCATATCTCAGCTAAGCAAGGTACCAACATTGACGGTCTTCTAGAAGCAATTCTTCTTCAGTCTGAAGTTCTAGAACTTACTGCTGTAAGAGAAGGCATGGCGTCAGGTGTTGTTGTTGAATCTCGCCTTGATAAAGGTCGCGGTCCTGTAGCAACAGTTCTTGTTCAATCAGGTACTCTTAACAAAGGCGATATCGTTCTTTGTGGTCAAGAATACGGCCGTGTTCGTGCTATGCGCGATGAAAACGGTAAAGATATTGAATCAGCTGGCCCATCTATCCCTGTTGAGATCCTTGGTCTTTCAGGTGTACCTGCATCAGGTGACGAAGCAACAGTAGTTCGTGATGAGCGTAAAGCACGTGAAGTTGCAAACTACCGTCAAGGTAAATTCCGTGATGTTAAACTAGCACGTCAACAAAAAGCTAAGCTTGAAAACATGTTTGCTAACATGGAAGCGGGTGAAGTTGCTGAGCTAAACGTAGTACTTAAAGCTGACGTTCAAGGTTCTGTTGAAGCGATTGCTGATTCACTACTTAAACTGTCTACTGACGAAGTTAAAGTTAACATCGTAGGTTCTGGTGTTGGTGGTATTACTGAAACTGATGCAACTCTTGCAGCAGCGTCTAATGCAATCATTCTTGGTTTCAACGTTCGTGCTGATGCAACGGCTCGTCGTACTGTTGAAAACGAAAACCTAGATCTTCGTTACTACTCAATCATCTACCAATTGATCGATGAAGTTAAAGCTGCAATGGGCGGTATGCTTGCTCCTGAGTTTAAACAAGAAATCATTGGTCTTGCTCAAGTTCGTGACGTATTTAAGTCGCCTAAACTTGGTGCAATCGCTGGTTGTATGGTTACTGAAGGTACGATTAAGCGTAGCAACCCAATTCGTGTTCTACGTGATAACGTAGTAATTTACGAAGGTGAGCTAGAGTCACTACGTCGCTTTAAAGATGACGTAGCTGAAGTTAAAAATGGTTACGAGTGTGGTATCGGCGTTAAGAACTACAACGACGTACGCGTTGGTGACCAAATCGAAGTATTCGAAATCGTTGAGATCAAACGTACTCTTGACTAATTGACTATAATTACTAACGTTATCTTTTAAAGGTAAGTAGTAATCGGTTGTTGAATACACCATGGGGGGCTGGTAATTACCAAGCCCCCCATCTTTCTAAGAGAGAAAAGATATGTCAAAAGAATTTAGCCGCACACAGCGTGTGTCGCAACAATTACAAAAAGAACTAGCAGTTATGCTACAACGTGAAGTTCGTGATTCACGTATCGGTATGGTGACTATTTCTGATGTAGAAGTATCACGTGATTTAGCTTATGCAAAAGTATTCGTGACTTTCTTCTGTGTTGGTGATCAAACTCCTGAATCAAGCTTAGCCGCTCTAAAAGAGCACGAGCCATCATTACGTATGATGCTTGGCAAGCGCATTCGTTTACGTCTAACTCCTGAAATTCGTTTTACTTACGACAACACACTTGTTGAAGGTATGCGTATGTCTAACTTAGTAACTGATGTTGTTAATACAGATAAACGTAAAATGGCAGAATCAGGCCGCACCGAATCAGATGAAGGTGAAGAGTAATGGCTCGCCGTCGTAAGGGTCGTCCGGTTAATGGTGTTATCTTAATTGATAAACCAACAGGTATTACTTCAAACGATACTCTGCAAAAAGTTAAACGCATTTACTTTGCTGAAAAAGCAGGCCATACAGGTGCACTTGATCCTCTAGCAACAGGTATGCTTCCTATTTGCTTAGGTGAAGCAACGAAGTTTTCCCAGTTTCTTTTAGACTCTGATAAACGCTACCGTGTTGTCGCTAAACTAGGTGAGCGTACGAATACATCAGACTCTGATGGTGAAGTGGTTCAAACTCGTGAAGTAAAAGTGGATCGCGGTCAGCTAGAGCGTTGTATTGCGAAATTCCGTGGTACAACGGATCAAATTCCATCAATGTTTTCAGCATTAAAATACCAAGGTCGTCCTTTGTATGAGTATGCACGTGAAGGCATTGAAGTACCTCGCGAGTCACGTAAGATCACTGTTTATTCTATTGAATTGCTCCGTTTTGAAGGACATGAAGTAGAAATGGAAGTACATTGTTCAAAAGGTACTTACATTCGTACGATCACTGATGATTTGGGTGAAATGCTGGGTTGCGGTGCGCACGTAACTTATTTACGTCGTACAGGCGTGTCGAACTACCCATATGAGAATATGGTAACGATCGAAGACCTAGAAGCATTACTTGAGCAAGCACATCGTGAAGAACGAGCTCCTCGTGAGTTGCTTGATCCATTATTAATGCCAATGGACTCAGCAGTACAAGATTTACCTGAAGTAAATATGATCCCTGAATTGGCAGATCATGTTTTACATGGTCAACCGGTACAAGTGTTTGGTGCTCCACAAGATGGCATCGTTCGTATGACATCGGGTGATGAACGTTTATTCATTGGTGTTGGTCACATTGATGACGATGGTCGTGTTGCTCCTAAGCGTTTAGTTGTTTTTCGAGATGAAGAAGAAAAATAATTAATCCTGAGCTTCAAAAGAATAGAAAGAGCAAAAGCTGTTGGTTTTTGCTCTTTTTTTATTGCTTTATTATTGTTCATCCGTATAATTCGCCCTTCGCGTAGTGGCTGAATCAGAGATTGGCTACTACAAATATTAAACTACTCTTATCAGGAGAGAATTATGTCTCTGAATGCAGAAACTAAAGCAGCAATCGTTGCTGAATACGCACAATCTGAAGGCGACACAGGTTCACCAGAAGTACAAGTAGCACTACTAACTGCTTCTATCAACCACCTTCAAGGTCACTTTGCTAATCACAAGCACGATCACCACAGCCGTCGTGGTCTACTACGTATGGTTTCTAGCCGTCGTAAGCTTCTTGATTACCTAAAAGGCAAAAACCTTGCTCGTTACCAAGATCTAATCAAACGTCTAGGCCTACGTCGCTAATTTGCGATGTCTGTAAAGACAGTTTGACGAAAAGGAGCGTTTATCGCTCCTTTTTTTATGCTCTAAAATCTCCTTTTTCATTCCTGAAACTCGCATCTTCCCCTAATTGAGGTATACTGTGCCTCGTTGAAATTGCTCAGTAGTAATTTTGATAAAACTATCCAATTCATCATATTACAGTCACCGAAGTCGGCCACTAGGTCGCGGCTATTACAAATTGTCTTTAGTGAAGTCAATTTGTACTAGTCGCGATTAGTAGTATGTTGAATTATCAACTACAAATTTCTTATTTTTGATAGCACAAAGTGCCATTTAACAATAAGAATAAAGGAAAAAAAATGTTCGCGAATCCAGTCGTAAAATCATTTCAGTACGGTAACCATACCGTTACTCTAGAAACGGGTGTAATTGCTCGTCAAGCTACAGCTGCTGTAATGGCAAGCATGGACGATACATCTGTATTCGTTTCTGTTGTTGCTAAGAAAGAAGCTGTTCCTGGTCAAGATTTCTTCCCACTAACAGTTAACTACCAAGAGCGTACGTACGCTGCAGGTAAAATCCCTGGTGGTTTCTTTAAGCGTGAAGGCCGTCCTTCTGAAGCTGAAACACTAACGGCACGTCTAATTGACCGTCCAATCCGTCCTCTTTTCCCTGATGCATTCAAAAACGAAGTACAGGTAATTGCAACGGTTGTTTCTATCAATCCTGAAGTTAACCCAGACATGATCACTATGATCGGTACGTCTGCGGCATTAGCTATTGCTGGTATTCCATTTAACGGTCCTATCGGTGCTGCACGTGTTGGTCACATCAACGGTGAGCTTGTTCTTAACCCATCAAATACTGAGCTTGAAAACTCTAAACTAGACCTAGTAGTGTCTGGTACAGAAGGCGCAGTATTAATGGTTGAATCAGAAGCTGATAACCTAACTGAAGAAGAAATGCTATCTGCTGTTGTGTTCGGTCACGATCAACAACAAGTTGTTATCAAAGCAATCAATGAGTTTGCTGCTGAAGTTGCTACTCCTGCATGGGATTGGGTTGCTCCAGAAGAGAACACAGTTCTTAACTCACGTATTGCAGAACTAGCAGAAGCTAAATTAGTTGAAGCTTACCAAATTACTGAAAAAATGACTCGTTACGATCGCATTCATGAAATCGCGGCTGAAGTTAACGAAGTTCTAGTATCTGAAAATGAAGATGTGAACCTAAAAGAAGTTCACACTATTTTCCACGATCTAGAGAAAACTGTTGTACGTCGCAGCATCATCGCTGGTAATCCACGTATCGATGGTCGTGAAAAAGACATGGTTCGTGCGCTAGACGTACGTACTGGTGTTCTTCCTCGTACACACGGTTCTTCTCTATTCACTCGTGGTGAAACTCAAGCTCTTGTTACTGCAACGCTTGGTACACAACGTGATGCTCAAATCATCGATAGCCTAATGGGTGAGAAGAAAGATCACTTCCTTCTACACTACAACTTCCCTCCATACTGTGTAGGTGAAACTGGTTTTGTTGGTTCTCCTAAGCGTCGTGAAATTGGTCACGGTAAACTGGCTAAACGTGGTATCCAAGCGGTTATGCCTTCTATTGAAGAATTCCCATACACAGTACGTGTAGTTTCGGAAATCACTGAATCTAACGGTTCATCTTCAATGGCTTCTGTATGTGGTACATCTCTAGCTCTTATGGATGCTGGTGTTCCAATTAAAGCATCTGTTGCTGGTATCGCAATGGGTCTTGTGAAAGAAGGCGACGATTTCGTTGTTCTTTCTGATATCCTTGGTGACGAAGACCACCTAGGTGATATGGACTTTAAAGTAGCGGGTACTAATGAAGGTATCACAGCACTTCAAATGGACATCAAAATCGAAGGTATCACTAAAGAGATCATGCAGATCGCTCTAAACCAAGCTCAAGGTGCGCGTAAGCACATCCTTAAAGTTATGGATGAAGCAATCTCTGGTGCTCGTGAAGATATCTCTGAATTTGCTCCACGTATCCACACAATGAAAATCAGCTCTGATAAGATCAAAGATGTTATCGGTAAAGGTGGTGCAGTTATCCGTGCTCTTTGTGAAGAGACTGGTACAACTATCGAAATCGAAGACGACGGTACTATCAAAATCGCTGCAACTGAAGGTGCTGCTGCTAAAGAAGCGATTCGTCGCATCGAAGAGATCACTGCTGAAGTTGAAGTGGGTAAGATCTACACAGGTAAAGTTATGCGTATCGTAGATTTCGGTGCGTTCGTAACGGTTCTTGGTCCTAAAGAAGGTCTAGTTCACATTTCTCAAATCGCAGAAGAGCGTATCGAGAAAGTAGCTGATCACCTACAAGTTGGTCAAGAAGTGAAAACTAAAGTACTTGAAATCGACCGTCAAGGCCGTATTCGTCTAAGTATTAAAGAAGCAAATGCTGAACTAAATCCAGCACCTGCTGCTGAAGCAAAAGACGCAGAATAATCTTATTGATTACAGTCTTTTGATTTAAAGCATGTTATAAAGGGAGCAGAAATGCTCCCTTTTCTTTTAATATAGAGTCGCTTTTATTAAAAGAATTAGGTTTATCATAGGAGAAAATGAGTGAATTGGATTCGAGTAGCCTTAGTTGGCGCAGTATTAGTGTTGTCTGGGTGTGCATCTAAAGGGGATACATCAGGATGGGGATACCCTCCAATGGCAGTTCCTTTACAACCAAGTATCCAACAAGAGATCCAATTATCTCGTTTGGACCAATTGCTACAGCGCCCTGATGTGGATGATGTAACTCGTGCAAAAATGTATTATGAAAGAGGGTTAATTAAAGACAGTTTAGGTTTACGTGACTTGGCTCGTGTCGACTTTACTCAATCTTTAACGTTAAAACCAGATCAGAGTGATGTGTTTAATATCCTTGGTGTTTACTACACACAAAATACAGATTTTGATGGAGCTTATGAAGCGCTAGATTCAGCGTTAGAGTTAGATCCAAACAACCAATTTGCTGAACGTAATTTAGCTATCGCTCTATATTATGGTGAGCGCTACGATCAAGCGTATGAGATTGCTCAAAAGCATTATAATGATGCACCTCGCGATCCATATCGTGCTATTTGGTTGTATTGGATTGGCTTAGAAGTGGATGCAAAAGCCGCAACAGAAACCTTCCAAAAACAATATCAACAAAGAACAGATGAAGATTTTGGATGGGATCTTGCAGGACTTATTCTAAAAGAAACTTCTGAAGATGAGTTTTTGAAAAAAATCTTAACTACAACTCGTAATAATGTCGCATTGGCAGAAAAACTAACAGAAGGTTATTTTTACTTAGCTAAGCGTTATCAATACGAAGGTGATTATCCAAACGCAATTGCTTTGTATAAGTTAAGTATGTCGAACAACGTTTATGAGTATGTAGAACATCGATATTCGTTTGTGGAACTAGGTAATATCTATAAAGCTTTACGTGATTTGCAAGAGCAAAAAATAAAAGAGCAGCAAGCACAAGAAGCGAAAGAAACACCGGTTGCACCACAGGAAACAAGTACTGAAAAAGAGATGCTAAAAGAAGAAGCAACAGCAGAATAATTAGCTACATTAGTATAATAAAAAAGCCTTATTCATATGGATAAGGCTTTTTTGTATTCAATGTCTCGTCCTGAAATGTGTTTACACATTTAGGACTTTTATATGACAAATCAAGAAAAAACAAAGAATAAGCGAACTCAACGCGATTATTCATTAGGCTTTAAATTGCAGCTTGTTGCCGCTATAGAAAAAGGCGATATGACCTATAAGCAAGCTCAAAACATTTATGGCATTCAAGGTCGATCTACCGTACTTACTTGGTTAAGAAAACACGGTAAGATGGACTGGTCTCAATCACCTAAGATTATTATGCCTAAATCCCCGAAAGCGAAAGAATCGCCTGCACAAAAAATTAAACGTTTAGAGCGAGAGCTTGATGATGAAAGAATGCGTAATTTATTACTTAATGAAGTAGTGAATATCATGGACGCAGAACATGGTGCAGGCCTTAGAAAAAAGTATATTGCCAAGGAGCAAGAAGTCTTCAAAAGCAGAAAATGATCAGCTTAGAGCGAGCTAGTCAGCTACTTGGCATTACAAGACAATGTATATACCAACAAGAACGTAGAGCTCTGAAACGTGCCGTTGAACTTTCACCGGTTAAAAATATGGTGCAAGAAATTCGTCGATATATGCCTCGTATTGGAGGTAAAAAATTATATTTTTTACTTAAGCCCAAATTCATCACTCATGGCATAAAGTTAGGCAGAGATAACTTTTTTTCCTATTTAAGAAATGAGTGCTTATTAGTAAAACCTAAACGAAGTTATACAAAAACTACCTATAGTAAGCATTGGATGAAAAAACATCCTAATTTACTTAAAGAAGTAACACCTCAAGCATCTGAAGAGGTTTTTGTTAGTGATATCACTTACGTTCAATCACAAAAAGGTATTCATTATTTATCTTTAGTAACAGATGCTTATAGTCGAAAGATAATGGGATATGAATTAAGTGATGAAATGAAAGCTACTGATGTAGTCAAAGCTCTTGATATGGCGATAGATAGCCGTCAATATCAAAGGAGTACGATTCATCATTCAGACCGAGGATTACAGTATTGTTCAAAGGTTTATCAGGAAAAATTGAATAAAAATGATATTAAGCCATCAATGACGGATGGTTATGATTGCTATCAAAATGCATTAGCAGAGCGAATAAATGGGATACTTAAACAAGAGTTTCTTTTGTATGACTGTAAAGATTTAGAGGAGTTAAGGCATTTAGTTGAAGAATCTATTTTTATTTATAATGAAATGCGGCCACATTTAAGCTTGGGAATGAGTACACCAAATCAAGTACACAAAAAAGCCAAGTGCGTACGCACTTAGCTTTCAATTAAAAATCGTCAACGTATTTTAGGACGAGACACAAAAGAAAATTCAAAATTACATTTGAATGTCTAATCCAGCAATGTTGTGCCAGTAACCATTACAATGACGAGCATCTTTTAAAGCAAACTTTGCAGAACCTGTTTCATTTGCTTTGAATTTGCTTACTTCATCAAATGTTTCAACACTTAATGGACTTAAGCGTACCACGTCAACTAGGCTACTCATGCTTGGTAAGTCATTAATCAAGTTGTAGCAATAGCCAGATTGAGTTTGAATACCATTTAAGGTAAATACTTCCTGACCTTCTTGGCTATTAACTGTAATACCAGTTGGGTATTTAATACAGCACGTTTCGCATTCATCTTTTGGTTTATTCTCAGCACGAGCAGTAAAGCAGCGAGCAGAATACGCAAGAGGAAGATAACCGTAACTGAATACTTCGGTTTCAAATTTATTGCGGATACCAAGTTCATCACATTGAGTTAATACATTCTGTAGCCATTCACGAGAAAGCTCTACAGGCATACACCAACGGGTCATCCCTTGCTTTAAAAAGATGTTTAAGGTTTGAGCGTTATAGCAGTTAACTGCTGGACCAACAACAAATGGGACTTTGCTCTCTGATGCAAGTTGAATCGCAGACACATCATTAGCTTCGATAATAAAATCACCATTATCAATGTACTTTTTCATTACATTAACTTCACTTGGTGCTTCTAATAAAGCCATGGTAGATAAAACAACTTGTTTACCTGAATCTGAAATATCCTTAGCAATAGCAAACCAATCTTTAGGTTTCATTTCTCGGCGTTTTGAACAAACACTTTCACCTAAATAAATAATATCAGCTTCACTATTGGTTGCTTGTTGATAAAACGACTCAACGTTTTCTTTAGACCAAAAGTATAGGAGTGGACCTAATGCGTATTTCATGATGTTCTCCTATTGCCACTTCTTATGATAAGCACCAAGAGTGGTTTGTGTCCCCTCTGATACATTCGCTAATGTTGCATCCCATTTAGGTTCTACCGCATAGCCTTCAGGATTTGCTTTGTAGCTGTCGATAGCTGCACGCCATGTACGAGTCACTTGCTCAACATAAGCAGGGCTGCGTTGACGGCCTTCAATTTTCACTGATGCAACATTGGCTGCAAATAATTCAGGAACTAAAGATAAGGTATTTAAACTGGTCGGTTCCTCAAGGGCATGGAAGGTTTTACCTTCTACATCAAAGCGTCCTTTACATAGGGTTGGATAGCCGGCATTTTCACCTTCACCATAACGATCGATTAAAATATTATTTAAACGAGACTCCAGCCCATTATCGGTTTCTTGCCAACGAACGTATTTTGCAGGAGAGCAAGCACCTACAGTATTTGGAGATTCGCCTGTCATGTATGATGATAAGTAACAACGACCTTCAGACATGATACATAGACTACCAAAAGCGAAGACTTCTAAATCAACATCTGAGGTTAAATTGCGAGAAAGTTGTTTAACTTGATGAATAGATAACACTCGTGGCAAAACAACACGTTTAATATTGAAATTCTTTTTATAGAAATCAATAGCGGCAACATTGGTTGCAGATGCTTGTACCGAGAGGTGTAGCTCTAAATCAGGGTAGGTCGTTGCAGCGTATTCTAGTACAGCAATATCAGAAATAATAAGCGCATCAATTCCCATTGCTGCTGCGTTATCTACGGCCTTTGTCCAACGGCTAAATCCATCTGGGTGAGCAAATGTATTTAAGGCAACATGAATATGTTTATTTTTGTCGTGAACATATTGCACAGCTTTCTCAAGCTTTTTACCTGTAAAGTTTAAGCCTGCAAAATGGCGAGCATTCGTGTCGTCTTTAAAACCGATATAAACAGCATCGGCACCGCAATCAATTGCGGTTTTTAGTGCGGGCAAATTACCGGCTGGGCAGAGGAGTTCCATAAGAATACCTAATTACAAAAATCTGATGCTCTATGATAATAGTAACAAAATTTTGAAACTTGATATAAGGCAGGTTTTTAGTTGTTTTGTGTTTTAAATAAAGACTTGAGATAGATTGAGGTTCAACCTGAGTTTTTGCTCTTTTTAAATTTATAATCGACTGTAATACCTAGAAAGTGGTGGGTTTTATCTAGGTATTAAGTTCGATTATTTCTATTTATCTAGCGCGTTTGTTTTGTACTAATAACGCTTCAATCTCATGTTTTGGTTGAGGTTTGTAGAAATGGAATCCTTGAATGGAATCACAATTTAAGCTTGATAATAGCATCGCTTGTTGTCTTGTTTCGACCCCTTCAGCAACGATATCCATGTTTAAATTTTTACCTAAATTAATTACGTTTTCTATGATCGTAATTTGCTTGGGTAATGTGTCTATTTCATTAATAAACCCGCGATCGATTTTTAACTCATCTAATGGGAAGCGTGCTAGATAAGCTAAAGAAGAGTATCCGGTACCAAAGTCATCAATCGATAAAGTAAAGCCAAGCTTTTTTATTGCATCCAACATTTGAATAGCATGTTCGCCATCACTCATTACTGCACTTTCCGTTAATTCTAACGTGATGCAGTTAGGATCAACCTGTGTGGTCTTAAGAAGTCGCTCCATATATTCAATTAATTGAGGATTACCAAATTGCTCTGGTGACAAGTTAATTGCAATACGACCAGGTAAGATCCCTTGATTCTTCCATTCTTTAACGGTTTGGAAAACCTCGCGCATCACGACTTTGCCTAAGGTTTCAATTAAACCAGATCGCTCAGCAACAGGGATGAAGCGAGCTGGACTGATGTAACCTTCAACAGGGTGCTTCCATCGAACTAAGGCTTCTGCTCCATTAATTCTAAAATCACGAGCACTTACTTTTGGTTGGTACCACACTTCAAGTCCATTATTTTGAAGTGCTTTTTGTAATTCGATCTCTAACCAAAGACGCATGCGTGCTTCTTTGTTCATTTGATCATGAAATTTAATTAAACGGTTTCTACCTCGATCTTTTGCTTCATACATGGCGGTGTCAGCATTTTGCAATAAACTGCGAGCATCACTGCCGTCAGCTGGATATTGAACACTACCAATGGAGCAAGCAAGGCGTTTTGAGAAGTGAACAAGATCGAATGGTTGATTGATTAAATTGATGATCTTTTCAGATAATTGCTCAAGAACTTGGTTATGCTCAGGCTTTGGAAACAGTATTCCAAATTCATCCCCACCTAAATGACCGACGACGGCGTGTTTTGGTAATAGTTTCTGTAAGCGATTGGAGATCTCTTTTAAGACGCGATCCCCAATATGATGCCCAAGTGAATCATTAATATTTTTAAAGTTATCGATGTCTAAATAGAGCATGAAAAAAGGAATATCTTCTTTAATCATTTTCTCTATAACATGGGTAAAGCCGTGGCGGTTGTAAATCCCAGTTAATAGATCCACTTGAGAAGCGGCAATATGGTTGCTCATTGCAATTTGCTTCTTGTTTTCTTTTAAAATAACAAGGTGAGCTGGACTTCCTAATATGTGAGTTTCTTCAACCGTTAATATTAATTCGGCACGCAGAGAGCAATTAGCGGTAGTTCTTACTGTTAATTGTTGTTCAGAAGGTAAGTTTGAAATTAACTCTGATAAGCATTGAGTGCGAGAAGGGGAGTGTAAAAGTTGCTCAATACTTTCGCCAATAAACTCAGTTGGGTTGTTGAACCCAAGCATTTTAGCTGACGCTCCGTTAGCAGAGACAATGATATCTCCTTCAATTAAAAAGACGGAGTCACTTAATAGCTCTGTGAGTTTGTGATACTTAGATTCGCTTTCTTTTAGAGAGTTGAGAAGTTGTTGGCGTTCTGAGGTGTCGACAGCGTGAAATACAATATAAGTGGTATCTTCTTCATGAATAGGGAAGAGACTAAAATGTAGGCTGGTATCAAAACGATGGTCATCTAGCGTAATTTCAGCTTCAATTTTTTCACCGTTTAAGGCTCGGTCGTAATAGGCTTTTAATGATGAGTAAAAATGTTTACCTAAAATTTCAGAATCGCTTCGGCCACAAAGAGATTCACGGTTTAACCCACTAAGTTCACAGTAACGGTTGTTTACTGTTATGTATTTATGGTCTTTGTCCAAAATAGCAAACAGAAATGGACTGTTATCTGTAAGCAAAGGAAGCCAATGTTGTATTTGAGAGAGAGACATAGTGTTACCGCTTTAGTAAAGAAGACCAATAACTTCCAGAAATATAATGTTTATTTATAAGACGAACAGTAAAATATACATTGAAAGAATCCCTATTTTCTACCTTTAATCGTAATAAGTGCTTTTTTTGATAATAAACAGGTTAGATATCACTCTATCAATTTATACTTGCCCCTAGTTATCGACCAAATGTTATGGAAATTAAGTGTGATTAATCAAATTCGTTCGAAATTAGTAGAAAATGCGGCCTCTGTTTTAAAAACTCCTGCAAAGTTAGTTCCTGTTTCAATCCAACAGAAGATGTTACTCGAAGGATTAAAACAAGTTTTTCATGAAGCACTTGAAGATGGTGATTTTGAGTTTTTAGAAGATAAATGGCTTAAAGTTTCGATTCTTGATCTCGAATTAGAATGGTTTATCAGCTATCAAGATGAAAAACTGGTAGTCTCAAATAAAACAGAGAATGATGATGTGAGTTTCAGTGGGCAGTTAAATGATTTGATTTTAATTGCAGGCCGAAAAGAAGATCCTGATACTTTGTTTTTTCAACGTCGCCTAAAAATTGAAGGCGATACAGAGCTTGGTTTGGAAGTGAAAAACTTAATGGATAGCGTTGATCTTGATTCGTTACCAAAACCATTAAATCAAGCATTAATGACGTTGGCGAACTTTGTACAGCAAGGTTTGCAGAAACCAGAAGTTAAAGAGACCATGAATGCTTATTAGAACTGAAGCTCCAGCTGATATTCTGACGGTTGACCGTTTAGTTCGCACTGCATTTGATACTGAAGCAGAAGCGAAATTAGTGATGTCTTTGCGTGAAAACAGTCATTTAACACTTGCATTAGTTGCATGTAGTGATGATGGTGAAGTGATTGGTCATTGCTTATTTAGTCCAGTTACCCTTAATGGTGACGATTTAAACTGGCAAGGATTAGCTCCTTTATGTGTGAAAAAGGAGCATCAAAAACAAGGTATTGCTGAGGAATTAGTAAAAGAAGGCCTAGAGATGCTGACTGAACTGGGGTATCCCGTTGCTGTCGTATTAGGTGATCCTAATTACTATCAACGTTTTGGTTTTGAATCAGCGACGAATTACGATATGCACTCTAAATGGGAAGTTCCTGAAGGTGCTTTTATGATTAAAGCCTGTTCTTCTGAGTTTATTGAAGGGAAATCAGGGTTAATCGAGTACTGTCCTGAATTTGATTTATTATAAATAGACGAAAAGAATGCTCGTCTTGCTATGAGCATTCTATTTTTATTGGCAGTTAGCGCTTTAATCCCCATACTTCCACCTTGGCTTTTTTCACCACTCCCGCAGCATTTAATGTCAGGTTTCCCCAACTTTTATATTGTAATTCCAGAAAATCAAATTTGGATTTATCCGTTCCTGGTAATTTATAAGTTCGAGAACTCATTCCCTTTGTTAATGTACCCATGGTTTTTAATTGTTTAGTTGAGCCATCAGTCATGGTTACTTTCATATTTTTTATGCTGACAGTACCTTGCACACATTTGATTTTTATCTTGGAAAATTTACGCTCACTAAGAAAAGGCAGGGGCTCTACTTTATCTTCCTCTTGCTCAAAGTTAACCGTTTTATCGCCAATCAGTATCCAATCATCTTTATCTTTCGCATAAACAGTATTTATTGATACAGCATTAATAAGTAAAACAAGAGCAATCATTGAAAGAAAAGAGGAGAAAGCGGTAGTAGTAATTAATTGTTTTTTCATTAGCCATAGTCTTAATACAAAAATGAGGGGCTAAAGTATTGAATCAAAATACATGCAAAGTCAGGAGTAGGTTAAAATGTCACTGTGTATAACATTTGAGACAAAGTGGCGTTGCTCAGTAATGATGAGTGTGTGTTCCTAGTGTGTATAAGTAGCATCAAATCTAGAATATTGATAAGATTCTCCACCTTAGATAAGCAGGTGAATGATATGCCCCAACAAGCACTACAGTTTTTAAATGAGATGGATATTTCAGTTTGGCAGGTTCGTCAGACAAGCTATTTTCCAGCATTAGAAAACACAACATTATCGTTACCTGAAACTTGTCAGTTATTATTTGTAGCTCCTGCTATACCGACAGAACGTGATGCTTTTCTATTTGGAAAAGTGCTTGCGAGTATGAAGCTGTCGCCTGAGCAGGCGTTATTTCTTTCCTCTGAGTCATTAGAATATATTGGTGAGCATCATTTAGATTGGTGCTGGTTCTCTGGGGTATCAACCACAGAGCTAGAAGGCGTTAAAATATTAACCTCTCCTTTATTGTCAGAGATGCATTCTAATACTCAATCACGACGTGATTTATGGCGACAAATTTGTTCTTATGACAATTAAAATTCAAACAATTTCTGAATCTCATTTAGATGATATTTGGCGAATAGAAAGAGCTGCTCATTCACATCCTTGGGCTGAATCTATGATCAGAGAGCTTGATAGTCGCTGTGCTCAGCATCGAGTCATGTTAGTTGATGAGCAAGTCGTGGGTTACTTTTATGCTCAAAATGTTGTCGGCGAAGTGACTTTATTGAATATTGCGATAGATCCTGCTCATCAAGGTAAAGGGTTCGGACGTAAGTTAACTGAATTTTTTATTGATATGTGTATGGAGCAAAAAGCTGAATCAGCATGGCTCGAAGTGCGTGAAAGTAATACTAAAGCTATCTCACTATATGAGTCTGAAGGGTTTAATGAAGTGACTCGCCGTCATGATTATTACCCAACAAATAATGGCAAAGAAGACGCTATTATTATGAGCTTTATATTTTTCTAAATTCCTTACTTTAGATAAGAGGCGAGTTTGCGTATAATCTCGCCTAATTATTACATGTTCTATCCTTTCTGAAATCTTACAGGATTATCAACGCTTATGTCTTTTTTACAAGAAGTGGGTAAACGCAGAACGTTTGCCATCATTTCTCACCCGGATGCGGGTAAAACAACCATTACTGAAAAAGTATTATTATTCGGAAACGCGATTCAAAAAGCGGGTACCGTAAAAGGTCGTGGTTCAAACCAGCACGCAAAATCAGACTGGATGGAAATGGAAAAAGAACGTGGTATCTCTGTTACTACGTCAGTAATGCAATTTCCATTCAACGATTGTTTGGTTAACTTACTTGATACTCCTGGACACGAAGATTTCTCGGAAGATACTTATCGTACACTAACTGCTGTTGACTCATGCTTAATGGTTATTGATGCAGCAAAAGGTGTCGAAGATCGTACTCGTAAATTAATGGAAGTTACGCGTTTACGTGATACGCCAATCGTAACCTTCATGAACAAATTAGACCGTGAAGTACGTGACCCAATGGAAGTGCTTGATGAAGTAGAAAGCGAGCTAGGTATGGCTTGTGCTCCTATTTCATGGCCTATTGGTTGTGGTAAAGAATTTAAAGGTGTTTACCATATTCACCGTGACGAAACGATTTTATATGAATCAGGTCATGGTCATGAGATCCAAGAAGTACGTACGATCAAAGGTCTTGATAACCCTGAACTGGATGCTGCAGTTGGTTCTGATTTGGCTGAAAGTGTTCGTGAAGAACTAGAACTTGTTATGGGTGCATGTCCTGAGTTTGATCATGAGCTTTTCCTTGCTGGTGAATTGACACCTGTGTACTTCGGTACTGCTCTTGGTAACTTCGGTGTTGACCATATGCTAGAAGGTCTTACTGACTGGGCTCCTGCGCCACAAACACGTCAAGCAAATGAGCGTGATGTTGTAGCTACAGAAGATAAGTTCTCTGGTTTTGTCTTTAAGATCCAAGCAAACATGGATCCTAAACACCGTGACCGTATTGCCTTTATGCGTATTGTATCTGGTACATACACACAAGGCATGAAGATGAACCATGTTCGTACAGGTAAAAACGTCAGTATTTCTGATGCAGTAACCTTTATGGCTGGTGACCGTTCACGTGCTGAAACGGCTTATGCTGGTGATATTATCGGTTTACATAACCATGGTACCATTCAAATTGGTGATACCTTTACTCAAGGTGAAAGCTTGAAGTTCTCAGGTATTCCTAACTTTGCACCAGAATTGTTCCGTCGTATTCGTCTGAAAGATCCTCTGAAGCAAAAACAACTACTTAAAGGTCTAGTTCAATTATCTGAAGAAGGTGCGGTACAAGTATTCCGTCCACTTCAAAACAATGACCTTATTGTTGGTGCCGTTGGTGTGCTTCAGTTTGACGTGGTTGTAGCTCGTCTTAAAGCAGAATATAACGTTGAAGCGATTTATGAAGGCGTGAGCGTTGCAACAGCTCGTTGGGTTGATTGTGCTGATGGTAAGAAAATGGATGAGTTCCAACGTAAGAACCAAGCTAACTTGGCGCTTGATGGTGGTGACAACCTAACTTACATCGCACCGACAATGGTGAATCTAAATCTTGCTTCTGAGCGTTTCCCAGATGTTCAATTTAGAGCGACGCGTGAGCACTAATTAATCAGTTGCTTATCAAATAAATAAAAACGGGGTCTTAACGGACTCCGTTTTTGTATCTATAGTAATACCAATGCACTTATATCCATCTACTCATTCAGGTTCGTATTATTCATTGATACGTTAGATAAAAAGGAAGCATGAATGTTAAAGTTAATTAAATTATGGATACGAAAGTATGATGCATGGTGTGAGTCATTAGGCTTAACACCAGAAAACAAGCGCAGTTGTGTTCCTTATAAAAAAGAAGAAGAGTAATGACTTTTACGTTCATTGATTCACATTGTCATTTTGATTTTGCTCCTTTTAAAAATAATGAAGTGTCCTACTTACAAATGGCAAAGGATAAAGGCGTTACAACGCTCGTTGTACCCAGTGTGAATCAATCAAACTGGAATCAAGTTAGTGCGTTGGCACATCAATTTGATGAGATTTACTACGCATTAGGTATTCATCCACTATTTATTACTCCAAGCTATGAAAGGGAGTTAGAAAACTTAGGGAAGTTACTTGATGGAAAAAATAAAAAATGTGTAGCGATTGGCGAGTGTGGATTGGATTTCTGGCATCAAGAAAGTGATAAGGAAACACAGCTCTCTGTTTTTCGTCAACAGTGTTTATTGGCAAAAAAGCATCAACTTCCTTTGATCATTCACAGTCGTAAAAGCCACGATATGGTATTAAAGCTGTTGAGAGAAATTCGGCCAGAGAGAGGTGGTGTGATTCATGGTTTCAGTGGTAGCTTGCAGCAGGCTAATCAATTTATTGAATTAGGTTTCTATATTGGTGTTGGTGGCGTGATCAGTTACGAAAGAGCTAAGAAGACCAAAATGGTCATTTCACAGCTGCCTTTAGATAAAATTTTATTAGAAACCGATGCGCCAGACATGGCAGTATTTGGCTTTCAAGGCGAAAAAAATACTCCGGATAAAGTACAAAATATATTCGAATATTTGTCTTTGATTAGAAAAGAATCAATGCAAACGATTTCGGAAACTGTTTATAAAAATACCACCTCTTTGTTTGGGATTTGAGTTACCAGTCATTTCTTTAGTTGTAATTGATGATTATTTAGAAACACCTTAGTGATAATGATCACAATTATGAATGAGTAAAGCATGTATCAGCCACGATTATGTGACAACAGCATTACTTTCTTTGTGGTTCAATGAGTATAATCGCCCCCGCTAATTTGAAACACGCCAACAATAAATTTAGGGAAAACTTTAACTATGAGCCTGCTAATGAGTTTGGTTGGGATCGTGGTACTGCTAGGTATAGCTGTACTTCTTTCTGATAACCGTAAAGCAATCAATCTACGCACTGTCGGTGGCGCTTTTGCTATCCAATTCTTCTTAGGCGCATTTGTACTTTATGTACCTGTGGGTCGTGATGTACTTTATGGTGCATCGGAAGCTGTTGCTAACGTAATTAACTACGGTAACCAAGGTATCGAATTCTTATTCGGTGGTTTATTTGGTGGCGGCGGTTTCGTATTCGCACTACGTGTACTTCCTGTAATCGTATTCTTTGCTTCTTTAACTGCTGTTCTTTATTACCTAGGCATCATGCAAATCGTGATTAACTTCCTAGGTGGTGCATTGCAGAAAGCACTTGGCACATCTCGTGCAGAATCACTATCTGCTACAGCTAACATCTTTGTTGGTCAAACAGAAGCGCCTCTAGTTGTGCGTCCGTTTGTTCCTAAAATGACTCAATCTGAGCTATTTGCAGTAATGTGTGGTGGTCTAGCATCTGTTGCTGGTGGTGTACTAGCTGGTTATGCTTCTATGGGCGTGCCTCTAGAGTACCTAATCGCAGCATCATTCATGGCTGCACCTGGTGGTCTTCTATTTGCTAAAATCATCAAGCCAGAAACAGAACAACCAATTGAACAACTAGATGCTCTAGATAACGAAGGCGATGACAAACCAGCTAACGTAATCGATGCTGCTGCTGCAGGTGCTGCAACGGGTATGCAACTTGCGTTAAACGTAGGTGCAATGCTTCTTGCGTTCATCGGTTTAATCGCTCTAATCAATGGTATCTTAGGTGGTATCGGTGGTTGGTTCGATATGCCTCATATCACTCTAGAACTGATTCTTGGTTACATCTGTGCTCCTTTAGCATTCTTAATCGGTGTTCCATGGGAAGAAGCAACAATCGCAGGTTCATTCCTTGGTCAAAAACTGGTAGTTAACGAATTCGTTGCATACCTAAACTTTGCACCTTACCTAGCTGATGGCGCAGAAGTGGTTCTTTCTGAGAAAACAGAAGCAATCATCTCATTCGCACTATGTGGTTTCGCAAACCTTTCTTCTGTAGCGATTCTACTTGGTGGTCTAGGTAGCCTTGCACCAGCACGTCGTCACGACATCGCTCGCATGGGTATGAAAGCGGTTGCTGCTGGTACATTATCAAACTTAATGTCAGCAACAATTGCAGGTCTATTCCTATCTCTATAATCGTATAGAGCAGAACAGATAATCATTATAAAACCCGCATTATGTGCGGGTTTTTTTATGTCTATTGCTCATAAAAAAGTGTGATGAATAAATGCGTTAAACTCACATTTTTTTATGCAAAAAGTTTGAGATGCAAACCGATTGCGTTATCACACAAAAACAATCAAGCAAAATTATATTGATATAATGAATCCATAATAAAAGAGAGAAGAACAGCTAGGTTAAAAAAACGAGCTATGGTCTACACTATAGTTAAAGCACACATAACCTAAAAATGAGAGTCAATTATGAATGAAGTTTTACTATCTATGTTCGCAGGTTTGATTGTTGGAGTTGTTTTCTCTGCAATTAAACTGCCTATTCCTGCACCTCCAGTTCTTTCTGGTGTGATGGGAATTGTCGGCGTTTACGCTGGTGCAGTAGGTTATCAATGGATTGTTGAACGTTTCTTTTCATAATCTCAGTGTCTTTCTCTGGAAACATTGTTTCTCTAGTGCCTCAAAAGAAGTATTGATAAGATGAAGCAATGTTTCAACGGTGTCTCATGATGAGACGTTAACAAAATCAGTATTTTATTTATTAGAAAATGGAATAAATACTGGCGGCAAAATGGATATTGATTGGGCTTAATATATTGCCCAATTCTTCAAGGAATCAAGTCCGCTCATTTGCTGTTGAACGTACTTAACCTGAACAGCAAAACTATCAAAGAATTCTATCTATCGGAGATAACAATGAGCGATTTAAAAGCAGCTGCACTACGTGCATTAAAGTTGATGGATTTAACAACACTAAACGATAACGATACAGACGAAGCGGTAATTGCACTTTGTAAAAATGCAAAAACAGCAGTAGGTAATACAGCGGCTGTATGTATCTACCCTCGTTTTATCCCTATCGCTAAGAAAACGCTGCGCGAACAAGGCACACCAGAAGTACGCATTGCAACAGTAACTAACTTCCCTCACGGTAATGATGATATTGAGATTGCTGTTGCTGAAACAAAAGCAGCGGTTGCTTATGGCGCAGATGAAGTTGATGTGGTTTTCCCATACCGCGCTCTTATTGCTGGTGATGAAACAACAGGTTTTGAACTGGTTAAGCAATGTAAAGAAGCATGTGGTGATGTTCTTCTTAAAGTAATCATCGAAACTGGTGAATTAAAAGAAGAAGCATTAATCAAAAAAGCATCTCAAATCTGTATTGAAGCAGGTGCTAACTTTATTAAAACCTCAACAGGTAAAGTGCCAGTAAATGCTACACCTGAATATGCTCGTATGATGCTTGAAGTTATCCGTGATATGGATGTAGCGAAAACAGTTGGTTTTAAACCTGCTGGCGGCGTTCGTACTGCTGAAGATGCACAAGCATACCTAGCGATGGCTGATGATATTCTTGGTGGCGATTGGGCTGATAACATGCACTACCGTTTTGGTGCATCAAGCCTACTGACTAACCTATTAAATACATTAGAAGTAACAGAAGAAACGGCTGATCCATCAGCTTACTAGTTTCTCGTTACTTGATTTATAGCTAAGAAATAAATCGACTTAGGTGAGATATACTCGTCTCACCTACCTCAACCCTACCTATTTTAATTACCCAACCAAGATTGGGGAGGCACTAATGTATCTACCACAAGAGATTATTCGCAAAAAACGTGACAATAAAGAGTTAACAGCAGAAGAAATTAACTTCTTTATTCAAGGCGTAGCAAAAGAAACCGTTTCAGAAGGGCAAATTGCAGCGTTTGCAATGGCGGTATATTTTAATGAAATGACGATGCCTGAACGTATCGCATTGACTTGTGCTATGCGTGATTCTGGTATGGTTATCGATTGGAGCCACATGAACTTTGATGGCCCAATTGTTGATAAACATTCAACAGGTGGTGTTGGTGATGTAACTTCATTAATGCTTGGCCCTATGGTTGCCGCATGTGGTGGTTATGTACCAATGATTTCTGGTCGTGGTCTAGGTCATACAGGTGGCACGTTAGACAAACTAGAATCTATTGCGGGTTACAACATTACTCCGAGTAACGATGTATTTGGAAAAGTAACCAAAGAAGCGGGTGTTGCTATTATTGGTCAGACTGGAGACCTAGCACCGGCGGATAAGCGTGTTTATGCTACTCGTGATGTGACGGCTACAGTGGATAATATTTCATTAATCACGGCGTCTATTTTATCTAAGAAATTAGCGGCTGGTTTAGATTCTCTTGTTATGGACGTAAAAGTAGGTTCTGGCGCATTTATGCCAACTTACGAAGCATCAGAAGAGTTAGCTAAATCAATCGTAGCGGTAGCAAATGGTGCTGGTACTAAGACGACAGCATTGCTTACTGATATGAACCAAGTACTAGCTTCAACAGCAGGTAACGCATTAGAAGTTCGTGAAGCGATTCGTTTCTTAACTGGTGAATACCGTAACCCTCGTTTATATGAAGTAACAATGGCACTGTGTGCTGAAATGCTAGTGATTGCTAACTTAGCAAAAGATGACCAAGACGCTCGTGTTAAATTACAAACAGTATTAGATAACGGTAAAGCTGCAGAGTGTTTTGGTAAAATGGTCTTTGGTCTTGGTGGCCCTAGCGATATTATTGAAAACTACGATAATCATTTAGAAAGCGCGCAAATTATTAAACCTGTTTTTGCTGATACAACGGGTTTTGTTCATGCAATGGATACACGTGATTTAGGCATGGCTGTTGTAGGAATGGGCGGTGGTCGCCGTGTTGCTAGCGATACGATTGATTATGCTGTAGGGTTAAGCGATATGATTCGTTTAGGTCAAACTGCGGATAATCAACAACCACTTGCAATGATTCATGCTCGTAATGAAGAGCAATGGCAACAAGCTGCTAATGCAGTAAAAGCAGCGATTGTGATTAGTGAGAAACAACCAGAAGCGACTCCTGAAGTTTACCGTAAAATTCGCCCTGAAGATGTGTAAGGAATAAAACATGAAACGTGCAATAATTTTAGTACTCGATTCATTTGGAATTGGTGCAGCAGGCGATGCTGATAAATTCGGTGATGTAGGCTCAGATACGATGGGCCACATTGCAGAGCAGTGTGATAAAGGATTAGCAGATAATGGTAACCGTAAAGGACCGCTAACGCTTCCGAATTTATCTAAACTTGGTTTAGCGATGGCAGGTAAAGAATCGACTGGCAAATTTTCTGCTGGTTTAGATGCAAACGCTGAAATTATCGGTGCTTATGGTCATGCTGCTGAGTTGTCTTCAGGTAAAGATACACCATCTGGCCACTGGGAAATTGCAGGTGTACCTGTTTTATTTGATTGGGGCTATTTTACGGATAAAGAAAATAGCTTCCCGAAAGAACTAACCGATCGCATTTTAGAGCGAGCGAATCTTCCTGGCTACTTAGGAAATTGCCATGCATCGGGCACACAAGTGCTAGATGATTTAGGTGAAGAGCACATGAAAACAGGCATGCCTATTTTCTATACTTCTGCTGATTCTGTATTCCAAATTGCATGTCACGAAGAAACGTTTGGTTTAGATAACCTATTAACGCTTTGCCAAATCGCACGTGAAGAGCTTGAAGATTACAATATTGGTCGAGTGATCGCTCGTCCATTTATTGGTCCGGGTAAAGGTCAGTTTGAACGTACAGGTAACCGTCGCGATCTTTCTGTTGAGCCACCAGCGGCAACGATTTTACAAAAATTAGTCGATGAAAAGGGTGGTCAAGTTCATTCGATTGGTAAAATCTCTGATATCTATGCGGGTTGCGGTATTACGAAGAAAACCAAAGCAACGGGTATCCCTGCATTATTTGATGCAACTAAAGAAGCGATTGAACAAGCGGGTGACAACACTATCGTATTCACTAACTTCGTAGATTTTGATTCAGCATACGGTCACCGCCGTGATGTAGCAGGTTATGCTGCGGCATTAGAATACTTTGATGGGCGTCTTCCTGAAATCATGGATATGCTACAAGAAGATGATATTTTGATCCTGACTGCCGATCACGGTTGTGATCCTACATGGCCAGGTACAGATCATACACGTGAGCACATTCCTGTTCTTGTTTACGGTCATAAGGTACCAGCAGGCTCATTAGGTCGTCGTGATACCTTTGCCGATATCGGTCAAACTCTAGCAGAGTATTTTGAAACCTCTGATATGGAATATGGAAAATCTTTCCTATAAAAATAAATAAGCAGTAGAGCCTTTCTCTACTGCTTTTTTTCTATTTTAAGTAAACACAAAGGATATAAATTATGGCAACTCCACATATTAATGCTGAAATGGGTGATTTTGCAGACGTAGTACTTATGCCGGGTGACCCAATCCGAGCTAAATACATTGCTGAGACATTTCTTGATGATGTAGTTCAAGTATGTGATGTTCGTAATATGTACGGTTTCACTGGTACGTATAAAGGTCGTAAGATTTCTGTTATGGGCCACGGTATGGGGATCCCTTCATGTTCAATTTACATGACAGAACTGATTAAAGACTTTGGCGTTAAAAAAGTTATCCGTGTAGGTAGTTGTGGTGCGGTAAACGAAGGCATTAAAGTTCGTGACGTCGTTATTGGTATGGGCGCATGTACAGATTCAAAAGTGAACCGTATTCGCTTTAAAGACCATGACTTTGCGGCTATTGCTGATTATGAAATGGTTCGTAATGCAGAGCTAGCAGCGCAAGCTCGTGGTATTGATGTAAAAGTGGGTAATCTTTTCTCTGCTGAACTTTTCTATACGCCAGATCCAAGCATGTTTGATTTAATGGATAAATACGGCATTGTTGGTGTTGAGATGGAAGCTGCGGGTATGTACGGTGTTGCTGCTGAATACGGTGCAAAAGCATTAGCAATTTGTACTGTATCTGATCACATTAAAACAGGTGAGCAAACGACATCTGACGAGCGTGCAACGACATTTGATGAAATGATGCTGATTGCATTAGATTCAGTATTACTTGGCGACAAATAACACGTATAACGAAAACCGTTAGAAATGAAAAAGGCGATGAGGTTAATTTCATCGCCTTTCTTTTTATGCTTTACCACCAAACAATGTGGTGATTGGTTTGGAAGCATCTTTTCTTTTTCTTAGTAACCCCATAATCAGCATCCCTGAAACCAAACTGATTGCGAGCATACCAAACATTAAACGGTCACTTTTACGATAGTGGTGATTTGCAAAGCCGGTCAATGTTGATTTTTCAAATGTCACACGTAAAAAGCCAAGTAGATGGTCATCTTTAATGATAGGTTCAATCAACTGCTGACGACCAATACCATCAATAGACAATGGCGTATTTAACCCAGTAATTTGAGAAGCCGTTAGTGCATTATCACTTTTTCCTAAGATTCTACCTTCAGCGTCATATATTGTGGCATCAAAAACTAAACGCTCTTTAGCAAGGTTATTCGTTAACTGGAATAATGCTTCATGGTTATCTTCTTTAATACTATCAACGGCAAATAAGGCCGCTTGTCGAGTCATTGTTCGGCTAAGATCTTGTAATTGTTTGTTTTGAATAACTTGGTTACTGTCACTGATGATCGTACTGTTGATCAAAATAAAGTAACTGAATGCCATTAGAGAAAGCAGCATCAATCCTTTAATGACAAAGTTTTGAGAAAGCATTACAACCACCTAATAAGATATGAATGCAGTAATTATACTGAATTTATCGAAAAAAAGCAGTTTATGTCATTTGCCTCTTGCTCTACTCCTCTTCAATCGGTATTTTTTAGACAGGACAAGAAAGGATGCAAATCATGGATAGGATAATCCCATTTTCAATAAAGAAACACATACCATTATTAAATCGTTTTAGTTCAACCTTAACAACGACGCAATTCGACGTTAAAAAAACAGGTTGGATTATTTACGGTCCTCAATTATCACCTCGTCATTTTGATGATATTGATTTTTTTGTCGGTTATAAAACGCAACTAATTAAAACTTGGAAAGTTGGTTATTACGAAGTTGCAGCTATAGCTGGTGCGCTTACAGAAGAGCATAAAATTATCGTTGATGCGCTCGGTTTAGATTACGCAGAGATGAAAGATATTCCTGATCTATCAAAACCAGGGATCATTTTATTTGATATGGATTCAACGGCGATTGAAATCGAATGTATTGATGAAATAGCGAAATTAGCGGGTGTTGGTGAGCAAGTTGCAGAAGTAACAGAAAGAGCAATGCAAGGTGAATTAGATTTTAAAGAGAGTCTGATTCAACGTGTAGGTACTCTAGCCGGAGCTGATGAAGCTATTTTAGCTAAAGTAAAATCAGAGTTACCTTTTATGTCTGAAATCAGAGAGTTGGTTGCTACCATGCATAAATACGGTTGGAAACCGGCTATTGCCTCTGGTGGCTTCACTTATTTTTCTGATTATTTAAAACAAGAACTCAATCTTGTGCATGCACAATCGAATCAGCTGGAGATTGTTGATGGCAAACTTACCGGTAAGGTTCTTGGTGAGATTGTCAGTGCAGAGACTAAGGCACATATTTTAGTTGAGCTTGCTGATAAATATGACATAGAGATCAGTAATACGGTTGCTGTTGGTGATGGTGCTAATGATCTGGTGATGATGGAAGCTGCTGGTCTTGGTATTGCCTATCACGCAAAACCTAAAGTGCAAGAGCAAGCACAAACCGCAATCAGATATGCTGATTTAGGTGGTGTTGTTTGTATCTTATCTGCTTCGTTATTGTTCAGTAATAAACTGAGTTGGTAGCGACTTATATTGTTTTTACCAAAATGGACTTCTTATATGAAGTCCATTTTTTCGTTAGAATAGACTGAAAGAACTACCCTAACTCAAGTCGAATTAAGACTTCATCCGTTATGTCAGCGATTTCACCACAACCCACAATGCTTGATAATTCATCTTCTAATGCTCTTGCGTAATGGATAGCGTATTGAGCTAACTGGCTTAATTCCACTTCAGAGGTGGTGGAAAGTGCATTTTTTACTGCTGTCGTGGTTACGCGTATTGCTAAAAACTCGCCGTGTTCTTTTGCTTTTTTGATAAAAGTTAAACGATCATTGTATGATGAAAACTCTTGCAGCATGCGAGTGAACACTGATTTTATTTTTCCATCTTTAATAACAACAGCAATATAGATTTCATGGTGGTGAGATCGTTGATTAGCCGGTGTTTTCAATGGATTCACTAACAATTGTTGTACTCTCGATTTAAAAATAGGCTCTAAATTTAAATGTTGCTCATTACCTAATTGTAGCCAGATTTTATTTAATCGATTTAAAGGGAAGTTAACCCCAATACAACGCGTTTTAATTTTATGGTTATCCTTTTCAATAAAGAAAGGCGTTGTTGTTAGTTTATTTAGTAATAATTGATGCATTATTTTCAGCATATCAATCGATGGAAGCTGTTCATAATCAACAGGAAGTCTTTCTATGTTGTGCTGTATTAAACGACTTAAGAAGGCTTTGCTTTTTTGAGTTTGTAAACTGTCTTCAATTTGTAGCTGAAGATTCAATCCATTTGAATTTACTTTTAATACTCGATAAGTAATACGGCTTAATGGTGTATTTTTATCAAGACTTTGCAGTTCATTAAACGTTATTTTTACGTCAGATTTTTTGGTTAGTAAAGCGGGTTTATCGAGCAGTATCGACAAACCATTGATTGAAATATCTTGAGTTCTTCCTTTGATTTCACCAATTGTAGGATGAGTAAGAGTAATTAAGGTTTCGTAATTAAATCTTGGTTCAGTTCTACGAGGAGTGGAATCGTAATATAACGCAGGATCTTGAGCCATTGGCACTAAAGAATGGCGGTATGGATTTAGCACCTTTGCTTCAAGGCTTGGCTTTTCTGTTAATAAGTAATCTTTCTGAGTATCAGGTAAACTGAGTTCAGTTAAGATCCCCATATGCGTTAAAGTAGCCAGTACTTTTTCCATTTCAGGAGCGACGGTTAATAAGCGTTCTTTGTCACCTTTTTCTAATTCGAAAAGAGAAAGACGAATGACTTTCCAGCTTTTTCTTTTGGCTCCCACATGCCAAAAGAGTTGGCGTTCTTGTTGAGTGGCTTCTGATGACATCATGGAGTAGAAGAGTTCTTTATCTTCATGATCGTGTTTAAAGCTATAAAAATGAGTACGACTGGCTCTTAACCCTGGCTTGGTTAAAAACTGCATACGCTCTGATTTAAATAAATGATGAATTACAGGCTGATTTTTTTCATCGTGCCAGTGCTTCCAAAGTGATTCATTGTGATCCGTAATAACGGCATACTTCAAGGTATCCCCAGAAAAGAAAAGAGGGATATTAGTAGTATGTTTTAAAAAACAGTGCTCATAGCCCTGTGTACGAGCTCGAACTATTTGATCTTTTTGATCATGTACAGTGCGTCGTTTATTTTTATTTAGTTTTTCTTCAATAGCTTGAGCAATAACATCGTGGTTTGATTCCATTTTTAATCGTAACCATCGATAACTATCACTTTCTTCACTGTCATGAATACCAAGAATACGGTAAGGGAAGTCGCCGTTGAGTTCTTTTATACCCGTATCTTTTGCAAGGTTAGGGAAGCTAACTTGTATGATTTGTCCTAAACCATATTCAAAAGCAGTAGGCACTTTAATTCGAGCACCAGAAGAAGAAAGATCGCTACTTGTACCATGGATTAAATTTCCATTAGGTAGCAGTACTGTGACTTGTGTTGACATGCGCAGACGGTTTTCACTACGGGTTAGATAGTGCCCAAATCGAATTAATTTGGCTTTGAATAGATTGCTTTCGTCTTTATCATCAGTCGCTGTTAATTGTTCTTTATTTTTATGAAGAACACGGAAGTTATTACGTGTATTGGTTAATGCTTCCCATACACCAACAGTATAGCTACCGAAGCGCTCAATACTTTTGTGATAGGTATTAATTGCAACATCATCAAGCCAATGAGTGTATCCATCCAGTTCATATTGGTGACACTGGCCTTTTACTCGACCTCGTAAATCAATATGTTTGGTGCAAGGTGCCATGATGCGTTTTAATTCAATTTTTACAATTAAATGCACAGATGGATGTTCATGAGACATAACTTGTTCGCAAACCAGATTAAAATCAGGTTCACCAAATACGGGAATAAGTTGTTCTACGTAGCTTTGATATTCTTCTTGCTGCATGATTTCTGGTACAGTAATAACAATCTAGTGGGTTTATCGGCAGAATTGCTCGTTTATTTAACAATGATACGTTAAATAGTTATAACCCATCACTTTTATTTGATTTATATGTCGGTGATATATGGCAAAAGCAAAACGCGCCTACGTTTGTAATGATTGTGGGGCAGACTTCCCTCGTTGGCAAGGACAGTGTAATGCTTGTGGGGCATGGAACACGATTACAGAGGTTCGTTTGGCTGCTTCTCCACAAGTTGCTCGTAATGAACGTTTATCTGGTGGTTATGCAGGTTCCACTACAGACTCTGAAGTTCAAACTCTATCGAGTATTGATTTACAAGAAGTTCCTCGATTCAGTAGTTCGTTTAAAGAGTTTGACCGTGTTCTCGGTGGTGGCATTGTTCCTGGGGCTGCAATTTTGATTGGTGGTAATCCAGGCGCTGGTAAATCTACTTTACTTTTGCAAACCATGTGTCGTTTGGCTGCTGAAATGCCAACATTATATGTTACTGGTGAAGAATCGTTACAGCAGGTAGCAATGCGAGCTTCTCGTCTTGGTTTGCCAAAAGATAATTTGAAAATGTTATCTGAAACCAATATAGACAAGATTTGTCAGGTTGCAGAGAAAGAACAGCCAAAAATAATGGTTATTGACTCTATTCAAGTAATGCATGTTGCAGACGTGCAATCATCACCGGGCAGCGTTGCGCAGGTTCGTGAGTCAGCAACCGCTTTAACTCGATATGCTAAGCAAAATAATGTAGCTATTTTCTTAGTGGGTCACGTAACCAAAGATGGTACTTTAGCTGGTCCTAAAGTATTGGAACATATTATTGACTGTTCTGTGTTACTTGACGGTAGTGCAGATAGTCGCTTTAGAACGCTTCGTAGTCATAAAAACCGTTTTGGAGCTGTTAATGAGCTTGGGGTTTTTGCTATGACAGGCCAAGGCTTAAAAGAAGTAAATAACCCATCAGCCATTTTCTTATCTCGTGGAGAAGAGGAAACCTCTGGTAGCTCAGTGATGGTTGTGTGGGAAGGAACACGACCGTTACTTGTAGAGATACAAGCTTTAGTCGATTACTCTCAACTTTCAAATCCTCGTCGAGTCTCTGTTGGCTTAGATCAAAACCGTTTATCTATGCTATTAGCGGTTTTACATAAACATGGTGGTTTGCAAATGGCTGATCAAGATGTGTTTGTTAACGTGGTTGGGGGCGTTAAGGTAGCCGAAACCAGTGCGGATTTGGCACTTATTATGGCGCTACTATCTAGTTTTAAAGACCGCCCATTAGCTAAGGATGTAGTGGTCTTTGGTGAAGTTGGTCTTGCTGGTGAGATTCGCCCAGTTCCAAGTGGGCAAGAGCGTTTAATGGAAGCATATAAGCATGGCTTCAAAAAAGCGATTGTACCTGCTGCAAACATGCCAAAAGGTGGCATAGAAGGAATGCAAATTCATGGCGTTAAGAAGCTATCTGAAGCAATTGATGCTTTTGATGAACTTTAACTGAGGCTTTGAATTCGGATTTCTGCATTATTTTATTTGAAAATGCAGAAATTCATCTATAATTTTCAGGGGCAGAGGCCACATTAGAACCATTTTGGTAGAAAATTCTATGCAAAAATAGAACAAAGCATATACCAATTGACAGTTTGTGTTATACTCTGCGCGCATTTTATATCCTATTAATAGAGTAAAACGATGACTGATTTATCTAAATACAGAAACATTGGTATTTTCGCGCACGTTGATGCGGGTAAAACCACAACTACTGAACGTATCCTTAAGCTTACTGGTAAAATCCATAAGATTGGTGACACTCACGATGGTTCAACTACTACTGACTTCATGGAGCAAGAAGCTGAACGTGGTATCACAATCCAGTCAGCAGCAGTAAGCTGTTTCTGGAATGATCACCGTCTAAACGTTATCGATACTCCTGGACACGTTGACTTCACAGTTGAAGTGTACCGTTCTCTAAAAGTACTTGATGGTGGTATCGGTGTATTCTGTGGTTCTGGTGGTGTTGAACCTCAATCAGAAACTAACTGGCGTTACGCGAACGAATCAGAAGTATCTCGTCTAATCTTCGTTAACAAACTAGACCGTATGGGTGCTGATTTCTTCAGCGTTGTTGACCAAGTTAAGAAAGTACTAGGCGCAACTCCTCTAGTTATGACTCTACCAATCGGCCGCGAAGAAGACTTCGTTGGTGTTGTAGATGTTTTAAACCGTCAAGCATTTGTATGGGATGACACAGGTCTTCCTGAAAACTACGAAATCCAAGATATCCCTGCTGATATGGTTGATGACGTAGAAGCTTACCGTGAAGAGCTTGTTGAAACAGCTGTAGAACAAGACGACGACCTAATGGAAGCGTACATGGAAGGTCAAGAACCTTCTATCGAAGAGCTTAAGCGTTGTATCCGTAAAGGTACTCGTGACCTAGCGTTCTTCCCAACTTTCTGTGGTTCTGCGTACAAAAACAAAGGTATCCAACTAATCCTAGATGCTGTTGTTGATTACCTACCAGCTCCAAACGAAGTTGAGCCTCAACCTCTAACTGATAAAGATACTGGTGAAGAGACTGGCGAAGTTGCTATCGTTTCTGCAGACGAACCATTCCGTGCTCTAGCATTTAAGATCATGGATGACCGTTTCGGTGCTCTAACTTTCGTACGTATCTACTCTGGTAAACTGAATAAGGGCGATACAGTTCTTAACTCAGCAACTGGTAAAACTGAGCGTATCGGCCGTATGGTTGAGATGCAAGCTGATGAGCGTAACGAATTAACTTCAGCTCAAGCTGGTGACATCATCGCTATCGTTGGTATGAAAAACGTACAAACTGGTCACACTCTATGTGATGTTAAACACGAATGTACTCTTGAACCAATGATCTTCCCTGTTCCAGTAATCTCTATCGCTGTTGCTCCAAAAGACAAAGGCGGTTCTGAGAAAATGGGTATCGCGATCGGTAAAATGGTTGCAGAAGATCCATCTTTCCAAGTTGAGACTGATGAAGAAACAGGTGAAACAATCCTTAAAGGTATGGGTGAACTTCACCTAGACATTAAGGTTGATATCCTTAAGCGTACTTACGGTGTAGACCTAGTAGTTGGTCAACCACAAGTTGCTTACCGTGAAACTATCACTCAAGCAATTGAAGATAGCTACACGCATAAGAAACAATCTGGTGGTTCTGGTCAATTCGGTAAGATCGATTACCGTATCAAACCAGGTGAAGCTGGTACAGGCTTTACGTTCTCATCTTCAGTTGTTGGTGGTAACGTACCTAAAGAATTCTGGCCTGCAGTTGAGAAAGGTTTCGCATCTATGATGGAAACTGGTCCTCTAGCTGGCTTCCCAGTACTAGACGTTGAAGTTGAACTATTCGACGGTGGCTTCCACGCAGTGGATTCATCTGCAATCGCATTTGAAATCGCAGCTAAAGGCGCATTCCGTCAATCTATGCCTAAAGCAGGTGCTCAACTTCTAGAACCAATCATGAAAGTTGACGTATTCACTCCTGAAGATCACGTTGGTGATGTTATCGGTGACCTTAACCGTCGTCGTGGTATGATCAAAGATCAACAAGCTGGTCTAACTGGCGTACGTATCAAGGGTGATGTACCTCTTTCTGAAATGTTCGGTTACATCGGTACTCTACGTACAATGACTTCTGGTCGTGGTCAGTTCTCTATGGAGTTCTCTCACTACGCACCATGTCCAAACAGCGTTGCTGAAGAAGTAATCGCTAAAGCTAAAGAAGAAAAAGCGGCTAAGTAATTAGCACTTAAATCTTCATAGTTATTAAAAAGCCCCGTAAGTGCAAACTTACGGGGCTTTTTTTTGTTATTGATTTCTTTCTTTATGGCGCTGTAGTTTCAGATAAATATTTTCAACACGTTCACGAGCCCAATCGGTTTTACGTAAAAATTTAAGGCTTGATTTAATGCTTGGGTCTTTCTTAAAGCAGTTAATGTTTACCATATAACTTAGCTCTTCCCAGCCATAGTGTTCTACCAATTCAGTAAGTAACTTCTGTAATGTAATACCGTGTAGCGGGTTATTTTGTTGGGTCATAATTAATGCCATTGAATAAGAATATAAAGTAAGTATATCACTATGAAGATAGTAACAATAAAAAAGGGAGCGATAGCTCCCTTTTTTGCTGAAGGTGATAATGACTTAGCGTTTAAATGAAACGGTCTCAGCTTTATCTAATGTAATTGTAGTCGTTGCTGGTTGAGTTTCTGATATTACTTTACCGCGACGAATAGAGAAACGAACCGGAACCTGACGGCGTAGAGCATCAAATCCATTTTCAGCAGGCAAGATAATTAGATTACCCGGTTTGCCTTCTTCGATACCGTAGTTATCTTGAATATTTAGGGTTCGAGCCGATTTATAGCTGATTAGATCAAGACCTTGGTTAATTTGATCGTATCCCATGATTTGACATACATGTAGCCCCATATGAAGAACTTGTAGCATGTTAGCTGTGCCTAACGGATACCATGGGTCAAATACATCGTCATGGCCAAAACAAACGTTAATATTGTTTGCTAGCATCTCTTTTACACGTGTAATACCGCGGCGCTTAGGGTAATCGTCAAAACGACCTTGTAGGTGGATATTAACTAGTGGATTCGCAACAAAGTTGATACCAGACATACGAAGTAAGCGGAACAAGCGAGAGGCATAAGCACCATTATATGAATGCATTGCTGTTGTATGACTTGCTGTTACTTTTTCACCCATATTGAATTTATGAGCAAGAGCGGCAACAGTTTCAACAAAGCGTGATTGTTCATCATCGATTTCATCACAGTGAACATCAATTAGACGGTCATATTTTTTCGCTAATTCAAAAATATAGTGAAGAGATTCGACACCGTATTCACGAGTAAACTCAAAATGAGGAATAGCGCCAATAACATCTGCGCCTAGCTGTACTGCCTCTTCAAGTAATTCTTTACCATTAGGGTAAGAAAGAATGCCTTCTTGAGGAAAAGCAACGATTTGGATATCAACCCATTCTTTCATTTCTTCTTTTACTTCAAGCATTGCTTTTAATGCAATCAGTGTCGGATCTGACACATCGACGTGAGTACGAACGTGTTGAATACCGTTAGCAATTTGCCATTTTAATGTTTGTTTAGCGCGTGTTTTTACATCTTCAATAGATAATAGTTCTTTACGCTCAGCCCAACGTTCAATTCCCTCAAATAAGGTACCTGAAATATTCCAGCTTGGTTCACCTGCCGTTTGAGTCGTATCTAAATGAATATGAGGTTCGCAAAATGGAGCGTTGGCTAAACCCCCTTCAGCATCAAGAATATCACCAGAATAGGAGAGTGCTTGCTCATTGTTAGTAATGGTTTTGAATTGACCATCTTCAATCAAGATCTGAAATAAACCTTCTTGATCACGTAGAGCTACGTTTTTTATTAATAAATTAGTCATTGCTGTATCTTCTATACTGTTTCTGTTTCAGAAATCGATTTTTTGTTAATCATTGGGTTTAGTAATAGGTAGCTAATCGCTCCGCCTAATACAGCGTTTACAGGAACAACGCCCGGTAAGAATTTACCAGCGGCAACACCAATGGCTACTGCGATAATACCTGCCCAGTTAATGGTTTGGAATGCTGCGTTATTAAAATTTAGGTAGCGTTTACGGTTACTAAAGAAGTCCGCAATGATAACACCACCAATAGGTGGAATCGCTAAAGATAAGAACGTTAACCAACCTACAAAGTTATTGTATAACCAAAGTGCGCAAACAGTACCAATTAGACCATTTAGCATAGAAACATATTTACTCGGTAAACCCGTAATATTTGAAAAACCAAGTCCAGAAGCGTATAGCGCATTGTCATTTGTCGTCCAAATATTTAGGCCTAATACGATAATTGCAGGGATTAATAACCCTTGTGCAATCATTACTTCTGAAATATCAGACTGACCAGTAACAGAAGCGCCAGCAGCACCAAAGATGAACATTAAAGAATTACCGATAAAGAAAGCTATCATTGTGATAGCAACGGCCCCCATTGGTTTTTTACCAAAACGAACGAAGTCAGCCGTTAAGGTTCCGGCACTTACAAAAGAACCAACAACCATGGCAAGAGCAACCGAAAAATCCATAGGTTCTGCTGGTTGAATTTTTTGAAGCTCAGCAATGCCACCAATACTATCAACAGCACTAAATACCGAGTATCCACCTAAAATGGCAATTGCAGGCACTGCAACCATAGATAAAATCATTAGAGCAGATATACCGAAGTAAACAGTGACGGTCATTAATAGACCAGAGATAACAATGAGAGCGTTGGTATCTATGCCTGTGGCTTTTTGTACTGGGATAGCGAACATTGCAACACCAACACCAAACCAACCAACTTGAGTACCACCGAGAAGTAGAGAGGGAAGCCAAGAGCCTTTAGAGCCGAAAGAAAAACGAGCGAGGAGATGAGTAGAGAGACCAGTTGAAGCGCCGATGTAACCAAGAAAAGAAGTGTAAATGCCGAGGATTAAATTACCAATAAGAACAGCGAGGAAGAAATCATTAAAAGAAAGTCCGGTCCCAAGTGAACCGCCTGTCCACATACTTGCCGAGAAAAAAGTGAGTCCTAACATAACTAAAGTTAAGGAAACGACGCCTTTTCTGGCTGTCTTAGGTACAGGCCCTAAGCTGTAATCATTGTCGTGAGACATATGCAATCCTCGTCTGTATTGAATGTATTTTGGTCAAGTTTTTGACAAACGGACGAGAGTCTAAAGAAAATTATATTATTGTCAATAATGTAATCTTGGTTTTTGTTTTGTTTTAGAGTGTTTTTTATTTATCTATTTGTATTATAAGTGTTTATTAGTTTTGATTTATTGCTTATGTTTTTTGTTAAACGGTTGCTTTATCTTTTATTTTGTAGGAAATAGATTGTTGGTTCTAATTTTTGATTTTTATAAATAAAAGATGGTGTGATGTTTTTTATCTTGGTTGGATTTGAGTTTTTAGTGTGTAAAAAGCAATAGTAATCATAAAAATTATATCTTTTAGATAAAACAAAAGCCTTAAAGTGTTACTTTTAAGGCTTTTGTCGTTTTTACTTGGTTATTGTCTATTTTTTGCTTGTTAAGTGTAAGGTTTTATCCGGTTATTCCCAGATTATTTTTTTATCTTGAGGCCAGTTAGATGCAAATTCATGGTAATTTTTCTCTAGTACGTGGCGTTTTATCTTTAAAGTCGGTGTTAAAATGCCATTTTCAATGCTCCAAGGCTCTTTTATCATTAAGATGCCTTTTAGCTTTTCATGTGACTCTAAACCATCATTAATTGTCTCAAGGTTTTTAAGAGCGGTTCTTTCATAACGAGCTTGATCAAAATTAGGATAAGCATGAGGTACTGCTAATAAAATAGGACCAGGTAGACCTGAGCCTATTAAACACATCATTTCAAGATTACTTAAATCAAAGATGCGTTTTTCAATTGGTACAGGAGCAACGAATTTTCCTTTGGCTGTTTTGAATGTGTCTTTTTTCCTACCTTGGATAGTTAAAAAGCCCTCAGAATCAATAGATCCAATATCACCTGTATGGAGCCATCCATCTTTATTAAAGGTTTCAGCGGTTGCTTCATCATTTTTATAATAACCAGCAAACAGGCTGTCACCTCTAACTAAAATTTCTTCATCGTCTGCAATTTTTAATTCAACACCAGGTCCTGCTGCACCGACACTACCGACTTTATCTGAACGGTATGGATGATTCAGTGTGCTATAGGCAAACGTTTCTGTCATTCCCCATGCTTCGGTAATGTTTAGGCCTATACTCTCATACCATTTTAATAAACTTGCAGATACAGGAGCTGAACCACAACCCAGTACACGTGCTTTATCAAGCCCTAAGCCATCTGCTAACTTACGTTTTATTAATCCACTGACGAATGGGATTTTTAATAAAATAGCTAATTTCTTTTGTGGCAACTTATCTTGAATGCGTTGTTGGAAAACCGTCCATAATCGTGGGACTGAAATAAATAAAGTTGGGCGATGCATTTTTACATCATCAATAAAAGTATCTAAAGATTCAGGAAAGGCGGTTTGGATCCCTCCAAAGAAAGCTGAACCTAAAATATATACTCGCTCAGTGATGTGAGCTAAAGGAAGATAAGAGAAGAGCCTGTCATCTTGCTGCATACCAATGTGATTAATTAAATGTTTTGAAGCGTGACTGAATCCGCCAAAGGTCAGCATTGCTCCTTTTGGTAAACCAGAAGTACCAGAGGTGTACACAATAGACATTAATGTATTGTCATTATGCTCAGCTTTGAAATTAGAAGGGTTATGAGTAGCTAACAAAATTTCAAATTGATATTGGCATTTGGCTGCCGAATCATAATCAAAGGCGATGGTTAATATATTGGGTAAGTTAGTGATTGCTTGCTGTGTTGCTTCACTATTATCAAGTTTACCTACGATAAGTACCTTACTTTCACTGTGTGTTAAACAATGCTCTATGGTATCGAGTCCGGCTGTTGGAAAAATAGGAACGCTCACAAAATCCCCTAACATTAAGGCCAGATCAGTGATAAACCATTCGGCACAGTTTTTAGATATTAGTGCGACTTTGTCTTTTGGTTTAATACCCATTTCTTGCAGTGCACTCACAAGGCGCAATGCTTTATCAACAACATCAGCAAAAGAATAGTCTGTAAATTCTCTGTTTTTTATTTGACGAAGAAATAGGTCATGTGGCTTTTTCTCTGCCCATTCGAGCATCGCTTCATGAGGGAGTTGAGGGTTGGTTTTGTGGTCAAAAAATGGCTGATTCATGGCTGCATCCTGCGATTATTATTATTTGTTGTTAATATAATGTTAAGTAAATATCGTTTTATTAGATCAGTCAAATTTTAATCAAAATAATGAGAACTTTATAAGTGAGTATTTACCCTAAAGTTGGATGATTGATAGATATAAAAAAAGCCTGCACATAAAAGCTAATGCCGCTCGCTTAACAGCTAGTGGCTCTTTTTTTATAAGGGTAGCGCGGTGCTTTATAAAGCACTTGTCGCGGAAATGGTTTTCGCTTTCTTTTCTTTGGCAGGATTAGACGCTTTCCGCTTTCTCGTAGATTTTTCAGCTTCTTGGGCACTGTTCCTGGTGTTCGCCCTGAACACCACAGGAACTCATCTTGGATTAGCCTTAACGCATTAATAAAGCTTATTCTTAATGGTTCCATTTTATGAAAATCGGCCATTCTTTTCATTTCTAGACGAACGAGGTTATAAGAAATCAAAATCCCCCATAACTCTTGATATATTCCTTCTATTTTCAAGCTTCTAAGCACTGCTTGATTGTTAAGTTGACCTTGTTTTAATTCACCATAACCTTGTTCTATTTCCCATCGTTCCCAGTAAATTTCAACAATATCTTTCAATGGATAAGTCACAGGACACTCTAATGAAGTAATAAACCCTTTGATCTCTCCTTTCGGCTCAGGTATTAAAACTAAACGAGCTTGCCAGCTATCTCCGAGGTGAGGATATTTCTGTTTTGCATCAGGCGAAACTGGCATTTTAATCAGTTTATCGTAGTCTGAAAACTCTTCTAAAACGTCGTACCTAAATTTACTTTTTATTGGAGTTAACCAATGAGTATTTTTTCCTGCATTACGCCATGATTCAAAAAGTTCAGCGGACATAAAACCACGGTCAAAAAGAGTTAATGAATTATTTGGAGCGGAGCCAACTAATTGTTGTGCATAAGATATTTCACTATTGGTTATTGGTCCAAAAGCAGCATCTGAAATAAGGTGGGTGCGTGTAGACATGAGGGTAACAGCAAGAACTGAAGGAAATGTAGCCTTACCTGTCGCGTAGCCTAGCTTTTGGTTATCCTTAGTTTCAGGGGTTTTAAATTGAGTCCCGTCAACGCTCATGAGTTTAAGTCCACAAACTAAATCAGGCGATTCTTCTGTCTCCCATTTACTCGCAGTGGTATGAAATAGGTAACGTAATGGTTCATAACCAATACGCTGTCTAGCTTTTACGATACTACTTGTGGCCAAGGGAGGGAGCTCCCCTTTAGCATCAGGGAAGGCTAATTCTAATTTATCACAAACATCGCTAATGGAGCGGTTACGCATTAAGCCAATTCCAAGCACTAACCAAACAGCTTGTTCAGCAGGAAATCTGCGCTTTCTGATAGCGGCGCGACCAGTTTGGTTAACGGCTTCTGAAATCCACTCAATAGGAATATTTTTCCGAAATGAATCCATAGATTCAGGAAGGTGAAATTCTGCAGTTAATTGTAATTCACGAGAAAACTCAGACATAAAAAATCGGCCTTAAAATAAATTTAAGACCGATTATGAAGGCTGCAAAGGATCGTTCAAGTCCCTTAAACGATCGGCATTAGCACATAAAAGCAAGCTTATTTGGATAGAGTGGTTGTTCTTGGGTTGAACTAAGTTTATAAAAGCGCTTTTAAACGATATAACTCTTCAAGTGCTTGGCGAGGTGTTAGATCGTCAGGGTTTACGTTAGCTAATGCCTCTTCTACTTCGCTAATCTCAGGAATAAGAGAGAGTTGATGTTCTTCTTTTACCGTGGTGCTTGTTGCAGGAACTGATACTTGTCCACTTTCTAAATGTTGTAATTTTTGTTTCGCTTTTTTAATTACACTTTTAGGTACGCCAGCTAAAGAAGCAACAGCAAGGCCATAAGATTTATTGGCAGCACCTTCTTGAACCGCGTGCATAAAGGCAATTTCATCTCCATGTTCAACAGCATCAAGATGTACGTTAGCTAAACCTGTAAATAGATTTGGCAGCTCTGTTAGTTCGAAGTAATGAGTTGCAAATAACGTCATGGCATTGATTTTTGTTGCTAACCATTCGGCACTTGCCCAAGCTAAAGATAAGCCATCATAAGTACTTGTACCTCGCCCAATTTCGTCCATTAAGACAAGGCTGTGTTTGGTCGCATTGTGAAGAATATTTGCCGTTTCAGTCATCTCAACCATGAAGGTTGAACGACCTGATGCCAAATCATCTGATGCACCAATACGAGTAAAAATACGGTCTAACGTTCCAATTTTTGCAGAGTCTGCAGGAACATAACAACCAACATGAGCCATTAATGCAATAAGTGCCGTTTGACGCATATAAGTGGATTTACCACCCATATTTGGACCGGTAATGATCAACATCTTACGATCTGGATTCAGCTTTATTGGGTTAGCGATGAATGGGTCACTCATTACTTGTTCAACAACTGGATGACGACCGCCTTCAATATTAATGCCAGTTTCTTTAGTTAGTACTGGACGGCAGTAGTTTAAGGTATCGGCTCGCTCTGCAAGATTACTTAATACATCAAGCTCTGAAATTGCATTCGCCATTGATTGCAATTGTTCTAGGTGAGGAAGCAGTTGATCAAACAATTCTTCCCATAATCTCTTCTCAATTGCGAGTGCTTTTGATTTTGAGTTAAGTACTTTATCTTCATGCTCTTTTAGCTCAGGAATAATATAACGCTCTGCATTTTTAAGTGTTTGGCGGCGTACATAGTGAGCTGGTGCTTTGTGGCTTTGACCTTTACTGATTTGAATATAAAAACCGTGTACGTTGTTATAACCTACCTTTAAGGTATCAATGTCATGGCGCTCACGTTCTTCTTGTTCTAGTTTCTCTAAGTATTGCGTAGCACCATTAGCCAGATCACGCCATTGATCTAACTCTTCGTTATAACCATCAGCTAAAACCCCACCATCACGAATAACAACCGGTGGATTTTCTTTTATTGCTCGTTCTAATAGCTCACAAATAGAGTCAATAGGTTGAGCTGATGCAGCAAGTGTTAATAGGTGATTTTGTTGAAATTCTTGAGTGGTTTGAGATAGTTCTGGCAATTGTTGTAATGCATTACGCAGACGAGCAAGATCTCGCGGTCTTGCTGAGCGTAAAGCAAGACGGGCAAGAATACGTTCAACATCGCCAATGTTTTTAAGTTGAGGTGCTATGTCTGCAAATAGGCCACTCTCTTTTAACTCACCAATCGCATCAAGACGCTGGTTTAATACATCGTGGGTTCTTACTGGTTGATGTAGCCAGCGTTTAAGTAAGCGGCTGCCCATAGCCGTTGAAGTATGATCTAAGATCTCGGCTAAGGTATGGTTAAAACCACCTGCAAGGTTTTGAGTGATTTCTAGATTACGACGAGTCGCGGCATCTAAAATTACAGAGTCATCTTGATGATCCATAATAATAGAACGAATGTGCGGAAGGGTGGTTCTTTGCGTGTCTTTTACGTATTGAATCAAACAACCAGCAGCACAAAGACCAAACTCAGCTTTCTCTACACCAAAGCCAACTAAATCACGAGTACCAAATTGATTATTTAGCTGTTGTTTTGCAGTATCAAGTTCAAATTCCCATACTGGACGACGGCGATTGCCATTGCGTTTTTCAAGCAGATGAACAGGTTCAAAGTCTTCACTAAACAATAGTTCTGTCGGTGCAGTGCGTTGTAATTCAGCAAGCATTGCTTCTTCAGTATTTGGTTCAGATACCTTGAATCGGCCTGATGTGATATCTAGCGTAGCATAACCAAACTGCCCTTTATGATGATAAATAGCAGCGATAAGGTTATCAAATCTTTCTGGCAATAGAGCTTCATCTGTTACGGTGCCCGGAGTAACAATACGTACAACTTTACGTTCAACGGGACCTTTACTTGTCGCTGGATCTCCGATTTGCTCACAAATAGCAACGGATTCGCCTTGTTGAACCAATTTGGCTAAATAGCCTTCAACCGCATGATAAGGAATACCTGCCATTGGTATTGGTTCACCAGCAGAAGAACCGCGTTTGGTTAAGGATATTTCAAGAAGCTGTGAAGCACGCTTGGCATCATCATAGAAAAGTTCATAGAAATCGCCCATACGATAGAACAGTAAGATATCAGGGTTTTCAGATTTTAAACGCAAATACTGTTGCATCATTGGGGTATGTTTTTCAGTTGATTTTGTTGCCACAACGAGACCTAATAAGTGAAGAATATATTTGCAGCTAAGAATACGTGAATCGAGACGGCAATCAAAGATAGAATAGAGAAATTTCGAACTAAGATAGGAAGAATCTAATGGATATGACGCAAAATATACAGTTAGCACAAAAAGTGGGTGAATTATTAGTAGACCAAGGCAAAATGATGTCATGTTCAGAATCATGCACAGGTGGTGGCGTTGCGTTTTGTGCAACTGAAAACGCAGGAAGTTCAGCTTGGTTTGAACGTGGTTTTGTTACTTATAGCAATGAGGCAAAACAAGATTCATTAGGGGTAAAGGCAGATACCTTAATACGTTATGGAGCGGTTAGTGAAGAAGTCGTAAGAGAGATGGCAGACGGTGCATTATTAAACAGTAAGTCAGATATTACGGTATCAATTAGTGGTATTGCTGGTCCTGGTGGAGCGACGAAAGATAAACCGGTAGGTACGGTATGTTTTGGTTTTGCAGATAAAAGTGAGTGGACCAAAGAAACTACTGTATATTTTACTGGTGATCGCAGTGAAGTTAGAATGAAAGCGATAGAATTTGCATTTCTTACAATCAAGAATCGCCTAGAAGAGCTTAATTAATTCAAATAGTTAGTTTGTTGTGTCGTGATATTGCTCAGAAAAAATCAGAAAAAAAATAGTAAAGCTATAGACACTGTACAAATAGACAGTATACTACTGGTCATTAACTGATTTAGTGATCTAGAAATCTGGAGAATCAAATGGACGATAACAAGAAAAAAGCACTGGCCGCCGCATTAGGTCAAATTGAAAAACAATTTGGTAAAGGTTCAATCATGAAATTGGGCGACAACCGCACAATGGATGTTGAAACTGTGTCTACTGGTTCTTTATCTCTTGATATTGCTCTAGGCGCTGGTGGTTTACCAATGGGTCGTATCGTTGAGATTTTTGGCCCTGAGAGTTCGGGTAAAACAACACTGACTCTAGAATTGATTGCAGCTGCGCAACGTGAAGGTAAAACATGTGCCTTTATTGATGCTGAGCATGCTCTAGATCCTGTATACGCTAAAAAACTTGGCGTTAATATTGATGAATTATTAGTTTCTCAGCCTGATACGGGTGAGCAAGCTTTAGAAATCTGTGATGCGTTAGCACGTTCTGGCGCTGTTGATGTAATGGTAATTGACTCCGTTGCAGCACTAACACCAAAAGCTGAAATTGAAGGTGAAATGGGCGATAGCCACATGGGTCTTCAAGCTCGTATGCTTTCTCAAGCAATGCGTAAATTAACGGGTAACCTAAAGCAGTCAAACTGTATGGCAATCTTCATTAACCAAATTCGTATGAAGATTGGTGTAATGTTTGGTAACCCAGAAACAACAACTGGTGGTAATGCACTTAAGTTCTATGCATCAGTTCGCCTTGATATTCGCCGTACAGGCGCAGTAAAAGATGGTGATGAAGTTGTTGGTAATGAAACTCGTATTAAAGTGGTTAAAAACAAAATTGCAGCACCATTTAAACAAGCTGAAACTCAAATCATGTATGGCCAAGGTTTTAACCGTGAAGGCGAATTAATTGACTTAGGTGTTAAGCATAAGTTGGTTGATAAAGCTGGCGCATGGTACAGCTACAATGGTGATAAGATTGGTCAAGGTAAAGCAAACGCATCAAAATTCATGCGTGAGAATACTGAAGTAGCAGCAGAGCTAGATAAGAAATTACGTGAAATGCTACTGACTCCAGCAGAAGAAAAGCCAGAGACTGATGCCGCTCCAGAAATTGAAGAAAACGAAGAGTTTTAAGCTATAGTTTTCCAATAATATTTTTTAAAAGCCAAACCTTAGTGTTTGGCTTTTTTATATCTAGCTATTTGTATTCTTAAGACGTTTCTTTAAATCCTTCCTTATTCCTCATTTGATCGCTGTACTTATCTATATTTCACTCTCATTTGCGTATACAATGTGCGAAATTCTGTCTAAAAAACACTGCTTGTCCTAATGAGTACAAGAGTGAGTTAAACTACGATTCAATCAGGAATATCCACATGTATATGAGCACTGACGAGATCCGCCGTGCGTTCCTTGCTTTTTTTGAAAGCAAAGGACACCAAATTGTTGAGAGTTCTTCTCTAGTTCCAGCAAATGATCCAACTCTTCTGTTTACTAACGCCGGTATGAACCAATTTAAAGATTGTTTCTTAGGTTCAGAGAAGCGTAACTATACTCGTGCAACAACAGCTCAACGTTGTGTTCGTGCTGGTGGTAAGCACAACGATTTAGAAAATGTTGGTTTCACTGCTCGTCACCATACATTCTTTGAAATGTTAGGTAACTTCAGCTTTGGTGATTACTTTAAGCAAGATGCTATTAAATACGCATGGGAATTCTTAACAGAACGTCTAGAGCTACCTGCTGATCGTCTATTAGTTACTGTGTATGAAACTGATGATGAAGCATTTGAAATCTGGAATAAAGAAATGGGTATTCCAGCTGATCGCATCGTACGAATTGGTGACAATAAAGGCGCACCATATGCTTCAGATAACTTCTGGCAGATGGGTGATACAGGTCCTTGTGGTCCTTGTACAGAAATTTTTTACGATCACGGTGAGCACATTTGGGGTGGCCGTCCAGGTACACCTGAAGAAGATGGTGACCGTTTTATCGAGATCTGGAACAACGTATTTATGCAGTTTAACCGTCATGCTGATGGCACGATGGAACCTTTACCAAAACCTTCTGTTGATACTGGTATGGGTATTGAGCGTATTGCTGCAATTATGCAAGGTGTTCACTCAAACTACGAAATCGATATTTTCCAAACACTAATTAAAGAAGCGGCAAAAGTAATTGGTTACGATGATTTATCAAACCAATCTTTACGTGTAGTAGCTGACCATATTCGTTCTTGTTCATACCTAATCGTTGACGGCGTTATGCCATCGAATGAAGGTCGTGGTTATGTGCTACGTCGTATTATTCGTCGTGCAGTACGTCATGGTAACAAGTTAGGCGCGAAAGGTTCTTACTTCTATAAACTGGTTGGCCCATTAGCTGAAATTATGGGTACAGCAGGTGAAGAACTGAAAAAACAACAAGCGCTTGTTGAAAAAGTACTTAAGATTGAAGAAGAAAACTTTGGTCGTACTCTTGAGCGTGGTATGGCACTTCTAAATGAAGCATTAGATAACCTTGAAGGTACTGTGCTTGATGGTGAAACTGTATTTAAACTGTATGACACATACGGATTCCCAGCTGACTTAACCAACGATGTGGCACGTGAGCGTGATTTAACTATCGATGAAGATGGTTTTGAAAAGGCGATGGAAGAGCAACGTCAACGTGCTCGTGAAGCTGGCCAATTCGGTACTGATTACAATGCGGTAATTAAAGTAGAATCTGAAACCGTATTCCATGGTTATGACTCTACAGAAGCAAAAGCATCAGTTATTGCATTATTCCGTGAAGGCGAAGAAGTTGATGCCTTATCAGCAGGCGATGAAGCGATTCTTATCTTAGATCAAACGCCTTTCTATGCTGAGTCAGGTGGTCAATGTGGTGATGCTGGTATTATCACAGTTGAAACGGGTAAGTTTGTTGTTACAGATACACATAAGATCGGTAATGCAATCGGTCACCATGGTAAATTGGTTGAAGGTGTTCTATCTAAAGCAGATCATGCGATGGCTCAAGTTGATGAGACTCGTCGTGCTGCAATTATCTTGAACCACTCAGCAACGCACTTATTACACGCAGCACTTCGTCAAGTACTAGGCGAGCACGTAACGCAAAAAGGGTCGTTAGTTAAAGCTGAAAACCTACGTTTTGACTTTTCACACCTTGAAGCGGTTAAAGCTGAAGAATTGCGTCAGGTTGAACGTATTGTTAACCAACAAATTCGTTTAAACCACACCATTGAAACCGACCTAATGGATATCGATGCGGCGAAAGAAAAAGGCGCAATGGCTCTATTTGGTGAAAAATACGATGATGAAGTTCGTGTTCTTTCTATGGGAGAGTTCTCAACTGAATTATGTGGTGGTATTCACGCATCAAGCACTGGTGATATTGGTCTATTTAAGATCACATCAGAAGGTGGTATTGCTGCAGGTATCCGTCGTATTGAAGCGGTTACAGGTGAGGCTGCACTAGATGCAATCGAAGCTCAACAAAAAGCGGCAGATAAAAAGCTGAACGAAGCAGCATCAAAAGCAAAACAACTTGAAAAAGAAATTCAACAACTTAAAGATAAATTAGCGTCTCAAGAGAGTGCTAGTCTTATCAATAAAGTACAAGAAATTGCAGGAACAAAAGTGCTTGTTGCTCAATTAGATGATGCTGACAATAAAGCACTTCGTGGTATGGTTGATGAACTTAAGAACCAAATTGGTAGCGGTATTATCATGTTAGGTAATGTTAGCGAAGGTAAAGTTGGTTTAATTGCTGGTGTAACAAAAGATCTTATTGGCCAAGTTAAAGCGGGTGAATTAGTGAATATGGTTGCACAGCAAGTTGGTGGTAAAGGCGGCGGTCGTCCAGATATGGCTCAAGCTGGCGGTACTGATGCTGAAGCATTACCAAATGCACTTGCTTCTGTTGAAGCTTGGCTAACTGAGCGTCTGTAATAGGTCGTATCAGTGGCATTAATCGTACAAAAGTATGGTGGTACATCAGTTGGATCCGTTGAACGGATCCAATCTGTTTCCGAACGTATCATATCAACACTGCAACAAGGGCATGATGTCGTTGTTGCGGTTTCTGCCATGGCTGGAGAAACAAATCGACTACTGCATTTAGCAAATCAAATAAGTGAGGTACCTGAGCCTCGTGAATTGGATATGTTACTTTCAGCTGGTGAGCAAGTTTCTATTGCATTATTGGCAATGTCTTTAAATCAAAAGGGCATAAAAGCAATATCATTAACCGCCGACCAAGCAGGAATTCATACTAATAATTCATTCAATGATGCGACAATTAAGCATATTGAGACGAACCTTATCACTCAATGGGTTGATAAGGGGTATGTTGTTATTGTTGCGGGTTTCCAAGGTCGAGATGATCAAGGTAATATCACTACATTAGGTCGAGGTGGTTCTGATACCACAGCAGTAGCACTTGCCGCTGCACTAGATGCAGATGAGTGTCAGATTTTTACTGATGTTGATGGGGTATATACCTCAGATCCTCGTTTTGTATCTAATACGCGTCGTTTAGAAGAAGTCTCTTTTTCTGATATGCACGCATTAGCGAAATCTGGTGCCAAAGTTCTTCAAGAACATTCAGTAGCTCATGCTTGGAATTCATCGGTGGCATTGAGAGTATTGTCCTCGTTTGAGGATGGCGAAGGGACGCTAATTTGTGAGAATCCAAAACAGCCTTTAGCTGTAACTGGATTAGCACTAAAACAAGATTTATCTTTGGTTGAATGTGAGAATATTTCAACCGAAGAGCAAGCAGAACTCTATAAACAGTATAGGGTGTTAAATGAAAGATGTGATTGTTTTCAAATTGTTGTACCTAAAGCGACTTTTTTACAATTGAAGCTGGCATTTAATACTAAAATACGCAATATTAGTAGCTTATCAATTCTGACGTTAGTCGGAGATAATGTTGAAGGGATGGCAGAGTCTGCTTGCAATCAACTATTGGCAAATGATATTGATGTTCATCAATATGATATTGAGCCAAAAAGTGTGTCGGTTATCGTAAATCAAGCTGATTTACACCGAGCGGCCGAAATTTTACATAAAACGTTTGTTATTACAGAGCAATCACAAGATAATGATCTTTTGGTCGCTGTTTCTTGAGCAAAGACGTTTATGAAAATAAGCGATAACGGACGATACATACATTTATTATAATACTGAGATAACTCAAGGAGCATTCGAATGCTAATTTTGACTCGCCGTGTAGGTGAAACTCTGATGATTGGTGACGAAGTAACAGTTACTGTACTAGGCGTTAAAGGCAACCAAGTACGTATTGGTGTAAATGCACCTAAAGAAGTATCTGTTCACCGTGAAGAGATTTATATGCGCATTCAAGCGGAAAAAGGTACACCTGCGGCTTCGCAAGGCAACTTTTAATTTCGTATGAATATAGGCTGGCATTGTCAGCCTTGTTTGTTTTTGTCTTTTACTTATTGATAAAAATGAACAAAATAAGAGACACAAGTTCGGTATAACGTTTTATTTTTATCCATTTTGGTCGTTTCATAGACGGTTAAACGAAAAAGCGTTATTTTTTACTAAGAAGTGATTGACATATTTTTGGTAAACCGTAATATGTGCCTCCTCAAGACGGTGAGGTGGCCGAGAGGCTGAAGGCGCTCCCCTGCTAAGGGAGTATACGGTTTATCCCGTATCGAGGGTTCGAATCCCTCCTTCACCGCCATTATTTGTTTATGTTGATATTTATTATCAGCAAAAACACAAAAGAATTATTGTGCGCTAGTAGCTCAGCTGGATAGAGTACCTGGCTACGAACCAGGCGGTCAGAGGTTCGAATCCTCTCTGGCGCACCATTAATTTAATTGATAGAATTTCTATCAGAAAAACAAGACGGTGAGGTGGCCGAGAGGCTGAAGGCGCTCCCCTGCTAAGGGAGTATACGGTTTATCCCGTATCGAGGGTTCGAATCCCTCCTTCACCGCCATTATTTATTGTTGTTGATATTAATCAGCAGCGATACAAAAGATTTAGTGTGCGCTAGTAGCTCAGCTGGATAGAGTACCTGGCTACGAACCAGGCGGTCAGAGGTTCGAATCCTCTCTGGCGCACCATTATTTCTTTTTGTAGTCATTTTTTGGTGACAATAAAAGATTACAAAGACAATCAGAATTAAAGTGTGCGCTAGTAGCTCAGCTGGATAGAGTACCTGGCTACGAACCAGGCGGTCAGAGGTTCGAATCCTCTCTGGCGCACCATTATTTCTTTTTGTAGTCATTTATTGGCGACAATAAAAGATTACAAAGACAATCAGAATTAAAGTGTGCGCTAGTAGCTCAGCTGGATAGAGTACCTGGCTACGAACCAGGCGGTCAGAGGTTCGAATCCTCTCTGGCGCACCATTATTTCTTTTTGTAGTCATTTATTGGTGACAATAAAAGATTACAAAGACAATCAGAATTAAAGTGTGCGCTAGTAGCTCAGCTGGATAGAGTACCTGGCTACGAACCAGGCGGTCAGAGGTTCGAATCCTCTCTGGCGCACCATTATTTCTTTTTGTAGTCATTTGTTGGTGACAATAAAAGATTACAAAGACAATCAGAATTAAAGTGTGCGCTAGTAGCTCAGCTGGATAGAGTACCTGGCTACGAACCAGGCGGTCAGAGGTTCGAATCCTCTCTGGCGCACCATTCTTTAAAAGAACCCGATCATTTGATCGGGTTTTTTTATGTCTGAAAGATAAGTAGTTAATCAAATTGGTTGTTTTTAAATCGATTGATTTATTCGTTATTGTTAGGTAACTTGATTGTAATCAGGTTATTTTAAAGAGAAAAGTGGCAGTGTATGGATATAACTCGCCATGATCTTCTTTTTTAAAAAGATTTCGTTGATTCATATTTGACAAATATATTCATGACGAGATAATTGATCCTTCTTTTTAGAATAAAAGAACCATTTTTGTATAAATTTCATACTAAATTTTACATTGTCACTATCATCAAAAGGGAAGCAAGATGACAGACATTGGAAGTCTATTATGGGAAGCAGCTACGCTCATGCTTACAGGTATGTGCGTTGTGTTTGCGTTCCTAACCATCCTAGTTTATCTAGTTCAACTCATGTCAAAACTATTGCCTGTGGAGCTACCTCCAAAGCAAGCATTAGCTGTTCAAAAAGTTCAGAATCCCGATCAAACAACAGTGCAGCCTCAGATAATTGCTGCAATTTCTGCTGCGGTTAAATTACACCGCGAAAAGAATAAATAACTGTTTTAGGAAAATTATTACAAGGAGTTTGTAAGCATGTCTAAACCACTTTCTATCACTGATGTGGTACTTCGTGACGCCCATCAATCACTATTTGCAACACGTATGCGTGTTGAAGATATGTTACCGATTGCAGAACAGTTGGATAAAATTGGTTATTGGTCTCTAGAAACTTGGGGAGGCGCAACATTTGATTCTTGTATTCGTTATCTAGGAGAAGATCCGTGGGAGCGTTTACGACTATTAAAAAAAGCCATGCCAAATACACCAATGCAAATGCTTCTACGTGGTCAAAACTTATTAGGTTATCGTCACTATGCCGATGATGTGGTTGAGAAGTTTGTTGAACGAGCACATGCAAATGGAATGGATGTATTCCGTATTTTTGATGCAATGAACGATGTAAGAAACTTTCAAAAAGCGGTAAAAGCGACAATCGACGTGGGGGCTCATGCACAAGGTACGCTTTCATACACAACAAGCCCTGTTCATAATACTGATACTTGGGTCGATTTAGCCAAACGTCTAGAAGATTTAGGTTGTCACTCTCTATGTATAAAAGACATGTCAGGTTTGCTTAAGCCTTATGAGGCTGAAGAGTTAATCACTCGAATTAAGGCGTCTTGTGATGTCCCTCTAGCTCTGCATAGTCATGCAACAACTGGGCTTTCTACCGCAACAGCAATTAAAGCTGTAGAAGCTGGCATTGATATTCTTGATACGGCTATTTCTTCGATGAGTCAAACTTATGGGCATACACCAACAGAAACCGTTGTTGCTATGTTAGAAGAAACCGGACGTGATACTAATCTGAAATTAGATCAATTAGCACCTATTGCTAGTTATTTCCGAGAAGTTCGTAAGAAATATGCAAAATTTGAAGGTCAACTAAAAGGGGTTGATTCACGAATTCTTATTGCTCAAGTTCCGGGTGGCATGCTGACTAATATGGAAAGCCAACTTAAAGAGCAAGGTGCTGCTGATAAGATGGATGAAGTTTTAGCAGAAATCCCTAAAGTGCGTAAAGATCTTGGTTATATTCCACTAGTAACGCCAACTTCTCAAATTGTGGGAACACAAGCGGTGATTAATGTTCTTACCGGAGAGCGTTATAAGAGCATAACAAAAGAAACTGCTGGTGTACTGAAAGGGGAATACGGTGCAGCTCCTGCTGAGGTTAATGCTGAGTTACAAGCTCGAGTTCTTGATGGTAAAGAAGCGGTAACTTGTCGTCCTGCTGATCTTTTAAAAGCGGAACTTCATACATTAACTGATGAGTTACTGGAAAAAGCGAAAGAAGAGAATATTGAACTTGCTGAGCAACAGGTTGATGATGTTTTAACTTATGCATTATTCCCTCAAGTTGGATTGAAATTTCTTAAAAACCGTAATAACCCAGATGCATTTGAACCTGCTCCAGGTACTGAAAAAGAAGCAGAGAAGGAAGAGGTCAAAGTCTCTGCAGCTAAAGGCAGTGTTGAAGCCTATAGCGTAAAAGTGGACGGGCAAGTATATAACGTTGAAGTTGGCCCTCAAGGAGTTATCTCTTCTGTTGAACAAATTTCAGCGCAAGCTGCTCCAGTTCAATCACCTCAACTTTCTGCAATGGATGCTGAGTCTGTTGATGCACCATTGGCTGGTAATATCTTTAAGGTATTAGTGCAAGCAGGTGCAGAAGTTGTTGAAGGTGATGTATTACTTATTCTTGAAGCAATGAAAATGGAAACAGAAATCAAAGCTTCACGTAGTGGTACAGTGCAAGATATTTTAACTAAAGAGGGTGATGCAGTGACTGTTGGTACGCCATTACTTTCTTTAGCGTAGATGTAGGTATAAAACATGGATGGTTTATTAACATTATGGAATGAAACAGCCATTGCCAATTTTAAGTTTGAGCAACTTATTATGATGGCTGTTGGTTGTGGTCTACTCTTTTTAGCGATTAAAAAAGGGTTTGAGCCACTATTATTATTGCCTATTGGTTTTGGTGCAATTTTAGCAAATATCCCTAATGCCGGATTTACAGACCCAGGTGGATTGCTTTATTACGTTTATTACGTAGGGATTGAAACAGGAATATTCCCGTTACTTATCTTTATGGGCGTAGGAGCGATGACGGATTTTGGAGCTCTAATTGCTAACCCTAAAACACTATGGCTAGGTGCTGCTGCTCAAGTAGGTATTTTTGCTACGTTGTTTGGTGCAATTTTACTTAACTATGTGCCGGGAATGGAGTTTACGTTAGCGGATGCTTCTTCTATTGCTATTATCGGTGGTGCTGATGGTCCTACGGCAATCTTTTTGTCGAGTCAGTTATCACCAGACCTATTAGGTGCGATAGCGGTTGCTGCATATAGTTACATGGCATTAGTTCCTATTATTCAGCCACCAATTATGAAAGCACTCACTACGCCAGAAGAGCGCCAAATTAAAATGGCTCAACTGCGTCATGTTGGTAAAGCAGAGAAGATATTATTCCCATTAGCCGTATTACTAATGACTATTTTATTTTTGCCATCGGCGACGCCACTTGTCGGTATGTTTTGCTTAGGCAATTTAATGAAAGAGTCTGGTGTGGTTGATCGTTTATCAAGTACAGCTCAAAATGAATTAATTAATATTGTTACGATCTTCTTAGGGTTAGGTGTTGGATCTAAGCTAAAAGCGGATACCTTCTTAAATGTAGAAACATTAGGTATTTTAGCTCTTGGTGCTGTTGCTTTTAGTATTGGTACAGCAGGTGGTGTCATTATGGCTAAGGTTCTTAATAAGTTCTCGAAAGAAGATATTAACCCATTAATTGGTGCGGCAGGCGTATCAGCCGTTCCAATGGCCGCTCGTGTGGTTAATAAAGTTGGCCTTGAGGCTAATCCTCAAAACTTCTTGTTAATGCATGCTATGGGGCCAAACGTAGCTGGTGTGCTTGGTTCTGCTGTTGCCGCAGGTATACTTCTTGCGCTAGTTGGTTAATTTTGAACAAAACTTAACAATAAAAGGGTGCTGATGCGCCCTTTTTTATTTTATGCTTGCTGTTATCTTAGTATTTATAATGGAATAAATTCAATCATGTTTGATTGGTTTAATGCAGATTCTGCATTATGGGTATTATTTAGCTCTGGCTTTTTAAGTGCGACTTTATTACCAGGCGCTTCTGAAGCGAGTCTAATCGCAACATTGCAATTAAATAGCTTTTCTACATGGCTTGTTGTTTTTGTTGCAACGCTAGGCAATACATTAGGTGGAATAACAAACTATTGGCTTGGTTTATTACTTCCAGATAAAACTTCTTCGCAGAAACACGGTCATAAAGCCATTCAATGGATTAAAAAATATGGCTATTGGACATTATTATTTAGTTGGTTACCAATCATTGGCGATCCCCTTTGTTTAGCTGCCGGGTGGTTAAGGATGCGTTTTTGGCCATGTATTGTTTTAATTGGGATTGGTAAAGCGGTGCGATATGCCTTGCTATCGCTTGCAGTAAACGGGATTTTATAGGATATAAGAATGAAAAAAATATTAAGCCTTTCAATTGTTTTGGCGCTTGCAGGTTGCAGTAAATCTGAATTTGAAGCTCCGAAAACGACTGATTTACCAAAAGGGGTGACCCTTGTTGAGCAAGTTTTACCTAAAGAAGGCTCAACGGTTATCCCTTATCAAAAATACACGCTAGATAACGGTTTGACTGTCATTCTTAGTCCAGACCACTCTGATCCGCTTGTTCATGTTGATGTGACTTATCATGTTGGTTCTGCTCGAGAAGAAATCGGTAAATCAGGTTTTGCCCACTTCTTTGAACATATGATGTTCCAAGGTTCAGAGAATGTGGGTGATCAACAACACTTTAAAATTATTACTGAAGCGGGTGGTACATTAAACGGTACAACTAATCGTGATCGCACCAATTACTTTGAAACCGTGCCTGCAAATCAACTTGAAAAAATGTTGTGGCTAGAATCTGATCGTATGGGGTTCTTGATTGATGCTGTATCTCAAAAGAAATTTGAAATTCAGCGCAGTACGGTGAAAAACGAACGTGGACAAAATTACGATAATCGTCCATATGGCTTAATTTATGAAAAAATGGGCGAAGCATTATTCCCACAAGGTCATCCGTATTCATGGCAAACCATAGGTTATGTAGAGGACTTAGATCGCGTTGATGTTAATGACCTAAAAGCTTTTTTCTTACGTTGGTATGGTCCTAATAATGCCGTCATTACCATTGGTGGTGATTTAGATAGTAAGCAAACACTTGAATGGGTGAATAAATACTTTGGTTCGATCCCACGAGGACCAGAAGTTGAGAATGCACCTAAGCAACCAGTGACATTAAAAGAAAACCGTTACATCACATTAGAAGATCGTATTCAGCAACCAATGGTAATGATTGGTTGGCCAACAACGTATCGTGGTGAAGAAACCGAAGCTAGCCTTGATATGCTGGCAACATTACTAGGTGATGGTAAAACGAGTCTCTTATACCAAGAGTTAGTAAAAACAGGCAAAGTAGTAGATGCTGGCGCTTTCCATGATTGTGCCGAGTTATCTTGTACTATGTATGTGTACGCCATGACCGATTCTGGTAAAAATAATGACCTATCTACCGCATATAAAGAGGTCATGGATGTACTTGAAAAATTTGATAAAGAAGGGGTATCCAAGGCAGACCTAGAAGAAGTTCAAGGTAGTGCTGAAGCTGGAGCCATCTTTGGCTTACAATCGGTTTCAGGAAAAGTATCTCAACTTGCTTCTAATGAAACCTTTTATGGCAACCCAAATCAGTTAGAAAAACAATTAGCTGAATTAAAAGCGGTTACACCAGAGAAAGTATCCCAAGCATTTGACACTTATATGGCTAACAAATATAAGGTTACTTTAAGTGTTGTACCTAAAGGAAAAACACAGCTAGAAGTTCAAAAGCCAAATTTTGTAACGCCAAAGCGAGATCTTCCTGAATACAAAAAAATTGATGAAAATAGTTTAGATGTTCGTAGAGCAGTTGATGATTTTGATCGCTCAATTATGCCTCAACCATCAAAAGGCGTAACCGCTAAAGCTCCTGATATTTACCGTGCTAATTTAAGCAATGGTATTGAAGTTCTGGGAACTGAAGCGATTGAAACACCTACAATTCAATTACAAATAGCAATTCCAGCAGGTAATCGCTACGTACCGAAAGGGAAAGAAGGGTTAGCGTCGTTAACCGCTGCAATGATGGAAGAAGGTACAATGAAATCTTCCTCTGAAGAGTTACAAAAGAAATTGGATAAATTAGGTAGTTCTGTATCGTTTAATTCGGGTAGCTACACAACGACGATCTCAGTGGCGTCGTTAACAAAAAATATCGATCAGACCTTAGCGATCGTAAATGAAATGTTGTTTGACCCCGCGTTTGAGCAAGCTGATTTTGACCGTTTACAAAAGCAAGCTGTTGAAGGGCTTGTATATGAACATCAAAGACCATCTTGGTTAGCATCACAAGCGACTCGTGAAATTTTGTTCAAAGGGACGATTTTTGATCGCTCGCCAGATGGTTCATTAGCATCAGTTCAAGCTCTGACGTTAGATGATGTTAAAGCTTTCTATAAGCAAACCTACACGCCGATTGGTACTCAAATTGTGTCAGTTGGTGATATTAATAAATCAGATTTGATAAACAAATTAGCGTTTTTATCTGATTGGAAAGGAGCAACACCTGAAATTTTAGCACCGCAACGCTTACCAACATTAAACGAGCAAAAAATTTATTTGGTCAATAAACCAAATGCACCTCAAAGCGTGGTTCGTTTTGTTCGACAAGGTATACCGTTTGATGCAACAGGTGAACTGTATCAAACACAGCTAGCTAATTTTAATTTAGGTGGAAACTTTAATAGCCGAATTAATCAGAACCTACGTGAAGATAAAGGCTACACTTATGGAGCTGGTAGCTACTTAATGGGCAATAAAGAGATCGGAATGTCGATTTTTTATGCGCAAGTAAGAGCCGATGTGACTGTTGAATCAATTAAAGAATTTATTTCTGAAATGGATAAATTCAAAAAAGATGGAATGACAGTTGATGAACTGAATTTTATGCGCTTAGCCGTAGGGCAACAAGATGCATTAAAGTATGAAACTCCGGGCCAGAAAGCACGCTTACTTGGCAAAATACTGACGTATTCATTGGATGATGATTTCATTGATGAACAGAATGAACTTATTGAGACGCTAGGTCGAGATAAGTTGAACTCATTAGCGGCTAAATGGTTCGATCCTGCACAGTATCAAATTGTTGTGGTTGGTGATGAAAAAGAATTATTACCTAAATTGAAATCACTAGGTATTCCTGTTGAAGTGATGACAGTGAAAAAGTAATAACACTTAGAAAGACGGCAATAAGTAGTATTTATTGCCGTTTTTTCGTATCCAACTATCGATAAAATTTGTTAGTATCCATGACATAAATCAACATAATAATGTTGTTACCTCAATAGCGAGATTGTATTTTGACCGAATTTATCAACCGATTACAGAAAGTCGCTTCCAATCCTAACGCCTTTAAAAAAACAGGCCGAGGAATTGAAAGAGAAACGCTTCGATTCACTCCAGGAGCGTCACTTTCAACTAAGCCACACCCAGAAGGCGTAGGTTCAGCATTAACACATAAATACATCACAACAGATTTTGCAGAATCATTATTAGAGTTTATTACTCCAGTATCAAATGATGTTGATACCGTATTAAAGCAACTAGAAGATGTACACCACTATACGGTTTCTCACATGGGAGACGAAAAACTATGGCCACTTTCAATGCCATGTTTTGTTACTCATGATGACGATATTACGTTAGCTCAGTACGGTGAATCGAACGTAGGTAAACTGAAAACAACTTATCGTGAAGGCCTAAAGCGTCGTTACGGTAGCGTGATGCAAGTGATTTCTGGCGTACATTTTAATTTTTCATTTTCAACAGAGTTTTGGGATGAATTATTTGGTGAACAATCAGAAGACCAAAGAAAAGAATCAGTATCAGATGCTTATTTTGCATTAATTCGAAACTACTACCGTTTTGGTTGGTTAATTCCTTATTTCTTTGGTGCTTCACCGGCATTATGTAGCTCATTTATTCAAGGTCGTGAAACCTCTATGGACTTTGAATCCTTAGGTAAGACTTATTACTTACCTTATGCTACATCATTACGTCTGAGTGATTTGGGCTATACCAATGATGCTCAAAGTAATCTAAAAATTAGCCTGAACAGCGTTAATGAATATGTTGATGGTTTAAATAAAGCCATTCGAACACCATCAGAAGAGTTCGCTAAAATAGGTTTAAAAGAAGGTGATAAACATATTCAGTTGAACTCAAATGTTCTTCAAATTGAAAATGAACTTTATGCTCCAATTCGCCCAAAACGAGTGACAAAAAGTGGCGAAAGACCTTCTGAAGCACTAGAAAGAGACGGGGTTGAGTACATTGAAGTTCGTTCTTTAGATGTAAACCCGTACAGTCCAATTGGTGTTAATGAAGATCAAGTTCGCTTCTTAGATATGTTCTTAACTTGGACTGTTCTGAGTGACTCTGCACCAATGAATGACAGTGAAATGGCTTGTTGGAAAGACAACTGGAATAAGATCATTGAAAAAGGTCGTAAACCGGGGTTAGAACTAAAAATTGGTTGCCAAGGTGAACGATTAACTCAAAAAGCATGGGCTGAAAGAGTATTTGAAGATTTGCTGGTTATCGCAAAAGAAATGGATCGCGTTAACGGTGATGACGCTTATCAACAGACTCATAAACGCCTAAGTGCAATGATTGATGATCCTGAGTTAACGATTTCAGGTCAATTATTAGCAGAAACAAAAGCTGCTGGCGGTATCGGTGTGATTGGTTGTAAATTGGCGGTAGAGCATCGTGAAACACACTTAGCTCATCAATATCGCTTTTATACTAAGCAAGAGTTAGATGCTGAAGTTGAACGTTCAGTTCAGGCACAAAAAGAAATTGAAGCGAATGATAAGCTTTCTTTTTCTGAATATTTAGAAGAATACTTCAGTTATTTGAAGTGATACTTACGAAGAAATATCTAGCACTGTTATTCTATGGGTAGCAGTGCTTTTTTTTGAGAAAAATTGATGAAATATAAACTTCCACTTACCGCTATAGCATTATTAGGATTATCTGGGTGTGCGACGGCACCACCAACCAAACAGGATAATCTATGTGATATTTTCCGTGAAAAAAGCGGATGGTATGACGATGCTAAAGATATGACTGAAGAGTATGGTACGCCGATAAATGTAGCTATGGCTATTATGAAACAAGAAAGTAGCTTCAGAGCAACGGTGCGTCCACCTAGAACCAAACTACTTGGTTTTATACCATGGAGTCGACCAAGTTCAGCTTATGGTTACGCACAAGCTCAGGACCCTGTATGGGGAGAATATGAAGATGAAACGGGTGGTGGTTCTCGTAGTAGCTTTGATGATGCAATCATGTTCATCGGTTGGTACACTGACGGTTCCCAAAAGCAGTTAGGGATCTCTAAGTGGGATCCATATAACCAATATTTGGCGTACCATGAAGGTCGCGGTGGTTTTAAACGCAAAAGCTACAAAAATAAACCACAATTGATTAAGATAGCTCGTAAGGTTGAATCTCAAGCCAAAACTTATGGTTGGCAATTAAAGCAATGTAAGGCTGAGCTAGAGAGACAAAGCAGTTGGTGGTGGTAAGCCATCATTTATAACTTTAAAGGATTAAAATATGCCATTGTTAGATAGTTTTACTGTAGATCATACTCGTATGGAAGCACCGGCGGTTCGTGTTGCGAAAACAATGCAAACACCTAAAGGCGATACAATTACTGTATTTGATTTACGCTTTACGGCACCAAATAAAGATATTCTGTCAGAGAAAGGCATTCATACATTAGAGCACTTATACGCAGGTTTTATGCGTAACCACCTTAATGGCAGCGGTGTTGAAATTATTGATATCTCGCCAATGGGGTGTCGTACTGGCTTCTATATGAGTTTGATCGGTACACCAGCTGAGCAAGCAGTTGCAGATGCATGGGTGTCATCAATGGAAGATGTGCTGAAAGTAGAAGCTCAAAATAAAATTCCTGAACTGAATGAGTATCAATGTGGTACTTATGAAATGCATTCACTTGATGAAGCAAAAGCAATCGCAAGCACAGTGCTTGCATCAGGTATCAGCGTAAATAAAAATGATGAACTTGCACTATCTGATTCAATGCTAAAAGAATTATCTAATCATTAATTGACGTTTTAATTTGAAAAAAAAGCCCGCATTTAGCGGGCTTTTTTTTAGCTGAATATCAGTTTTAACCATTGATAGTATTGGCATACAAATTATTTATCATCTTCAGTACTTGGGAATACTTTTACAAGGTTAATTTTGTTTTCTTCTACAGCGACAATTTCCATATTATGCTGTTCAATTTCGAGGCTAATTTCCGTTTCAGGGATCTCTTCTAAATGCTCAAGGATTAAGCCATTAAGTGTTCTTGGTCCATCTGTTGGTAAGTCCCATTTTAAGCCTTTATTAATGTCTCGAATATTGGCACTACCTTCAATCATAAAGCTGCCATCAGGCTGAGGTGTAATTTCTTCAGCTAAACTTGGAGCCATTGAGGTAGTGAATTCACCAACAATTTCTTCCAAAATATCTTCTAATGTTATTAAACCCTGGATATCACCGTATTCATCAACAACTAAGCCAATGCGTTCTTTATTACGCTGAAACTTTAATAGCTGTGAATTAAGTGGGGTCGCTTCAGGTATGAAATAAATTTCATCCGCGGCTCTTAATAGTGTTTCTTTGGTAAATTCATTTTTTTCAAGCATCAAGCGGTAAGATTCACGTAAACGAAGCATCCCAACTACTTCATCTATTTGATCTCGATATAAAACAATACGTCCGTGAGGGGAGTGAGTTAATTGACGTGAAATCGATTTCCAATCATCGTTAATATCAATCCCTGTAATTTCACTGCGAGGCACCATAATATCGTTAACGGTAACGTGCTCTAAATCCAGTATTGAAATCAGCATATCTTGGTGACGACGAGGAATTAATCCTCCGGCTTCATGAACAACGGTTCTTAACTCTTCCGAGCTTAATTTATCTTTATCGTTATGCCCTGAACCAAGGCCGAGTATTTTTAAGAAACCGTTAGTGATTAGGTTAACTAAAATAACCAGTGGAGAAAGCACCTTCATTAATACATTAAGGACTAAACTACTGCTATAAGAAACACGTTCAGGATACATTGCCGCGAGGGTTTTAGGGGTTACTTCTGCAAAGACAAGAATCACAAGGGTTAATACACCGGTAGCGATGGCTACGCCTAGATCACCATAAAGTCGCATACCAAGGATGGTGGCTATTGCAGAAGCTAGAATGTTAACAAGATTATTGCCGATAAGGATAAGGCCAATGAGGCGATCTGGGCGACTGAGTAGTTTTTCAACACGTTTTGCACCTTTATGCCCCTGATTTGACAGGTGCTTTAGGCGGTAGCGGTTTAACGACATCATGCCCGTTTCTGAGCTTGAGAAGTAACCGGAGATAACAATGAGTATAGCTAATAACGTAAATAGGGCACCGGTTGATATATCGTCCAAGTGTCTTGTTCCTCATTTTAAAGGGAGAATATCAATCTAAGCGCTTACTTAGATTGATATAATGAAAAGGTATTTATCTAATCTGATAATCCGTCTGTCAAGTTTGAATACAAAAAATGAGCGATTGTCGCAATTAAGTTAACACAATCTCTTGAACAAAACGGCTACCAAAGTAAGCAAGGGTAAGTAAGAAAGCGCCTGATAAACTGAACCATAATGCTTTTTGACCGCGCCACCCACGTTGATAATGGCCCCAAGTTAATGTCGCGTAGATAATCCAAGCAATGAAGGAAAGTATTGCTTTGTGAGCTTTACCTTGGGCAAACATATCTTGAAGAAATGTGAAGCCAGTCATTAATGTAAGAGTCAATAATAATAAACCAACAAGAATGATCTTGAAAAGTTGGCGTTCGACCATCATTAATGGAGGAAGGTTTGGATTTAACATTAATGATTTTTTGCTTTTGAGTTTATGGTCAAGCCAAGCGAGTTGAAGAGCATAAAGTGTCGCGATCATTAATGTTGAATAAGCAAACAAAGCTAAAGATATATGAATTAATAAGCTAGGATGAGTCTCAAGGTGGGTGATAAACGCCCCTGATAAGAACGTCGCGGCTAATAAGTTAATTGCAGAAAAACTATAAACTACGGGTAAAATAAACCATACTCGAAACTTAAGCATAGAAGCACTCATTACTAGCGATATAATAAAGCTAATAAGAGAGGCTACATTAAGAATACTCAGGTTTTGTCCCGCAGTATTTAAAATAAGCTCTTTAAGCTGCCATGCATGCAATAGCAGTGCAAGGGATGCAAAAATGAACACCACCTTGGTCTGAATTTTATTTTTACTTGCTAAGCCAGGAATAACAAAGCCTAATGCAAAAAAGTAAGATAGAGCAGCACCGATTGCTGTAATGGTATCCATAATTTACTGATCACCTAGTTTATCAACATCTTGATTATACCCTCTACAGGACAATCTCGGTAGGTGTGATTCAGTTTGGTTAAAAAATTTTCATTATTACGCCCAAGATTTAGGTATAATCGTTTAATGGTCGCAAAGTAGGCGCAGGAATATGTTTGATAATTTAACGGATAGACTATCCAGAACACTGAAAAATATCAGTGGTAAAGGTCGATTAACAGAAGACAACATTAAAGAAACGCTACGTGAAGTTCGTATGGCGTTACTGGAAGCTGACGTAGCTTTACCAGTGGTTCGTGATTTTGTAAAACGCGTAAAAGAAGGTGCGGTTGGTGTTGAAGTATCAAAAAGCTTAACGCCAGGCCAAGAGTTCATAAAAATTGTTCAAGCTGAACTAGAAGCGGTTATGGGGGATTCTAACGAAGCCCTAAACTTAGCTTGTCAGCCACCTGCTGTTATTTTAATGGCTGGTTTACAAGGTGCAGGTAAAACGACCAGTACGGGTAAATTAGCTAAATTATTAAAAGAGCGCGATAAGAAAAAAGTATTAGTTGTTTCTGCCGATGTTTATCGTCCTGCGGCGATCAAACAATTAGAAACCTTAGCTACAGATGTGGATGTTGATTTCTTCCCATCTAGTGCAGATCAAAAGCCTATTGATATTGTTGATGCGGCGATTAGCCACGCAAAACTGAAGTTCTTTGATGTTGTTATTGTCGATACAGCAGGCCGTTTGGCTGTTGATACCGAAATGATGGATGAGATCAAACAGCTTCATGCGCATGTAAATCCGATTGAGACTCTGTTTGTTGTTGATGCAATGACAGGTCAAGATGCAGCAAATACAGCAAAAGCGTTTGGTGATGCTTTACCTCTAACCGGTGTTATCTTAACAAAGGTTGATGGTGATGCTCGTGGTGGTGCTGCATTATCAGTTCGTCATATTACAGGTAAACCAGTTAAATTTTTAGGTGTTGGTGAAAAAACTGACGCACTAGAACCGTTCCACCCAGAACGTATTGCTTCTCGAATTTTAGGTATGGGTGATGTTCTTTCTTTAATTGAAGATCTTGAAAAGAACGTAGATAAAGAAAAAGCAGAGAAACTGGCGAAAAAATTCAAAGAGAAAAAAGGCTTTGATTTAGAAGATTTCCGTGAGCAGCTTGGTCAGATGAAAAACATGGGCGGCATGATGGGCATGATGGATAAGCTTCCAGGAATGTCTCAGCTACCAAGTGATGTGAAAGATAAAGTTGATGATAAAATGTTCAATCAAATGGAAGCGATTATTAATTCCATGACAATGAAAGAGCGTCAACGTCCTGAAATCATCAAAGGCTCACGTAAAAAACGTATTGCTGCTGGTTCTGGTGTACAAGTTCAAGATGTAAACCGTATGCTAAAACAATTCACCCAAATGCAGAAGATGATGAAGAAAATGCAGAAGGGTGGCATGAAAGGCATGATGCGTAATATGCAAGGTATGATGGGTGGTATGGGCGGAATGGGTGGCTTCGGTCGCTAAAAATCCAATACAATCAGTAGTATCTAAAAAGATATATAATTAAGGGCGGCAAGTTAATTTGTTGAAAAACTTAACCTGGCGCACTTTTTTAAACCAATTTTTTCATCAATTACAAAAATAATTGGTGAAAAAGTAACTAAATCCCTTGCATTGAAACTCTATAAGAGTAAAATTCCGGGGCTTTATTTTGGCACGAGGGCTCAAAAAATAATTTTTTTTGGGCCAATTTAATTTTTATACAAAGCAAAAGAGGACGATATGGTTACCATTCGTTTGGCACGTCACGGCGCTAAGAAGCGTCCATTCTATCAAATCGTTGTAGCGGACAGCCGTTTCAAAGCAACTGGTCGTTACATTGAGAAAGTAGGTTTCTTTAACCCTACAGCACAAGGTCAAGAAGAAGGTCTTCGTTTAGATCTAGACCGTGTTGGCCACTGGGTTGAGCAAGGCGCTGGTCTTTCTGATCGTGTAGCTAAGCTAGTTAAAGACGCTAAAAAAGCGGCTTAATATTAGTTGGTTAAAGGTAAAGAATTTATGAGTAAGCAAGACGAAGTTATTGTTGTAGGTAAGTTTGGTGCTTCCTATGGTATTCGTGGATGGTTGAAAGTAGTTTCTTTTACAGATCAACCTGAAAGTATTTTCGATTACAAACCTTGGCTTATCCAAGTTAAAGGTGAATGGGTCGAGTTTTCAGTTGAAAGCTGGAAACGTCATAAAGGTTTGGTGTGCAAACTGAAAGGGTTAGATGTTCGAGAAGAAGCTCAAACATATACTAACCTAGAAATTGCAGTTAAAGCAGACGCACTACCTGAGCTGTCAGAAGATGAATTCTACTGGCGTGAATTGTTTGGTATGGAAGTGGTTACAACTAAAGGCTATGCGCTTGGCGTTGTTGACGACATTTTTGAAACCGGATCAAACGATGTTCTTGTAGTCAAAGCCAACCTGAAAGATGCTTTTGGTAAAAAGGAACGATTGATTCCTTTTATTGATGAGCAAGTGATCAAATTAATTGATCGTGAAGCTCAACGGATCGAAGTTGACTGGGATCCTGGGTTTTAACCCCTAGGTAAAGCGAGGGCACATGTGGGTTGGCGTTATTAGCCTATTTCCTGAAATGTTCCGTTCGGTTACCGATTTTGGGGTAACTAGCCAAGCAATAAAAAAAGGTCTTTTATCTATTGAGACATGGAATCCTAGAGATTTCACTCATGATAAGCATCGCACTGTTGATGACCGACCTTATGGTGGTGGTCCTGGAATGTTAATGATGGTACAGCCTTTGCGCGATGCCATTACTGCAGCCAGAGAAGCGTCACCCGGCAAAACGAAAGTGATTTACCTTTCACCTCAAGGCAGAACGCTGAATCAAGCTGGTGTTGAGGAATTAGCGACAAACGAGAATTTAATTCTAATTTGTGGCCGATACGAAGGTGTAGATGAGCGCATAATACAATCTGAAGTTGACGAAGAATGGTCAATTGGGGATTTTGTGCTTACAGGTGGGGAACTCCCTGCTATGACGTTGATTGATTCTGTATCTCGGTTTGTTCCGGGTGTATTAGGTGATTTCGCGTCCGCTGAAGAAGATTCTTTTGCAGACGGTTTGTTAGATTGTCCGCACTATACAAGACCTGAGGTTTTGGATGGTAAGGAAGTACCTAGTGTACTGAAATCTGGAAACCATAAAGATATCGCTCGTTGGCGAATGAAACAATCGTTAGGCCGTACTTGGCTAAGAAGACCAGAGCTCCTGGGAAATCTAGCTCTGACTGACGAACAGGAATTATTACTGGCTGAGTTTGTTCGTGAAGAACGCCAGAACAGTAAGTAATTAAGTAAATTTAGTATCAGTTTATTCTAGGATATACAGAAATGAGCAACATCATTAAAGCTCTTGAAGATGAGCAACTAAAACAAGACCTACCTAAATTCGCTCCAGGTGACACTGTAGTAGTTCAGGTTAAAGTTAAAGAAGGTGACCGTGAGCGTCTACAGGCATTCGAAGGCGTTGTAATCGCTATTCGTAACCGTGGTCTACACTCTGCGTTCACTGTACGTAAGATTTCTAACGGTGAAGGTGTTGAGCGTACGTTCCAAACACACTCTCCAGTTGTAAACAGCATCGAAGTTAAACGTCGCGGTGCAGTACGTCGTGCCAAGTTGTACTACCTACGTGAGCGTTCTGGTAAATCAGCTCGTATCAAAGAGAAGCTGGCTAAAAAGTAACGCACACGAGAACGTTCTCAAATGTGCTATGAAGGTGCGCTGTTATCAGCGCACCTTTTTTTATACCTAGACTATTTATGTAAACATAAGTTTACAATGTAAAATAAATTGTATTATATTAATTACAACGGTTGATTTATATGCTGTACCTGTTAAATTATTTGTATTCGTCTTAATTGACAGTTTATGGAAATAAAAGTTTACAGGTGTAGGATATGAGAAAAAGTGAATTAAGTAATATCAATATTATCGATGAGCAGGTGCTGATCACCCCACAAGAACTTAAAAATAAGATCCCTTTAAGTGAAAATGCTCGTCAGTTTATCCAACAATCCCGTCAAACTATTTCTAATATCATTCATAAAAAAGATCACCGTCTATTGATTGTTTGTGGTCCATGTTCAATTCATGATATTGATGCAGCAAAAGAATACGCAAAACGGTTAAAAGTGATCGCAGAAGATCTAAAAGATCAACTGTACATTGTTATGCGTGTTTACTTTGAAAAACCACGAACTACGGTAGGTTGGAAAGGATTAATTAATGATCCACACCTTGATGGTTCATTTGATATTGAACAAGGTCTACATTCTGCACGACAACTATTAGTTGATTTAGCTGAGATGGAAATCCCTTTAGCAACAGAAGCTCTAGATCCAATTAGTCCGCAATACATTGGTGATACATTTAGTTGGGCTGCGATTGGGGCTCGAACAACTGAATCTCAAACTCACCGTGAAATGGCAAGTGGTTTATCTGTTCCTGTAGGCTTTAAAAACGGCACTGATGGCAGTTTATCGACATCGATTAATGCAATGCAGGCGGCGGCTTCTGGACACCGTTTCATGGGGATTAATAGTGAAGGCCAGGTTGCTTTACTTACAACCCAAGGTAATCCTAATGGTCATGTTATCTTACGTGGTGGTAAACAAACTAATTATGATTCAGTTTCAGTAACAGAATGCGAAGAAGAATTAGCAAACTCGAATTTAGATGCGGCTTTAATGATTGATTGTAGCCACGCAAATTCACGTAAAGATTATCGTCGTCAGCCTTTAGTTGCTGAAGATGTTATCCACCAAATTCGTGAAGGTAATAAATCGATTATTGGATTGATGATTGAGAGCCATTTAAATGAAGGGAATCAACCATCAGATATACCATTGTCTGAGATGAAATATGGCGTATCTATTACAGATGCCTGTATCAATTGGGAATCAACTGAGGCACTATTACGTCATACTCACAAAGAATTAACTCCGATATTGGAAGAGCGTTTAAAAGGATAGATTGAGATGGCGGTAGAACTAAGTCATTTGCGCGATCAAATTGATGCGGTAGATAAACAGATGTTGGATCTTCTAGCTCAACGTTTGCATTTAGTTGAGCAGGTTGGTGAAGTAAAAAGTGCACATGGATTGCCTATTTATGATCCAAGCCGAGAAGCGGCAATGTTAGCATCAAGACGTTCTGAGGCTGAAAAGAAAGGCGTACCGCCCTCATTAATTGAAGATATTCTTCGCAGAACAATGCGTGAATCTTATAGCAGCGAAAATGATTCTGGTTTTAAGTGTTTAAAGCCAGAGTTAAGGCCTATCGTTGTTGTTGGTGGTAATGGGCAACTTGGTGGTTTATTCGCAAAAATGTTTAAATTATCTGGTTATCAAGTTCGAATTCTCGGTAGTAAAGATTGGGGTAATTCTGATGAGATCCTAGATAATGCCGGTATGGTTGTTGTTACGGTTCCTATCAACTTAACTATTGATGTCATTAATAAACTCTCCAATTTACCTGAAGATTGCATTCTTTGTGATTTAACCTCAATCAAGCAAAAACCTCTTGCAGCAATGATGGCAGCTCATAAAGGCCCCGTTGTAGGATTACACCCAATGTTTGGTCCTGATGTACCTAGCCTTGCAAAGCAAGTTATAGTGATGTGTGATGGTCGAGGTAAAGAGCACTATAGTTGGCTGAAAAACCAATTTGAGATTTGGGGAGCAATCGTACGTGATATTTCTGCGAATGAGCATGATCATGGTATGACTCTAATTCAAGCATTACGTCACTTTACCTCGTTTGCTTATGGACAGCATTTAGCAAAAGAGAATCCTGATATTGAACAGTTGCTTAACTTAAGCTCTCCAATTTATCGTTTGGAGTTATTGATGGTTGGTCGATTGTTTGCTCAAGACCCAAATTTATACGCAGATATTATTCTTTCTTCGGATGAGAATATTGAAATGATAAAGCGATTCCATCAACGTTTTGGTGATGCCATATCATTGCTAGAAGAACATAACCGTTCAGGATTTATTAAAAACTTTAAAGAAGTAGAATCTTGGTTTGGTGATTATGCTGAGCAGTTTTTAGTTGAAAGTAAAAGTTTACTTAGACAAGCAAATGATTCGATTCACCGTGAACGTAATTAGTGTAGGTAAGAAGGCATAGAATGTAAAAAGAGTGAGCCATGAGCTCACCCTTTTTGTATTGATTAAACGGTGTTTATTGTGTCAATTGTTGGCTATTTTCGTTTTCAGCTTTCGCTGTGTTAATCGCCTCAACTTGTTCAACCGTTGGTTTTTGTGTCAATTTTAATTGCAGTTTTACTACATTATTAATAACGTCCACCAAAGGTGTCCATTTTACGCTTCGCTCTTTTTCAAAGAGACTATCAAATTTTTCAGGAGTCCAATCCATAAACGACCTTGGATTTAAAACTCGCCCTAAGAAACGTACTTCATAATGTAAGTGTGGCCCTGTTGAATTACCAGAGTTACCACAAGTAGCGATAAGTTCGCCTTTTTTAACGAACTGTCCTGAGCGAACTTTAAATTTCTGTAGGTGTGCATACATGGTCATAAAACCGAATGAATGCTGAACTTTTAATAGATTACCGTAACCTTTATTACTGGCTCTTGCTAGCTCAACAACTCCATCAGCTGGAGCATAAATTTCGGTTCCACGCTTACAGGTTAAATCAACTCCTAAGTGGCGTTGGCGTTTACCTGAAATAGGATTGGTTCGGCGACCAAAACTGGATGATTCTCTCGTGTAATGTAGTGGCGTATCATTTGGAATTAAGCGAAACATAGTTGCTCTAACTGCCGAATCAATGGCTGCAACATCAAGTCGTTGCTCTAGTGTTTTTTCAGCTAATGATGAATCTTCTTCTGATATTTCTTGTAAGCCAAGTACAGATTCAACATCATCTACACGTTGGCTAATAACAAGCAATTCATTTTCTTTTGCTTCTAGTTGTTGAGTAAGTTCATGATTACTATTGTTATTATCAACAATCAATTGGTTTAGTTCATTATTTTTATTTTGCAGTTCAGCGATAGCAATTTTGGCAACTTCTTGCTGCTGGTAGAAATAATGTAGACCAAAGCCACTTAATGCAAATGAGCTAACCCCAAGTACTAAAGATAAAATGACCAGCTTTTTTCGTCTTTGGGAGATCGCGAAAAGACGCGTTCCTTTGTTGTGGGAGACGGAAATTCGAATTTTATCAGGCATAAGGGTAACAACTATTTATAAAGGTTAATGTGTTTCGGTGAGTTCTGATAACTGACGTAATAATAGTTCGCTATTACCAACGTTAAGTTCAACTAAGCGTTTAAGGTGGCTAATACTATCAATATCTATATGGCGAATACAGAGCCTCAGCATATTATTTGTATTATTCACAATTTCACATTCAGCAATAATATTGATATCACTGTCGTTTAGAGCAAAATGTACAATTAATTTACCCGCTGAGTTAAGAGCATTATCATCATTAAGTTTTATTAATAAGCCATGTAAAGACAAATCAATCAATGAGCCGCTGTATTGCTGAGCGCCTTGGATTAGTGCTACATCTGCTTGATAAATTACACGAGAAAACTTGCGTCTTTCAATCATAAGGCTACTCCTTCTTCTTAAGAGGAATTGAGTATGGTGTTTTGTTTGTTCTATGTCCAATAAAAAGGCCGCTTGAGTGCGGCCCTTATGATAAACATCAAATAAAGTAAATTATTACTTAGTCATACGCTTGTACTTGATGCGATGAGGTTCAGCAGCTTGTGCACCTAGGGTCTTCTTCAACCATTCACTGTATTCAGTGTAGTTACCTTCAAAGAAGTTTACTTGGCCTTCATCACGGTAGTCTAGAATGTGTGTAGCGATACGGTCTAGGAACCAACGGTCGTGCGAGATAACCATTGCACAACCAGGGAACTCAAGTAATGCTTCTTCTAGTGCACGTAATGTTTCAACATCAAGGTCATTGGTAGGTTCATCGAGTAACAGTACGTTACCGCCAGTTTTTAGCAGTTTAGCTAAGTGAACACGGTTACGCTCACCACCAGATAACTCACCAATAATTTTTTGTTGGTCGTTGCCTTTGAAGTTAAAGCGAGAACAGTAAGCACGAGCTGGGATTTCGAAATTGTTGATCTTAATGATATCAGCGCCTTCAGAGATCTCTTGGAAAACTGTTTTTGTGTCATCCATTGAATCACGGAATTGATCAACAGAAGCAAGTTTTACAGTTTCACCTAATTCAATCGTACCTGAATCCGGTGTTTCAGCACCACTTAGCATCTTAAATAGGGTAGACTTACCCGCACCATTGGCACCGATAATACCCACGATAGCACCTTTTGGCATGCTGAATGATAGGTCATCAATCAGTACACGATCACCAAATGATTTAGTTAGGTTGTTCACTTCAAGAACTTTGTCACCTAGACGTTCACCTGGCGGAATGAACAGTTCGTTTGTTTCATTACGTTTTTGGTGATCAGAGCTTTGTAGTTCTTCAAAACGAGCCATACGAGCTTTAGATTTAGCTTGGCGGCCTTTAGGGTTTTGACGAACCCACTCAAGTTCTTTTTCAATCGTTTTCTGACGAGCATTTTCTTTTGCCGCTTCTTGTTTTAAACGGTCATCTTTTTGCTCAAGCCAAGAGGTATAGTTACCTTCCCATGGAATACCTTCACCACGGTCAAGCTCTAGAATCCAACCCGCAGCGTTATCAAGGAAATAACGGTCGTGGGTAATTGCCACAACAGTACCTGAATAATCAACAAGGAAGTGCTCAAGCCATGCAACTGATTCAGCATCAAGGTGGTTGGTTGGTTCATCAAGTAGCAGCATATCTGGTTTTTCTAGAAGAAGACGACAGATAGCAACACGGCGACGTTCACCACCAGATAAGTGTTCAATTTTAGCATCCCACTCAGGTAGACGTAGTGCGTCAGCTGCGCGCTCTAAAGCGTTATCTAGATTATGACCATCTTTTGCTTGAATTAATGCTTCAAGTTCACCTTGCTCTTTAGCTAGAGCATCGAAATCAGCACCTTCTTCAGCGTAAGCTGCATAAACCGCATCAAGGCGAGTTAGTGCACCTGCTACATCAGAAACAGCCTCTTCAACAATTTCACGAACTGTTTTTGATTCATCAAGTACAGGTTCTTGTGGAAGATAGCCAACATTTAATCCCGCTTGTGGACGAGCTTCACCATCAATATCAGTATCAAGACCTGCCATAATGCGAAGTAGTGTTGATTTACCTGAGCCATTTAGACCCAAAACACCAATTTTTGCACCAGGGAAGAAGCTAAGAGAAATGTCTTTCAGGATTTGTCTTTTAGGAGGAACAATTTTGCTCACTCGTGACATTGTATATACGTATTCAGCCATAATCACTTATTAGAGTTGGTTAACGAAAATATTAATTTACTATTTATGATACATAGTTTAACACTCATTTTTGTAGTTACTAGGGTAATATAAGTAAACTAAGGTAAGAATTCGGTAGATGTATAAGTGAGTCTCAGATCACTACGCCGCAGTCAAAGGTTGGAAAGTTTAGGTGTTAAAGAAATCAATGAAATATACACAATATAAGTTAGGGATGATGACGGCATTGTGCATAGGTATGAATGTACAAGTTGTTGATGCGTCACCTGTTGATACATGGCGAGCACAATACCAAGAAGCAAAAACGCTACTTAATGAAAAAAAATACGATGAATATAAAAAAGTAAGGGCAGAACTTGATGGTTATTCATTAGCGCCTTATTTGGATTACCGTGAATTACGAATGGATTTAAGCTCTAAAACGCCAGATGATATTCGTTTATTTAAACATAATCATAAGTCATTACCTATTGGTAACTCTCTTTCATACCAATACTTAGTCATTCTTGGTTTAAACGAGCGTTGGGCTGAGTTTATTGATTATTTCCCCAACGAACCAAGTAGCAAAAATCTACAGTGTTATTACTATCAAGCAAAAAATAAACTGGGTGATAAGGTCACCGCTTGGAAAGGTGCGGAGCAGTTATGGTTAACTGGTAGCTCTGTTACTTATGAATGTGATGATTTATTTCAAGATTGGGCTGAAGCTGAGAAACTCAGTGATGATTTAATTATTGAGCGTATGCTTTTAGTTTATAAAGCTCGTAATAATAATTTGTTTTCTTATTTAGAAAAAATGTTGAAAACAGATACCGCAAAAGAAAAAGCACAGCATATTGTCACTTTGTTTAATGATCCTGATTTGTTAGAAAGTTTTTCAAAGAGTAATAAAAAAACAGAGTTTTCTAAGCAATTAACGCTTATCTCAATGGAAAGAGAAGCTCGTAAAAACCCTAAAAAAGCGATAGAAATATTGCCTGAAATTGCTAAAAAGCAGCAGTTTACTCAAGAAGAGTTGGTTCAGGTTAAGCGACGTATTGTTAGTAGCATTATGTCAACAGAGTCAGCAGAACTTGCACAATGGAGAGATAAAGAGCTAGCTACTAACCCTGAAGATTCATTTATTGAGCGCCGAATTCGTGTTGCTATTCGTGCAGCTGATTGGGATGACGTAAGCAACTGGATTGGGTATTTAACACCAACAGCTAAAAATTCATTACGTTGGCAGTTCTGGATTGCTCAGATCGAAAGTAAGGAAGGTGAGCAAGATAAAGCTGATGCTCGTTTAAAAAGATTACTTGGTCAGCGTAATTTTTATAGTGTTGCTGCGGCAAATATTTTAGGTGAGCCTATTCAATATCCAATGAATACCGCTCCTAGAAATATTAAGCCGATTAAAGATAAATACAGTGTAGAGCTTGCACGTATTAAAGAATTAATTGCGATTGATGAGATCTCTACAGCCAAAAGTGAGTGGGAATATTTGCTAAATCGAGCATCAAAAACTGAAGTGAAAGAATTAGCAAGTTATGCTGCTCAGCATCGTTGGCATCACTTTACTGTTCTGGCGACCATCAAAGGAAGAATGTGGGGATATTTGAGCTTACGTTTTCCTATAGCACATCAGTGGTGGTTTAATCATTACAGCAAGGAACTTGGTTTAGATAAAGTGACGTTAATGTCGTTATCTCGACAAGAAAGTGCACTGTATGCAGAAGCTCAATCACCGGTAGGTGCTCGTGGTTTGATGCAAATTATGCCAGCAACAGCGAAATATACCGCGAAGAAGATTGATTACGATAAATACGAAGGTGTTGATAGTTTGAATGATGTTGATGTGAATATTCACATTGGTTCAAATTACCTTAAGGGTTTATTAGATGATTATGATGGTAACCGTATTTTTGCTCTTGCAGGTTATAATGCAGGCCCTCATCGTGTTAAGCGTTGGAGAGCGGTTTCTGATGAAAAACTAGATGCTTATGCTTTCATTGAAGCCATTCCATTCAAGGAAACTCGAGGGTATGTACAAAATATTTTAATGTTTGAAACTTACTATCGTAGCTTATTGGGTGAAAAAGGTGCTTTTTTATCCGAGAAAGAGCTGAATTTAAAGTATTGATAAGTTTAAATTCTAATAGCAATTGGTATTAAGCTTAAATAAATATAAAGTAGGGGACTTAATTGTCCCCTTTTTTACAATTGTATGAGGATACTATGTCAGGTTCAGCAAAATATTCCGACTGGTCTCAAGTGATGACACTAATTGCAAATGCAGCAGAACAAGGAAATCATCAACCATTATTAACGATGTTGATGACGCCTGATGAACGTGAAGCATTGGTTGCTCGCGTAAATATTTTTCATGAGCTGTTACAGGGTGAATTGAGCCAGAGACAAATTAGTCAGCTATTAGGGGTGGGCGTTGCCACTATCACTAGAGGTTCAAATGAATTAAAAAGCCATACTGACGAAGAGAAAGTATGGCTTATGGATTTATTAGAAAAGAGTACTAAAAACGAGTTGGATGTAGAAAAGGAATAAGAGCAAGAATAAGTGCTTGTTGATATACCGATGTTCTTGTTAGTAGGTTATTGGTTAGTAAGCCAATAGCCCCTCCTTTCTGTTTAATGTTGTCGGTGTTAAATTGTTCATCCATGACATCGCCTAGCTCTTTACCTTTCTTCACCTCATCAATAACTTGTGGTGGGAGAGGTAAACTCGAAGAGCGTGACTCTCCTACCGTTAAACCATTATCAATAATCATCCAAGCAAAAGTAGAATTACCTTCAATTCCAGCTTCTAACCCAACATAATAATCACAGTTAGGTAGCTTGATCTTTGCGTTATTAACACGGTTCATTGCTCCTTGTTTTGTTTCTTCACAACTCATTGGTTGATCTGGAACACCGCTCTTTACTGATACCCCTTCAAATGAAAAAGTATCATTAGGAAACGCAAGATTAAATGCTGATTCAACAGCGGCAATTTTCGCTGGGTTTTGAGAAGTAATGATAACTTTCATGTTTACCTTTCATTCGATGTAATCAATTTGATAATGGAATAGCTGTTGGTTCTACATTTTCAATTGGATAGCAACCAAGTACTTTTAGATAGCGAGTAATAGCCGTTAATTCTTCGATAGCAGAAGTCATAGCATCGGATTTTAGATGCGCTTCTAGATCAACATAGAACATTTCTTCCCAAGGATTTCCCATAATAGGGCGAGATTCTAGCTTGCTCATATTGATGCCGTATTTTTGTAATACCAATAGAGATTCAACCAATGAACCAGCATCTTGAGCTGTGGACATTATTAATGTTGTTTTAGCAGGGATTTGCTCTGATACATCCACAGGCTTTCTTGCAACAACGATAAAACGTGTTTGGTTCTCTGTTTGATTCGAAATATTAGTGATTAGAGATTGCAGTCCATATAGCTTTCCACTATCTGAGTTACCAATTGCTGCAACTTCAGGTGAGTTTAACTCTTTTACCGTGATCATCGCATCAGCAGTGCTTGCACAAGAAATTAGTTCAACATTATTGAGTCGATTTAAAAATTCGCTACATTGTTCATGTGGCTGTGGGTGTGAATACAAGGTTTTAATGGACTCAAGAGAGGTTTCAGTCGTTGTTAATAAACAATGATCAATTTTTTGAGTTAATTCCCCAACAATGTATAGGCTAGTGTGTTGGAGTAAATCATAAACTTGGTTAATCGAACCTGAGCTTGTATTTTCAATTGGCAATACGCCGTAATCAGCATGACCAGCCTCAACGGTTTTAATTACTTCTTTAAAGTTTTCACAGCCTAACTCAGCTAATTCAATATTCTTTTTACTGAAATAACGACGGCTTGCTAGGTTTGAATATGATCCTTTTGAGCCAAGGTAAGCCACTCTTGCTACGGGTTTTCTACTTAAGTCAGGGTTTGCTAGATTTTGGAAGTATTCTTGCTGAAGTAAAACTGAATCTTCAATAATGGTATGAAATAACTGTGTAATGTAATAAGCATCAAGATTGAAGTCTTTACCATTCTCAATGAGTTTAACAAGTAATTGTTGTTCTCGTTTAGGATCTCGAACAGGTTTCGCGGTTTTTACTTTACTTTTAGCAACATCAAGACTGAGTTTACGACGTTCTGAAAAGAGCTTTAATAATTCATTATCAAGTTCATTAAGGCGTAAACGAATATCATCAAGGGAGTAGTGAGTGTCAGTCATGAAATGCAAACCTAGTAAATTAAGAGTTAATTCACAATAAGGAATTGGTCAGTTTGCGTCAAGAAAAAACAGCGCTCAAATGAGCGCTGTTCTTAAGAATCTTTAGAGTTGAATATTATTCCTCTTCAAGTTCAACTTCTGGTTCTTCAACTCCAGGAGCTTGAGCATGAGTCGCTCGACGTGCTTCTCCTTTATGTTGTAGTTTGTCTAGTTGGCGTTCTAGTTTTTGATACATCTCTCTAATTGCACCAAATAGATCTTCTTGTTCTGCAGAGGCTACGACTTTGCCACCTGCGATAGTTGCGTACGCTTCTACCTTGTGTTTACCATTTGCGCGTTTTGTAACGCTAGCGTGACGTCCAATAATGTCTAGGTTTCTTTTTGCTTCTAGTTTTTTAAACTTCCCTTCAATACGTTCACGGATGCCTGGAGTGATGTCGATGTTGTTGCCAGTGATTTCTACTTTCATATGATTTTCCTCTCGCTTGCCCCGTTTGGCATGTACTCAGATTACGTATCCAGAGTTAAAAATAAAGTGATCAAGATCACTTTTTTGATGTGTTGTAGCGAGAAGGTGAATGAATGTGATCTTAGGCAAGGCCTTAAGTATTTTATTTAAAAAATACTTGATGAATTGTACAAAGTAGGTAGATTGAAAGGGTTGGTTACTAGAAATTATTGTTTTTAGGGATATCGTTCAACCTGTTGTTTTGGTTGATTAATTTTTAAACTTATCAATAGTGTGACCTATATACGAATTATAACTAACATTTCCAGACATAAAAAAAGCAGTGCTCGATTCTCGGCACTGCTTTTTTGTTTTTATAATGAATATTATGTCAATTGTAGTAAATAACGGCTCATCCTAGCTTGTTTAAATGCTTGCTCACTTATTTACTGTGATTGATATTATTGTGGATTCAACGCAATAAGTTCTTCGGTTCGCTTAATTGCATCTTCCAGTTTTAATTCTTTGTAAGCTGAAAGCATAATTGTTAGTGATTTTCTTGCAGCTTCTGTATCTGGATAAGTACGTTGTAATTCTTGACAACGATTAATGGCAGAGATCCAAGCTTCTCGTCGTAAATAAAAGTCAGCTGTTGCTAATTCATAATCCGCTAAGCGATTTTTAAGTGCGTACATACGAGTTTGTGCATCTTCAGCGTAAAGACTATTAGGGTATCTTTCTAATAATCGTTTAAAATCTTTAAAAGCTGAGCGAGCTGGTTCTGGATCTCGATCTGAACGATCAACTCTAAATAAATCATGCATGAAACTTCTATCTTGAGCCATATGCGTTAATCCACGCATGTAAAGGACCCAGTCAGCTTTTGGATGGGTTGGGTTTAAACGAGTGAATCTCTCGATAGTTGCAAGACCTAATGCAAGATCATCATTTTTATAATAAACATAAATAAGGTCTAACTGAACTTGTTCAGAATAAGCGCCAAAAGGGTATCGAGAATCTAAGGCTTCAAGACGCTCAATTGCGCTCGTCCAATTACCTGCTTGTAAAGATACTTGAGCTTGAGCGTATAATTCTGATGGTGGAATATCTGGAATTACATCATCACTACTTGAGCAACCAACCAGTAAAGATACAGCTAATAATGAAGAAATGGTTAAGCGTTTCATGCTTGAAAATGATCCTTGACTAAAAAAACTGAAGTTATCCATTACGAAATGCGCCGTTAACAGATACAATGGTACATAGTTTATTTCACTTACAGTGTTGATGATACCAAATATGACCTATTAGTTTGGTATTAGTACCACTATTTTAAAAAAAGTTCGATATGGCACAACAAATAGAGTTAACAAGTACAGTAAAAGAAAGTCAACTAGGGCAGCGTTTAGATCAAGCTGCTGCTGAGTTGTTTTCTGATTTTTCTCGTTCACGCATCAAAGAGTGGTTGCTTGCTGGCAACATGACAGTCAATGGTGAAGTGGTTACAAAAGCACGCCTTAAAGTTATGGGTGGTGAAGAGATCACGGTTAAAGCTGAATTAGAAGATGAAGAGCGTTGGTTAGCTCAAGATATTCCTCTTGATATTGTTTATGAAGATGATGATCTACTCGTTATCAATAAACCACGTGACTTCGTTGTTCACCCAGGAGCGGGTACACCTGATGGTACAGTGTTAAATGCATTGTTATTCCATTATCCAAATATTGCAGAAGTACCTCGTGCGGGTATCGTTCACCGTTTGGATAAAGACACTACTGGATTAATGGTTGTTGCGAAAACTGTACCGGCTCAAACACGTTTAGTTCGTGCGCTTCAAAAGCGTAAGATTACTCGTGAGTATGAAGCCGTTGTTGTCGGTCGTATGACTGCAGGTGGTATGATTGAGAAACCAATTGGTCGTCACCCAAACAAACGTACTCTAATGGCAGTTCATGAATTAGGTAAAGATGCTGTGACACATTATCGTGTTGCTGAACATTTCCGTATTCATACTCGTATCCGTTTACGTCTTGAAACCGGTCGTACTCACCAAATTCGTGTACATATGTCATATTTGCAGCATCCACTTGTGGGTGATACTGCTTATGGTGGTCGTGCTCGTATTCCAAAAGGCGCTTCTCAAGAGTTAATTGATATGATCCGCGGTTTTGATCGTCAGGCTCTGCATGCTGCGATGCTGCGTTTTGAACATCCAATCACAGGGGAAACAATGGAGTTCCATGCTCCAATTCCTGATGACATGATTGCTCTATCTCAGGCGCTACGTGATGATGAACGTCTAATGCATGAGGAAGAGTATTAATAATGTCATTGATTTCACCAAATTGGTCTGCACCTAAATCAGTTAAAGTATTCAGTACAACTCGTATTGGAGGAGTATCAAGTTCCCCATTTGATAGCTTTAATCTTGGAGACCATGTTGGTGATGATCACAAAGATGTTGTGCTCAATCGTGAAAAACTGATTACGTTGGGGCAGTTACCTACTGCACCAACGTGGTTAAACCAAATTCACTCAACAAGAGTTGTTCATTTACCGAGTCAAGAGTTTTTTGAAACACCACCAGCCGCTGATGCTGCATATACAAACCAAGTAAAACAAGTTTGTTGTGTTATGACTGCAGATTGCCTTCCGGTTGTAATATGCAATAAAGAAGGTACAGAGGTTGCTGCCGCACACGCAGGTTGGAGAGGTTTACTTGATGGAGTATTAGGAAATACTGTTGAGCAATTTGCCTCCGATGATCTTATTGCTTGGTGTGGACCTGCTATTGGTGAAGAAGCGTTTGAAGTAGGTAATGAAGTAAAAGAGCTATTTTGCGAAAAAGATCCGCAAGCAATTAATGCATTTATTCCGAGTTATAATGAAGGAAAATGGTTAGCTAATTTAGCCATGTTAGCCACACAACGTTTAAATAGTGTTGGTATAACTGATGTGCATTATTCAAACCTTTGCACTTATCAAAATACAGAAACGTTTTTCTCATACAGAAAAGAAGGAATTACAGGAAGACAAGCCACTCTTATTTGGTTTGAATAACTCATATTTCTCCCTCTTTATCCTTTCCTTAAGCATTGAACTTTCTGACCTTAGTCCCCATTTAGAAACTATATAGTTACTAGCTTTCTTCTTTTGGAGGGTGTTATGCGTTTAGATCGATTCACTAGTAAATTTCAAATGGCCATCTCTGATGCTCAATCATTAGCATTAGGTCAAGATCATCAATATATCGAACCAACCCATTTAATGGTTGCACTGTTAAATCAGGATGGAAGTACGATAAGGCCTTTACTTACTCTTCTAAATGTAGACGTAACACAATTACGTTCAAAACTAACTGAAATATTAGATAAGACACCAAAGGTAACGGGTATCGGTGGTGATGTTCAACTTTCATCTAATATGGGTGTTATTTTTAATCTTTGCGATAAAGTCGCTCAGAAACGCAAAGACGCTTATATCTCTTCTGAAATATTCATGCTTGCCGCAATCGAAGATAAAGGGCCTTTGGGTAATTTACTTCGAGAATTAGGATTAACTGAACCTAAAATATCTAAGTCAATCGATGAGATCCGTGGTGGCGAAAAAGTTAATGATCAAAATGCTGAAGAAAAACGTCAAGCATTAGAAAAGTTTACTGTTGATTTAACTGAGCGAGCAGAGCAAGGAAAACTAGATCCTGTTATTGGTCGTGATGATGAAATACGAAGAACAATTCAGGTATTGCAACGTCGAACTAAAAATAATCCAGTTATCATAGGTCAACCTGGTGTCGGCAAGACAGCTATTGTTGAAGGGTTAGCGCAACGTATTATAAATGGTGAAGTACCTGAAGGTTTAAAAAATAAACGAGTACTTTCTTTAGATATTGGTGCATTGGTAGCTGGTGCTAAATTCCGAGGTGAATTTGAAGAGCGTTTAAAAGCGGTTTTAAATGAGTTAGCGAAAGAAGAAGGTAGTGTCATCCTCTTTATTGATGAAGTACATACAATGGTAGGTGCTGGTAAAGGTGAAGGCTCTATGGATGCCGGCAACATGCTTAAACCTGCACTCGCACGTGGTGAACTACATTGTGTCGGAGCAACAACTCTTGATGAATATCGTCAGTATATTGAAAAAGATCCAGCATTAGAGCGTCGTTTTCAAAAAGTACTTGTTGACGAACCAACAGTTGAAGATACCGTTGCAATTTTGCGTGGTTTAAAAGAGCGCTATGAAATTCATCATCATGTTGAAATTACCGATCCTGCGATCGTAGCAGCAGCAAGCCTGTCACATCGTTATATTTCGGATCGTCAATTACCGGATAAAGCGATAGATTTAATTGATGAAGCAGCATCAAGCATTCGTATGGAAATTGATTCAAAACCAGAATCATTAGATAAGCTTGATCGTAAGATAATTCAATTAAAGATAGAACAGCAAGCACTAGTAAAAGAAAGCGATGATGCGAGCTTAAAGCGTCTTGACTCTTTAAATCTTGAATTAATGCAAAAAGAACGTGAATACGCAGAGCTTGAAGAAGTGTGGAAAGCTGAAAAAGCGGCTTTATCTGGCACTCAGCATATAAAAACAGAATTAGAAACAGCTCGAAGTAATATGGAAATTGCACGTCGTGCAGGTGATCTAAATAGAATGTCAGAGCTGCAATATGGACGTATTCCAGAATTAGAGAAACAACTAGATCTTGCCGCTCAAGCTGAAATGCAAGAAATGAGCTTATTAAAAAACAAAGTGACGGATGCAGAGATAGCAGAAGTGCTTTCACGTCAGACGGGCATTCCTGTAAATAAAATGCTTGAAGGTGAAAGAGATAAGCTATTAAAGATGGAAGAGGTATTACATCACCGAGTAATAGGCCAGGCTGAAGCTGTCGAAGCTGTCTCAAATGCAATTCGTCGTAGTCGTGCCGGTCTATCAGATCCAAATCGACCAATCGGTTCATTCTTGTTTTTAGGCCCAACAGGGGTTGGTAAAACGGAATTATGTAAATCACTCGCTAACTTTATGTTTGATAGTGAAGATGCGATGGTACGTATCGACATGTCAGAGTTTATGGAGAAACATTCCGTTGCTCGTTTAGTAGGTGCACCTCCTGGTTATGTTGGTTATGAAGAGGGGGGATACTTAACAGAAGCAGTAAGACGCAAACCTTATTCAGTTTTATTATTAGATGAAGTAGAGAAAGCACATCCAGATGTATTTAATATTCTACTTCAAGTTCTTGATGATGGCCGCTTAACTGATGGTCAGGGAAGAACGGTTGATTTTAAAAATACCGTTATCATTATGACATCGAACTTAGGTTCAGAAAAAATTCAGCAGCACTTTGGTGAGTTGAATTATGCTGGCATAAAAGAAGTCGTAATGGATGTTGTGAGTCAACATTTTAGACCAGAGTTTTTAAACCGTGTTGATGAAACCGTAGTATTCCATCCATTGGCACAAGAACACATTAAGAATATCGCTTCTATTCAATTACAACGCTTAGAAAAACGTTTGAATGAAAAAGATTACCAATTGCAAGTAACAGACGAAGCGTTAAACCTAATTGCTGAGGCAGGTTTTGACCCTGTTTATGGAGCAAGACCATTAAAACGAGCAATTCAGACATATATAGAGAACCCACTTGCTCAGGATATATTGAGTGGAAAGCTAAGGGTTGGAGAAGTAATTAAGTTGAAAGTTAAAAATGAACAGCTAATTGCGACTCAAAATGACGACTTTTGATGTAAAAATAAACGCTTTGAATTAAAAGTAAGCAAACAAACTCATTTTTCATATTTTTCTAGAAAAAGAGTTGCATAGATTCAAAGATTCTCTATAATGCCGCCTCACTGACACGGAGAACGAAGTTTATTAAAACTTAGCATCCAGTTGGTTTGGCGGTTAGAAATTTAGTTTCAAATAAGTGCTTGACACTGAAACTTAAATCGATAGAATAGCCGTCCTCTTCACTGAAAAGCAAAGCTTTGAAAGTAGAAGAAAAGCTCTTTAACAATTAGAAACCTATTAATCTGTGTGAGCACTTGTGAATTGATAATCAACAAATTATCAATGAACTGAGTGACTACACAAAATTACTTTTATGTAACAATCAGTATTAATCATTGAGTCGGTTTTGTTTCTGCTGAAACAAACCAAAAAAACTTTAATTGAAGAGTTTGATCATGGCTCAGATTGAACGCTGGCGGCAGGCCTAACACATGCAAGTCGAGCGGAAACGACTTAACTGAACCTTCGGGGAACGTTAAGGGCGTCGAGCGGCGGACGGGTGAGTAATGCCTGGGAATATGCCTTAGTGTGGGGGATAACTATTGGAAACGATAGCTAATACCGCATAATGTCTTCGGACCAAAGAGGGGGACCTTCGGGCCTCTCGCGCTAAGATTAGCCCAGGTGAGATTAGCTAGTTGGTGAGGTAAGAGCTCACCAAGGCGACGATCTCTAGCTGGTCTGAGAGGATGATCAGCCACACTGGAACTGAGACACGGTCCAGACTCCTACGGGAGGCAGCAGTGGGGAATATTGCACAATGGGCGAAAGCCTGATGCAGCCATGCCGCGTGTATGAAGAAGGCCTTCGGGTTGTAAAGTACTTTCAGTAGGGAGGAAGGTGTTGTAGTTAATAGCTGCAGCATTTGACGTTACCTACAGAAGAAGCACCGGCTAACTCCGTGCCAGCAGCCGCGGTAATACGGAGGGTGCGAGCGTTAATCGGAATTACTGGGCGTAAAGCGCATGCAGGTGGTTCATTAAGTCAGATGTGAAAGCCCGGGGCTCAACCTCGGAACCGCATTTGAAACTGGTGAACTAGAGTGCTGTAGAGGGGGGTAGAATTTCAGGTGTAGCGGTGAAATGCGTAGAGATCTGAAGGAATACCAGTGGCGAAGGCGGCCCCCTGGACAGACACTGACACTCAGATGCGAAAGCGTGGGGAGCAAACAGGATTAGATACCCTGGTAGTCCACGCCGTAAACGATGTCTACTTGGAGGTTGTTCCCTTGAGGAGTGGCTTTCGGAGCTAACGCGTTAAGTAGACCGCCTGGGGAGTACGGTCGCAAGATTAAAACTCAAATGAATTGACGGGGGCCCGCACAAGCGGTGGAGCATGTGGTTTAATTCGATGCAACGCGAAGAACCTTACCTACTCTTGACATCCAGAGAATTCGCTAGAGATAGCTTAGTGCCTTCGGGAACTCTGAGACAGGTGCTGCATGGCTGTCGTCAGCTCGTGTTGTGAAATGTTGGGTTAAGTCCCGCAACGAGCGCAACCCTTATCCTTGTTTGCCAGCACGTAATGGTGGGAACTCCAGGGAGACTGCCGGTGATAAACCGGAGGAAGGTGGGGACGACGTCAAGTCATCATGGCCCTTACGAGTAGGGCTACACACGTGCTACAATGGCGCATACAGAGGGCTGCAAGCTAGCGATAGTGAGCGAATCCCAAAAAGTGCGTCGTAGTCCGGATTGGAGTCTGCAACTCGACTCCATGAAGTCGGAATCGCTAGTAATCGTAGATCAGAATGCTACGGTGAATACGTTCCCGGGCCTTGTACACACCGCCCGTCACACCATGGGAGTGGGCTGCAAAAGAAGTGGGTAGTTTAACCTTCGGGAGGACGCTCACCACTTTGTGGTTCATGACTGGGGTGAAGTCGTAACAAGGTAGCCCTAGGGGAACCTGGGGCTGGATCACCTCCTTAAACGATAGATTGCGATTTATGAGTGTTCACACAGATTAATTAGGTTTTGAAAGTTGAAGTTGTAGAGCTTTAATTAATAATTCCGATTATTGATTAAAGCTTTTTGCTTTAAGCTCTTTAACAATTTGGAAAGCTGACTGATTTAGCTTAATTTGTTTTTACTTCTGAAAAAGTAAAACAAAACAGCTCAAGGCTGTAATTAAGTTAAATCAAAATTTAAAAGTTCTTAATATCCTTTGTTTTACTCTGTAAAACGAAGAACAACACATTCAAGTGTTCCTGTATTTTGAATCCGGCGAAAAACCAGAACTCGCAATGACGAGTTCAACCTTGGTTGCTGTTTTGTCTTCACTTTTAAAAAGTGAAAGCAAATGGTCCATACGAAACCTCTTGGGGTTGTATGGTTAAGTGACTAAGCGTACACGGTGGATGCCTTGGCAGTCAGAGGCGATGAAAGACGTATTAACTTGCGATAAGCCCAGATTAGGTAGTAAAAACCATTTGAGTCTGGGATTTCTGAATGGGGAAACCCACGTGCATAAGCACGTATCACTACATGAATACATAGTGTAGTGAGGCGAACCGGGAGAACTGAAACATCTAAGTACCCCGAGGAAGAGAAATCAACCGAGATCCCGAAAGTAGCGGCGAGCGAAATTGGGTTAGCCCTTAAGCTTTTAATGAGACAGGTGAAGGCTCTGGAAAGTGCCGCGATACAGGGTGATAGCCCCGTAACCGACATCTCATCATCAGTGAAAACGAGTAAGGCGGGACACGTGATATCCTGTCTGAATATGGGGGGACCATCCTCCAAGGCTAAATACTACTGACTGACCGATAGTGAACCAGTACCGTGAGGGAAAGGCGAAAAGAACCCCTGTGAGGGGAGTGAAATAGAACCTGAAACCGTGTACGTACAAGCAGTAGGAGCACCCTCGTGGTGTGACTGCGTACCTTTTGTATAATGGGTCAGCGACTTATATTCAGTGGCAAGGTTAACCGTTTAGGGGAGCCGTAGGGAAACCGAGTCTTAACTGGGCGTTCAGTCTCTGGATATAGACCCGAAACCAGGTGATCTAGCCATGGGCAGGTTGAAGATTGAGTAACATCAATTGGAGGACCGAACCGACTAATGTTGAAAAATTAGCGGATGACTTGTGGCTAGGGGTGAAAGGCCAATCAAACCTGGAGATAGCTGGTTCTCCCCGAAATCTATTTAGGTAGAGCCTCGGACGAATACTACTGGGGGTAGAGCACTGTTAAGGCTAGGGGGTCATCCCGACTTACCAACCCTTTGCAAACTCCGAATACCAGTAAGTACTATCCGGGAGACACACGGCGGGTGCTAACGTCCGTCGTGGAGAGGGAAACAACCCAGACCGCCAGCTAAGGTCCCAAAGTTATAGTTAAGTGGGAAACGATGTGGGAAGGCTCAGACAGCCAGGATGTTGGCTTAGAAGCAGCCATCATTTAAAGAAAGCGTAATAGCTCACTGGTCGAGTCGGCCTGCGCGGAAGATGTAACGGGGCTAAACTATACACCGAAGCTGCGGCAATACAGTTTACTGTATTGGGTAGGGGAGCGTTCTGTAAGCGGTTGAAGGTGCGTTGTAAAGCGTGCTGGACGTATCAGAAGTGCGAATGCTGACATGAGTAACGATAAAGCGGGTGAAAAACCCGCTCGCCGGAAGACCAAGGGTTCCTGTCCAACGTTAATCGGGGCAGGGTAAGTCGACCCCTAAGGCGAGGCCGAAAGGCGTAGTCGATGGGAAACGGGTTAATATTCCCGTACTTCTTACAATTGCGATGGGGGGACGGAGAAGGCTAGGTGGGCTTGGCGACGGTCGTCCAAGTTCAAGTATGTAGGCTGTATTCTTAGGCAAATCCGGGAATACACTAGGCTGAGATACGATGTCGAGCTACTACGGTAGTGAAGCCATTGATGCCATGCTTCCAGGAAAAGCCTCTAAGCTTCAGATTGTAAGGAATCGTACCCCAAACCGACACAGGTGGTCGAGTAGAGAATACTAAGGCGCTTGAGAGAACTCGGGTGAAGGAACTAGGCAAAATGGTACCGTAACTTCGGGAGAAGGTACGCTCCTAGCGGTGATGAGACTTGCTCTCTAAGCTGCCGGGAGTCGCAGATACCAGGTGGCTGCAACTGTTTATTAAAAACATAGCACTGTGCTAAATCGTAAGATGACGTATACGGTGTGACGCCTGCCCGGTGCTTGAAGGTTAATTGATGGGGTTAGACTTCGGTCGAAGCTCTTGATCGAAGCCCAAGTAAACGGCGGCCGTAACTATAACGGTCCTAAGGTAGCGAAATTCCTTGTCGGGTAAGTTCCGACCTGCACGAATGGCGTAATGATGGCCACGCTGTCTCCACCCGAGACTCAGTGAAATTGAAATCGCTGTGAAGATGCAGTGTACCCGCGGCTAGACGGAAAGACCCCGTGAACCTTTACTACAGCTTGGCACTGAACATTGACCCTACATGTGTAGGATAGGTGGGAGCCTTTGAAGCAAGTACGCCAGTATTTGTGGAGGCAATCTTGAAATACCACCCTTGTATGCTTGATGTTCTAACGTTGGCCCCTTATCGGGGTTGCGGACAGTGCCTGGTGGGTAGTTTGACTGGGGCGGTCTCCTCCCAAAGAGTAACGGAGGAGCACGAAGGTGGGCTAATCACGGTTGGACATCGTGAGGTTAGTGCAATGGCATAAGCCCGCTTGACTGCGAGAATGACAATTCGAGCAGGTGCGAAAGCAGGTCATAGTGATCCGGTGGTTCTGAATGGAAGGGCCATCGCTCAACGGATAAAAGGTACTCCGGGGATAACAGGCTGATACCGCCCAAGAGTTCATATCGACGGCGGTGTTTGGCACCTCGATGTCGGCTCATCACATCCTGGGGCTGAAGTCGGTCCCAAGGGTATGGCTGTTCGCCATTTAAAGTGGTACGCGAGCTGGGTTTAGAACGTCGTGAGACAGTTCGGTCCCTATCTGCCGTGGGCGTTGGATGATTGAAGGGGGCTGCTCCTAGTACGAGAGGACCGGAGTGGACGAACCTCTGGTGTTCGGGTTGTCACGCCAGTGGCATTGCCCGGTAGCTAAGTTCGGAATCGATAAACGCTGAAAGCATCTAAGCGTGAAGCGAGCCCTGAGATGAGTCATCCCTGATACTTTAAGTATCCTAAAGGGTTGTTGGAGACTACGACGTAGATAGGTCAGGTGTGTAAGTGCTGCGAGGCATTGAGCTAACTGATACTAATTGCCCGTGAGGCTTAACCATACAACACCCAAGGGGTTTTGAACGGATTTGAAGTTGCAAGAAACGAATTGAATGTGATTAAGAACACAATAAGTTTTCCGAATTAAAGAATTTGCTTGGCGACCATAGCATTATGGACCCACCTGATCCCATGCCGAACTCAGAAGTGAAACGTAATAGCGCCGATGGTAGTGTGGGGTTTCCCCATGTGAGAGTAGGACATCGCCAGGCTTCAAATTTATTTTCATTTTTTAAAAAGTGAAGAAAAAAGTGTTATGAACACTTGTCAGCGACGACAAGTAGTCCACTGCGGAGTGGTAGTTCAGTTGGTTAGAATACCGGCCTGTCACGCCGGGGGTCGCGGGTTCGAGTCCCGTCCACTCCGCCACTTATTTAGACAGAGTTAAGTCTTTAAAATAACTACAGGGGTGTAGCTCCAATTGGCAGAGCAGCGGATTCCAAATCCGCGTGTTGGGAGTTCGAATCTCTCCACCCCTGCCATACTTAAGAAGGCTCATATCGAAAGATATGAGCCTTTTTGCTATTTGCAGATTGAGAAAAGAGCAGCGGATTCCCCCACCATAAGAACGCGCGTGTTGGGAGTTCGAATCTCTCCACCCCTGCCATATTAAAGAAGGCTCATATCGAAAGATATGAGCCTTTTTGCTATTTGCAGTTTAGGAAAGAGCAGCGGATTCTCCCACTATAAGAACACGCGTGTTGGGAGTTCGAATCTCTCCACCCCTGCCATACTTAAGAAGGCTCATATCGAAAGATATGAGCCTTTTTGTTATTTGCGGTTTAGGAAAGAGCAGCGGATTCTCCCACCATAAGAACACGCGTGTAGGGAGTTCGAATCTCTCCACCCCTGCCATACTTAAGAAGGCTCATATCGAGAGATATGAGCCTTTTTGCTATTTGCAGTTTAGGAAAGAGCAGCGGATTCCCCAGCCATAAGAACACGCGTGTAGGGAGTTCGAATCTCTCCACCCCTGCCATACTTAAGAAGGTTCATATCGAAAGGTATGAGCCTTTTTGCTACTTGCAGTTTAGGAAATAACAGCGGATTCCCCCACCATAAGAACACGCGTGTAGGGAGTTCGAACCTCTCAACCTCTGTCATACTTAAGAAGGCTCATATCGAAAGATATGAGCCTTTTTGCTATTTGCAGTTTAGGAAAGAGCAGCGGATTCCCCGCCATAAGAACACGCGTGTAGGGAGTTCGAACCTCTCCATCCCTGCCATATTAAAGAAGGCTCATATCGGAAGATATGAGCTTTTTTGCTATTTGCGATTTAGAAAAGAGTTATGGATTACCAACAGGTTGGAAGTGCCCCTGTGCCGACACCTCCTGCATTTAAAGTTAAAGTACCGCAACTATCGCTATCTTGGCCTAAATCGCTTTGTGGGATTGCTGAAAGCTTATAAATATTCATTCCTGAGTTAGTCAAACTGTAAGATATTGAATATCGTTTATCATTAATTTTACACACACTATCATCTAAACAAGCTCCAGTATTTTTATCAATTGTAAGTTCTAAGAGTGCTTGATATTTTTCTTTTGCCGTGCTTTCCGTTCTTTCTGGATACTCACTCTCTATATGAAGTTGTATTTTTGTTAGTACTTCTAAGGCTTCAGCTCTGTGACTTTTTAAAACATATGATGTATAGCTTGGATAACTTATTGCACTTAGAATTGCAATGATTGCAAGAACGATTAGCAATTCGACTAATGTCACGCCTTTTTGAAATACACATGTGTTCTTACTATTAATTATTCGAATCATTTCGATAACTCATTGAAATTGAATATACCTACTTTTAATCGGTGTTACTCTCTCAAGCAAGATGAAATATCCATAATGAAAATGTTGCAAAGGAAATTGCGAAATGCCTCGCGGGTTTACTCTGTTCGAACTAGTTATCAGTATTGCTGTACTGTCTATTTTATTAATGGCGGCAGGGCCTAGTTTTACTCGTTTATTGGAAGATCAAAGTGTAAAACGATTTGCGGGAGAGATTGAAGGTTTTTTTATTCAAGCTAAATCTGAATCTGTTTTACAAAATAAAAAGTTAAATTTATTTTATATAGATGACTCAGTAAGTTGGATTATCTCTTTAAATCCTGAAGGTTCTTCTGTTGCAACTATTGCTGAAGCAAAAAATACATCATTAGCATTTATAAAATCACTTAATCACCCCAATATAACAATGTCATCTAGTATATCAGTTCTAACTTTTGATCCTGTTAGAGCAACGCCTAATCTATCGAGAAGTTTTTATTTTTATAAAGATAACAATAAAAAGTTAAAATTATCTGTTCATAATATTACAGGTCGAATTAAGTTATGTGGACTTGAGGGGGCTTTTTATGGTTATAAAAAATGTTAATCGTAAACAATATGGAGCGTCATTGATAGAACTTCTAATTGCCTCTTCTATTGGTTTGGTAGCTTTAATGTTGGTTGGGAATATTTACATTAAAGGACAGAAGATCTATGCAGAAAGAAGTCAAAATCTATTATTAGTTCAAGAGTTAAATGATGCTTTACGGTTTATAAAAGAAGAAAGTCAACGAGCAGGGTATCAAGGTGGTAGTTCTGACCTCGCAATATTATCGGGCGCAAATGATATTATTCATGTTTCAGGAGCTCAATTAAGTTTTATTTATCAGTTGGAGCCTGCAGCATCATCTGCGTGGCGTTTTGCTTCTTTTAAGTATGATTCAAATACAATAAAAATCTGCTCTAGAAAAAATATGAATCATATTCCTGATATTAACTATTTACCACAATGCTTATCATTAATTGATAATAACATCATAAATGTGTCGAGTTTCACTCTTAATTATACACACCTAGGTAATTCTGTGAGCTCGGGCTATTTAACTATTTCAACAACAGCCGAACTAAAAAATACAAATCATCAGTACTCTTCTGAAATCAAAATACAACAAAGGAACTGGAAATGAATAAAAAGCAAAGGGGGGCAATAACCTTACTCGTTTCTAGCTGTATTTTAATGGCTTCTTTAATTTTATCTTTAGGAAGCTATAAACATATTTTTTATCAAGTAAAACGAGCTCAAAATGAGGTCGAGGCAAGAAAAGGGTACTGGGCTGCTGAAGGTGGTGTTGAGTGCGTATTTTCAAAAGTATTTATATTAGGAACAGTTCCTAGTGGAGTGATCAGTGAGTGTGCTCCTTTAAATTTAGATTCTTTATCAATAGCATCGACTGCTCATTATCTTATTAATGCTCAAAAATCCTCTCAGATTGTAAAAAAAGAATTCATGCTAGGTGGAGATGGTGGTGATGGTGCAATTAAATCTGCTTCTAATTTATATTTTTATACAAGTGTGACTTTTACATCTCCTGATCCTGTAAAGCTAGGAGCAGATGGATGGGAATGTGTAGCGGTAAGATATAAGGATAAGATTGGTGCTTTTGGTGCAGTTAAAAATGCAGGAGTAAATCATAGCGTTAAACCTAGTAGTGATTTTGATAACCAAGGTAAAGATTGTAGTCCTGACCATAAAACAGATTCAGCTGCTGGTAGTTCTAATTTCAAGTCGGATTTTCTAAGAGATGGTAAGATTTCACCGTTTAAGGATTTATTTGGTATAGAACCAAGTGACCATAACGTGATTCGAGATAATGGAAAGTTTGATATTTTATATGGTTCAGGAAGTGGAAATGATAAACGTTTATCTGAATGTGGAACTAAATTAAAAGATAGGATTAATGCAGGTAAAGCATATATTTGGGTTGAGGGTAGTTGTGAGATTACTTCGGCTCAATATGAAGGTTTCTCAGAAGCTATGAATAAGAGTAAAAATGGTGCCTTTATTGTTATTCATGATGGCTCTTTGTCAATAATGGGAGCACCTTCAGGTACCACAGCCAAAGATATGAAAGGAGTTATTTTTCATTTTAATCATGATTATGCAGTTCCTACAGATGGAAGTAATTGGAATGGAACAGATGCATATAGTAAATTATACCCTCACGGAGGAAAGCCTAACTCATTATTCCCACCAGAATTTTTATCTACGGCCTCTTTTTATCAACATGGTGCATTTACACTGTTAGGTGGACAATTTTTTGATACAAAAAATCAATCGGCTATTTTTTATACGAGTTCAAATTTTAAATATAACAGTGATATTGTGAATGAATTAGTTTCTGGTCTTGCACAACCTCGATGGGTAAAAGGATCTTGGCATGATTTCTAAACAAAAAGGGTTTAGTTTACTTGAGGTTTTGATTTCATTTGTTTTATTAATTGTTGGTGTTTTAGGCTTAATAAAACTACAAGTCTTTGTAGATAAAAAATCAGAATATGCAGCGAATAGTATACAAGCGTTATATGCGGCAGAGTCTAAACTTGAATACTTTAGAACTCGCTCTATGGACGGTAGTGCTGATGGGACCATTGCATTTGATACCATCGTAACTCAGGCGACACCAGAGTTAATTAATGGATATAAAGTAAGTTGGGAAGTAAAAGATAGCATGCCCACAGTGATTTCTGGTGCAAATGTAGCGACGTTAAAAGAAGTGAGTATTAAAGCCGAGTGGCTTGACCGTTGGAATGAGACCAAAAATGTTACACTGCAAACCATGATATCCAGATATAGTGAATTTAATTAACCTGAATTCTGGATAAAAAATGCTTTAAGCGAGGATTAGTTCAAATTCACATTCTGATAGTTTAATGCGTGGCTTTTGTTTTTTAAACAATAAGCCACAACGCCTGAAATTACATTTAGCATGAAACCAGTCACGCTACGATGACGGCTATGTTCAATTTGAGAGATATTCTTCAATTGGTCATTTATCGTTTCGATAATGTATCTCTTTGATAACATAGCCTTATCAAAAGCACTTATCTCTTTTGCTTTCATGTTTTTTCGCGAGGTAGTCACTAAATCGACATCAGAGTTCTTTAAGCTCTCACTCAACTTTTTACCTATGTACCCTTTATCAGCGTACAATTTTCCCGAGAGTTCTTTGCATAAATCAGGTACAGGAGTCCTATCATTTACATTGCCAGCTGTGATTTTCAGCGAAATAATTTCTCCAAGATGGTTAATCAATAAATGAAGTTTGAAGCCGAAAAACCATCCCATGGTACCTTTTCCTCTTTTCGCAACACCATCAAAGACTTTATGGCGAGGAATTCGAATGTTATGGCATACTTTAAGACTCGTGGAGTCAACAAAAGCAATGCCAGTCGGCTTACCTTTGATAGATTGAAAATAGGCACACATTGGGGCGATTAGGCTAGGCATTTTGCTCACAAATCGAGTGTAGCTAAGTAAATTTGGAAAGTATCCTTTCCAATATTGATGAACTAACCCGATATAGAAGTTCTTGAAATCTCTATGATTTGATTGATGAAAAGCGATGACAATAGTCATACATTCACTAGTAGACATTACTGACTGACGCTTTCTTTTTCTCTCACTAGCCTCAACAAGGTATTTTTCCCATTGAGATAAGAATTGATAACAAAAATCATCGACATCACAAAATATATCAACTAATTTATTCATCTTGCCCACCTTTTAAAATACGTTCAAATAATTCTTGGTCGAAAGATCTGATCGTTAGGTGGGCAATTAGTTCAGCCTTATCCAGAATTCAGGTTAATTAGGTTCAAACATTATGCTTGAACCTAATTTTTCATCAATCACCCAACAAAAGGCAACACACCACCTGCAATAATAAAGAAGCTAACTAATCCAACGATTGGAAGTTTAGCCACTTTTAATAGCGCAAAGCCGATAAGCACTAACGCCATATCTAAGCCAGAATTAACAGCGCTTGTGAATACTGGATCATACAACGCAGAAATTAGTAATCCCACAACTGCTGCATTAATACCAATAATCGCTCCAGAAAGTGCTGGCTTTTTAGCAAGTACTTGCCAGTGGTTAAATACACCAAGAACCAATAAGAAACCCGGTAAGAAAATAGCAACTGTGGCAATGATAGCGCCAAGTACTGGTTGCTCACTCCATAGCTCGTAACCTAAGAAAGTTGCAAAAGTAAACATTGGTCCAGGTACAGCCTGTGCAGCTGCGTAGCCAGTTAAGAAGCTATCTGTGCTAACTTGGTCGCCAACAATATTTTGTAGTAACGGTAGAACAACGTGACCGCCACCAAACACCAAACTACCAGCTTGGAAAAAGTCTGAAAATAAACCAAGTAGCGGTGAGTAACTTACAACTGTAGGTAATACAAAAAAGCATAAAGCAAAGATAATTAAAGGAAGCCAATTGATGCCTTTTGAGTCTTGTTCAATTTGCTCTTTATCATCTGATTTTAAGTAAAAACGTCCAATCAGTGTCGCAATAAATAATGCGAGCAATTGAGTTGTGATAGACGGTAAAATCAGTAACAACGTTGCTGTCATTATACAAAGGAAGACGGTGAGCTTATCTTTACAGAAACTTTTATACATTCCCATAATAGCATCAGCAACGACGACGACAGCGAGTAATTTTAAGCCGTGAATAACACCTTCAAAAACGTCATTACCAAAAAATGAGTGACTGATATTCGCAAGTAATACCATGATAAGAATAGACGGTAATGTAAAGCTAATTGAAGCTAATAAAGCCCCCAGAAGGCCTTTGCGGTGGTAACCTAATGCAAAACCTACTTGGCTTGAGCCTGGTCCTGGTAAAAATTGGCTTAATGCGATTAATTGAGCATATTCTTCTTCACTAATCCATCCACGCTTTTGAACAAATTCATTTCTAAAGTAACCAATGTGGGCAGCTGGCCCACCAAAGCTTACCCAGCCTAACAAAAAAAATCGTTTAAATATTTCAAACATAATCTACTCAGCTTTTGATGTGTGATCCAATTTTGGATATTCAATTTTGATGAGTTCAAGATTACGAGTTACTATAAAATTATTCAAATCGATTGTATTGTTATTAACTATGAATGAAATTAATTGGAAGGCGGTAGACTTAAATTTATTAGTCGCTTTTAGCACTTTAATGGAAACCAAAAGCGTTTCACTCGCTGCAAATAAATTGTTTGTGGGTCAATCAGCGATGAGTCATAGCCTTTCTCGTCTGCGTGAGTTACTACATGATCCTTTGTTTGAAAGACAAGGGCATCAAATGATCCCTACAGCAAAAGCAATTCAATTATATCCTTTAGTTAATAAAGTATTACAAACGATCTCTGGTGATATTTTAAAGGTGGATACGTTTGAAGCGAGTGAGTTTACCGGTACTTTTAAAATAGGGATGACGGATTACGCAGAACTTCTTTTTGCTGCAGATATTTTTGATGCCATTCATCGATTAGCGCCCAATGCGCAACTTTGTTTTACTACGGTAGATAAAGCTAACTATCAAGATCGTTTTGATTCCGAACCATTAGATCTTGTTATTGGAAGCATGAAACCAGAATTAAAAGAATTTCAATATCAAACGTTATACACAGAAAAGCACGTATGTATGTGGGATGGACAGCGACATTCGTTTAGTTCGCCAATCACTCTTGATGATTATATTTCTTTGCCCCACGCATTAGTCAGCCCTGATGGTGCATTAAAAACAGGGGTAGATAAAGAGTTAAAAGCATTAGGAGTGAGTCGTTCTGTTAGTGTGGCCTCTAAGCATTTTTTAACCATAAGACATTTAATGAAAAAAAGAGATTTAATTTGTGTGGTTCCTGAGTTGATGGCTCAGTTAGATCTTTTTTCTGAAAAATTGGTGCATTCAGAGCCACCAATTAATGTTGGGGAATTTGATATTCAATTGATTTGGCAGACGAGAAATAAAGAAAATAAACGCTATCAATGGCTTAAAGAGTTACTTATTCAAACCATTGAGAAAAGCGTTGCCGTTTATAGGGCGTAGTATGAGTTTTTCTAATTTCTATCGCCCAAAAGCGTCTTTAATTTTTTCATCTGTTTTATATTGGCTTAGAGCATAAACAGACCAAATAGCAGCAGGGATCCAACCAATTAATGTGATTTGTAAGATAAGACAAATAATTCCGCTAAATGGACGTCCTATCGTAAAAAACTGTAACCAAGGCAGTAATAAAGCAAGTAGTAGTCTCATTTCGTTTCCTATATCAATAAAAAATGGCCAGTAACAATTACGCTACTGGCCATAAGATTACCTTGGTCTTTATGAATAGAGTGTGAATACCTTATTCATATAATCCAGTTAAAAAATTAGTTATTGCTGTGCAATTCGCTATTTAGTTCAACTGCAGATTTGTTCGTTAAACACTCGATTTGACCAGTGATAGAGTTACGACGGAATAGAAGATCGGTTTTACCAGCAAGATCACGAGCTTTTGCAATTTCAACTTCTTTGCCTTGATTATCTAGCATGCTTACTTTTGTACCAGCAGTAACATATAGGCCTGATTCAATCGTACAACGATCGCCCATTGGGAAACCAAGACCTGCATTAGCACCAAGTAGACAGTTCTCACCAATAGAGATAACCATTTTACCGCCGCCAGAAAGTGTACCCATGATAGAAGCACCACCGCCGATATCTGAACCATTGCCAACAACAACACCAGCAGAAATACGGCCTTCAACCATGCTAACACCCGTAGTACCAGCGTTAAAGTTGATGAAACCTTCGTGCATAACTGTTGTGCCTTCACCTACATGAGCACCTAGACGAACACGTGAAGTATCAGCAATACGAACACCAGTAGGAACCACGTAATCCACCATTTTAGGGAATTTATCAACGCAATCTACCGTTAGTGTTTCGCCAGCTAAACGAGCTTCGATTTGACGATCAGCAAGTTCAGGTAAATCGATTGGACCTTGGTTAGTCCAAGCAATGTTATGTAGAAGACCAAAGATACCATCTAGAACAGTACCGTGTGGTTTAACTAAACGGTTAGAGATAAGTTGAAGCTTTAAGAAACCTTCAGCAACAGATTGAGGTTGCTCATCAGTAGCTAAAACAACAAGAACTAATGGCTGTTTAGATTGAACTGCTTTTTCTGCAAATGCCGCGTTAGCAACATCACCGCTTGCTGCAAATGCGTTAGCAAGTTCAGTACAAACTTCAGAAGAAATTTCGATCGCTTGGTTGCCTTCAGCGTAACCACTTGCTTGTGCAATAGCTGAAACTAGTGCATCAGAAGGGTTAAGTACTGGGTGAGGGAAGAAAGCTTCAATAATTTTATTGTCGCGGTTTTTTGTCGCTGTACCAAAGGCAAGAGCAAAATGAGCCATGTAATGATTCTCCATTTCCATATAAATATTAGTATTTAAAAATAAATCTTACTTCACATCATAAAGAGAGTTGCTGTGATATAGAAGAGCGAAACCATAAAACTTTGGTTAAAAATAGAAAAAGTTAAAAAAGCAGAAAGTGAAGAGCGAGTAGATGTATAGAGTTTAAATAAAAATAGCAGCGATTAGGCTGCTATTTTGAAAGTATTTTTAGCAATTAAGCTGCGTCAGATTCTTCATCTTGAACGGCTTTTATCTTTGCTTTTTTTGGTGCAGGTTTACGTTTAGCACCTAGAGCAATTAATAGATCTTCTTTATGCTTAGCTAGGTATAAAGACATCTCTTCTTGCTTAGCTTCATCTTCAATTAGTTCACTTTCACCTAGAAAAGTAAAAAGCTCATCTGCGATATCAAGCATTTTGTCATAAGCATCGGCTTCCGATTTAGAGGTAAAAGTCATCTTCTCTTCTCCGTTGCGCTCAACTACATATTTGACGATAACAGCCATGGTCGTCTCTCCTATTTAATTAACTGGTGTTTTATACAGTAAGCGAGCTTATGTGTCCACTTGGAGAAACGAAAGTTAGATAAAGTTAACGTCTAACAGATAAGACAAATTTTTATTTGAAGAAAAAAGAGTTGAGCAAGAATAATTAAAGGTGTATTTTAAATGCAACTTTAATTAAAAAGGTGAACAGCATGTCAGATTTTGAATTGAAACATAAAGCAACGAATAAAATTTCAGAGAAGATCGCATATAAAATTACTCAATGTTTGAAGTTCCTTTTGAATATTTTTTATGGTTCAAAGTATGCTAAACGAGCTGTAATTTTAGAAACGATTGCAGCAGTGCCTGGAATGGTGGCTGGCATGTTCAATCATTTGAAAGCATTACGTAGAATGAAAGACGATCAAGGATGGATTCAAGAATTACTAAGCGAAGCTGAAAATGAAAGAATGCATTTAATGATATTTCTAGACATAGCCAAGCCTCGTTGGATTGAACGTCTTTTAGTTTTGCTAGGTCAAGCTGTCTTTATTGTTGTGTATAGCTTTATTTATTTACTCTCTTCGAAAATAGCTCATCGTGTGGTTGGGTATTTTGAAGAGGAAGCGTGTAAGAGTTATACGGAATATTTAGCTAAGATTGATGAGGGTGCTGTTGAAAATGAAGCCGCACCGCAAATAGCGATAGATTATTATCAATTGCCAAGTGATGCGATGTTACGTGATGTTATTCTTAAAATTCGAAACGATGAAGCAAAACATCGAGATCGTAACCATTCATTTGCTGATGCGTATGAAACTCACGATCTTCCTGCTCACCAGCGTTAGATATTTATTGAAATGAGGCTAAACAGCCTCATTATTGTTGAATAAAGTTCATAAAATATTGCAGTAATGGCGTTTGGTATTTTTCTTTATGTACTAATAACCAATATTGTCTTGCCAATGTTTTGTTGTAAGCCAATTTAACTAAGCGACCGTCATTTATTGCGTTTTGTGCTGCGAGTTGAGATAAACATGCTAATCCCATATTTTCAGCACAACAATTAATGATAGCCTCAGTGGTATGAAGTTGTAATGATTCATGCCAGTCATTTAAGTTGGCGGCGATATGATTAATAAAATATTCGCGACTGCCTGAACCTTCTTCACGTAGTAACCAAGTTGAATGCTCCAAATCATCTAATGTCACTTGAGCTTTAGTCGCTAAAGGATGGGAAGGCGAGCAGACTAAATACATGTCGTCTCGTCGCCATTCAATCATATTTAATTTTGGATGATGTGCTTTACCTTCAACTAATCCAATATCAAGCTGAAATTCTAATAATCTATTGATGATTTGTGCTGTGTTTGAAATAAATAACTGCTGAATATCACATGGGTATTGTTGTTGGAATTTACTCAATAATACTGGCGCAATATGATTACCAATCGTATCACTAGCTCCAATGTTTAATGAGCCTGTCAGCTGACTATCCGCTGCAAACTGGTGTTCAATCACTTCAGCTCGTTCTAATAACTCATCTGCTAGAGGAAGTAATTGACGACCTTCGCTATTTAATACTAAGCGGTTATTTACACGATCAAAGACTTTATAACCGAGATTTTTTTCTAATTCAGAGAGAGATAAACTGACGGCTGGTTTAGTTATATACAGTCGCTCAGCCGCTTTTGTCATGGTTTTTTCTTGTGCTATTACAGTAAAAACATTAAGTTGCTTGAGTGAAATTCTCATGACAGGAAGTCCTAAATTAATTAAAAGTCAAGTCGTTAATTTTATTTTAACGCTAGTTTTAATTTATACAAATTTTATTAATGGATTGTTCCGATTAAAATAGCTCTATCGTTAAATAGTACAGAGATTATTGTCATGCTTAATTATACAAAACAAAAAATAGCAGGAGCTCCGACTCCAATGGCGGGATTAGCTCTTGGCATCGCAAGTTTAGGTTGGTGTTGGGAAAACGCATTACCGTTAAATGGTTATGCACAGTGGCTCTCAGCGGCAATTGCGTCTGTTTTATTACTTGTATTAGCGGTTAAGTTTTTATTACATCCAGCTATTTTATGGAATGAGCTAGCACATCCTGTTGTTGGTAGTGTCGCTCCAACGTTTGCAATGGGTACTATGGTGGTATCAGCCTCTATCGGGCATTTTTATCGTGCTGCGGGAGATGTTTTATGGCTTGCTGCGGTAGCGGTTCATATTATTTTCTTAATCTCTTTTATTTATCATCGAGCAAAAGATTTTGAATTGCATCATATGGTGCCAAGTTGGTTTGTTCCACCGGTAGGCTTAATTGTTGCTGATGTTTCTTTCTCTGGTAGCGCATCATTAGCATCAGTAGCTCATTGGGTATTAATGTTTGGTTTAGTTAGCTACGCAATCATGCTACCAATCATGATCTACCGTTTGATTTTTAGTCATGAAGTACCAGATGCCGCAAAACCAACCATCGCAATCATGGCAGCGCCAGCAAGCTTATCATTAGCGGGTTATTTAACAGTGACATCTTCACCATCGCCTGTAATTATTGCGCTTCTATTTGGTATTGCAGTGTTAATGACGAGTGTTATCTACATGGCTTTCTTTAAATTAATGAGACTACCATTTAGTCCTGGTTATGCAGCGTTTACCTTCCCTATGGTCATTGGTGCAACCGCATTATTTAAAACAGCGAACTGGATGTTATCTCAAGGTGTAGCGGCAAATTATGTTTACCAAGTAAGAACGCTCGCTGTTGTTGAATTAGTGATAGCAACTTGTGTGGTGAGCTATGTTGCGATTCATTATTTAGCTCATTACCGTCCAATTACTCGAATGACAAATCGTTTGGCAAATATGAGTCATGCACATTAATTTATAAGCTTTTTTTCTCTTCAAACACATCCAGTTACGTTAAGCTATAGGAACTTTCATTTTCTTATAAGCGAGCTGGGTGTGTTTACTGTTTATCATTCAAATCAACTTGATGTTCTTAAATCACTTGTCGTTGAGTTAATTCGCCTTAACCCCCTTGATAACCCGTTCGAGCAAGAGCAAATACTTGTTCAAAGTCCCGGTATGTCGCAATGGCTCAAAATCGAACTCGCAAAAGAGTTAGGGATTGCCGCCAATCTTACTTTTCCACTTCCTGCTACTTTTATTTGGGATTTGTTTACTCAGGTGCTTGATGATGTGCCAAAGCGTAGTGCTTTTCACAAAGAAGCCATGACATGGAAGATCGTGACATTATTACCAGAGCTGTTAAAACAAGAGGAGTTTGCACCTCAGCAGCGCTATTTAGAAAATGATGAAAACCAACTTAAGTGTTATCAACTGGCTGCAAAAATTGCCGATATCTTTGACCAATATTTAGTATTTCGCCCAGAGTGGATTCAACTGTGGGAAGCCGGAGAAGAGGTTGTCGAATTAGAAGGAGAGCATCCTTGGCAACCTATTTTATGGCGAGCACTCTATGATCAAACACTTGCACTTGGTCATTCGCCTTATCATCGTGCCAATATGTTTGAGCACTTTATCGAAACGCTAGATAATTATTTGCAAACGGGCACTTTACCAAAAGGGATGCCTAAGCGTTTGTTTGTGGTGGGCATCACTTCACTGCCTCCTCGTTATTTGGATGCGCTTGCGGCGTTAGGTCAGCATATTGATGTGCACCTAATGTTTACTAATCCGTGTCGCTATTATTGGGGTGAAATTCGAGACAGAAAATACCTTGCTCGTTTAGAAGCCCGTAACCGTCTGCAAGTTAAATGGCTAGATGATCATAGTGAGCATATTGGTGATACAGAACAGCTAAAAGGCTCAATTGAGGCTAATTTTGAAGATGAATTACATACTTCTGAAGTGGGGAATTCCTTGCTTGCCTCATGGGGGAAATTAGGCCGAGATAATTTGTGCTTACTCTCTGAGATGGAAGCACAAGAGATTGATGCGTTTGTTGATGTTGGTAACGATAATCTACTGCATTCTATTCAGTCTGATATTTTAAATCTTGAAGAGCGCAGCCGTGATGATGTGCTTGATAATAGTCAGCATAAACAGTCAATCAGTTCTAATGATCGTTCCATTCTTTTGCATTCGTGCCATAGCCCAATGCGAGAGGTTGAGGTTTTACACGATCAGTTATTGGATATGTTTGCTAGTGACCCAGACTTAAAGCCACGCGACATTATCGTGATGGTGGCAGACATTAATGTTTACAGTGCAGCGATTCAAGCCGTCTTTGGTAATGCGGCTTTTGATCGTTATATTCCTTTTGCGATTTCCGATCAAAGTGCTGAGCAAGAAACCCCAGTGTTATTGGCTTTCATGACTTTGATGGCGCTGCCTGAGAATCGTTGTGGTCTTTCTGAATTGCTCACATTATTGGAAGTGCCTGCCGTAATGTCTCGTTTTAAATTCAATGCTGAGCAATTTGAAATTGTGAAACGCTGGGCTGAAGAAACCGGTATTCGCTGGGGATTAGATAACAGCACATCTGCACAGTTTGATCTTCCTGAACACAATCAAAACTCTTGGTTATTTGGTATTCAACGCATGTTGCTTGGTTATGCGATGGAGCAAGGTGCTGGGCTATTCGAAGGCATGGCGAGTTACGAACAAGTGCAGGGCATGAATGCGGAAATTGCCGGTAACTTAGCGCAGTTTATTGATCAGCTTTTGACTTATCAGATCATCCTAGGCCAACCGCATACCATTACGACATGGCGAACCACCATCAACCAATTAATGGATGATTTTTTAGATGTTGAATTAGAAGGTGAATTGGTCGTTAAAAGTATTCGAGATCAACTGCAAAAGCTAGAAGAGAACTTAGAAGATGCGGGTTTTGATGCACCAATTTCAGCGCCAATTATTAATAATTATCTGAAAAATAATTTATCTGGCGGTAAAGCGAGTCAACGATTCTTAGCCGGACAAGTTAACTTTTGTACTTTAATGCCAATGCGTTCTATTCCATTTGATGTGGTGTGTTTGCTTGGGATGACGGATGGGGCTTACCCGCGAACTATGCCTGTTGAAGGTTTCGATTTAATGCAAAAACGCATGAAACCGGGTGACCGTTCACGTCGAGATGATGATAGATATCTGTTCTTAGAAGCACTGCAATCGGCAAATAAAGCGTTTTATTTAAGTTATATTGGGCGTTCAATTCGCGATAACACAGAAAAAGCACCGTCAGTATTAATCAGTGAGTTACTTGAATATTGCCAGCAAGGTTATTGCCTAGAGGGTGATAGTGAGTTAAATCCTGAAGCATCCGCAAAACGCTTGGTTAAGCAATTAACCATAGAACACCCTCTGGTTCCTTATAGCCAACAAAGTTTTATTGGTGATAACACAAGCTATGCAAGTGAGTGGTTACCAACGGCTAAATTAGAAGGGGCAGCGGCACCTGAATTTCAGACTGCGCCATTAGTGTATACACCAGAAACAAAAGAATTGGAGCTTACTGAACTGCAACGTTTTTGGCGATTACCTGTTGCTTATTTCTTTAATCGTGGCTTAAAAGTCTTTTTTGAAACAGTAGAGAGTAGAGTTGAAGATGATGAGCCATTTACCATCGATGGTCGTACTGGCTATGGTATGAAATCGGATCTATTAGAGGACTTATTGGCCTATGATGATCCTAACCATATATCTCAAATCTCTCGTGATTTTTATCAGCAGCAAAAAGCCCAAGGTAAATTACCGATTGGTAGCTTTGGTGAAATAGCAGCAGATAAAGAAGTAAACACGATAAAAGATTTGGTTGCTCATATTCAACCATTAACGACATTACCATTAGACGATCAAGAAGTGCGTTTACGCTTTACCTTCCCTCATGGTGAAATGGAACTGCAAGGTTGGTTAAAACAGCGTTATCAGGCAGGAATGCTGCGTTATCGTGGCGGTAAAATTCGCTCACATGAAATTTTAGCAACCTGGATTGATCACCTGTGTCTATGTGCAATGGGCCAGCAGCAATTTACTCACCTATTTGGTACAGATGCGATTTATCACTTTGAAACCATCGAGAAAGAAAAAGCATACCAAGAACTAGAGACTATATTAAGCCTTTATATTTCGGGTAATTGCGCACCATTAGCTTATTTACCAAAAGCGGCATTAGCAGGGCTAGAAGCACACGTTGATAAAAAAGGTGTGTGGAATGATGACGAAGAAACACATCAAAAAGCCCTGAAAAAAATGGCAGATGAATACAATGGAACCCGCTTTGCTGGTGAAAATAGCAATGATTATGTGATACGCATGTGGCCAGAATGGAATGATGATTTTGGTCAGGCTATTTTTGATAATGCTCAAAAGGTATTACGTAATGCATTACTACATAGCGAGAAAGAAAAGTTATAAAGAGTAAAGGTGAGTCATCAGTAGAAAGTAGGGTGGCCGTCAGTAAATCATTTTTAGTGTAGGGCGTTCGCTGTACGGCCACAGGTCAGAGGTTGACCGAATCCTGATTACAAGTGCACATTTAATGAGCGCTTTGTAAGTGGCGCTGAGTGTAACAAAGCTCAAAAAGTGAACCGTGAGAAAGATCTCACATTGATAGCTTTATTATTTTTATTATCTTAGTTTCTGATGAACTACGATATGGATCACATAAATATCTTGTAAAAACAGGATGTTGATGTTTAAAACGGTGATGTTTGATGACGACAATCGCAGCTCCAAATCAATTGAATGCAATGACGTTTCCTCTGCACGGAACTCGTCTGATTGAAGCTTCTGCAGGTACAGGTAAAACCTTTACCATTGCTAGTTTGTATTTACGTTTATTACTTGGTCATGGTGATGAAGGCACTCGACATCAAGAAGAGTTAAGCGTAGATAGAATATTGGTAGTGACGTTTACAGAAGCGGCAACTGCCGAGTTAAGAGAGCGTATTCGAGCAAAAATACATGATGCTCGTTTAGCGTTTGCTCGTGCTGTTCATAATCATGATTATAAGAGTGGTGATCCGGTTATTGATCCACTGTTGGCATCCATTGGTGATCATAAGTCAGCGGCACAGATCCTGTTGAATGCCGAACGCAGCATGGATGAAGCCTCAATTTTTACCATTCATGGTTTTTGTCAACGTATGTTAACTCAAAATGCCTTTGAATCTGGTGCGCAATTTGAGAGTGAGTTTGTTACCGACCAAGCGAAATTAATGCATCAAGTGGCTGCGGATTTTTGGCGTCGCAGTTTTTATCATCTACCAAAAATGGTGGCTGAAAGTGTTTATGATTGTTGGTCAAGCCCATCGGCATTATTAGGTGATATGGGCAATAGCCTTACTGGTGTCCCAAAGCATTTAACCGTAGAGCCGTTAGAAAATTCATTAGAAGCGTTTTGTCAGCAAGGCATTGCTCGTATTGATGAATTAAAAAAACAGTGGTCAGAACATTGCTCCGATTTTGAGGCGTTAATTGCAGGCTCTGGTGTTGATAAACGCAGCTACACCAAAAAGAATTTACCGAATTGGTTAGAGCAAGTGTCATCGTGGGCCAATAACCCAACCACCTCATTGCAAGTGCACGATAAGCTAGAAAAGTTTTCTCAAGAATTATTGATTGAAAAAACCAAAAAAGGTGAAGCCCCAGAACACGCTGTATTTAAACTCATTGATGATTTTTTGGCTCAACCATTAGAGATCAAACAGCCACTACTCTCATTGGCGATTCATCAATGTCGTAAAACCTTACAGCAAGCGAAAGAGCAAAAAAATTGGTTATCGTTTGATGATTTGCTTACTCAATTATCTCAAGCGACAGAAAATCAAGATAACGCCTTATTGCTAGAAAAGATCCGTGAGCAATATCCTGTGGCGTTGATCGATGAATTCCAAGATACCGATCCGCTGCAATATTCGATTTTTAGCACGCTTTATCAAGATCAGCCACAGTGTGGTTTATTTATGATAGGCGATCCAAAACAAGCGATTTATGCTTTCCGTGGTGCGGATATTTTTACCTATATTCAAGCGCGTCGCCAAGTTGCGGATCATTACACCTTGGATACTAACTGGCGCTCAACGGCGGATATGGTGTCGTCAGTGAACCGTATTTTTGAACATGGCAAACAGCCTTTTTTGTACGATGATGATATTCCATTTTATCCGGTTAAATATAACCCTGTTAATGCTGAGCAAAAATCATGGGCGTTAGATAATCAAACTCAGCCAGCCATGACATTCTGGTTGCTAGAGAGTAAAGATGGCAATCCAGTAAATAAAACCAGTTATCAGCGTGTGATGGCAGAATCAACTGCCGCACAAATTCAAACTATTTTGACTGGGGCGCAACAAGGCTCGGCGTATTTACAAAACGGTGATAAAAAACAAGCCATCAAAGCGGGTGATATTGCAGTTCTAGTTCGTACTGGTAAAGAAGGTAAATTAGTTCGTGAAGCCTTATCAAAACAAGGCATCGCCAGTGTCTATTTATCTAACCGTGATAGCGTATTTTCTTCTCCATTAGCGAAAGATGTATTGCGTTTATTACAAGCGGCAATGACACCGACGGATGCGCGAGCGGTTCGTTCAGCATTGGCATCGTCATTATTTGCTTATACCGCGGATCAATTGCACCAGTTTAATGTCGATGAAATGCAGTGGGAGCAAGCAGTTAATGAGTTTCGTGCCTATCGTAAGCATTGGCAACAGCGTGGCATTATGCCTATGTTGCATCAAATCATTACCCAACAAGGTATTTCAGAGCGTTTATTAGCTGAAAATGGCGGTGAACGTCAACTGACTGATTTATTGCATATCGGCGAATTACTGCAACAAACCAGTCAAACGCTAGACAGTGATTATGGATTATTACGTTGGTTGTCTGACTCTATTTCTGAGCCTAATGGGGATTCAGAAGAGCAGACGGTACGTTTAGAATCAGAGCGTAACCTGGTGCAAATCGTTACTATTCATAAGTCCAAAGGCTTGGAATATGACTTAGTCTTTTTGCCTTTTGTTTGCTCATATCGTGCGATAGACAAAAAAGGTGAAGTCAGTTTTTATGATGAAGATAATCGTTACTCGGTGTTGGATTTATTAAAAGAAGACGATTCCGTTGAGAAGGCAGAGAAAGAGCGTTTAGCCGAAGATTTACGTTTGATTTATGTAGCGCTGACTCGTGCGGTTTATGCTTGTTATATCGGCATGGCTCCTATCACTAAAGGTATCTCTAAAAAACCACCAACGGGTGTGCATTTATCGGGGTTAGGTTATCTCATTCAACAGGCAGACGAATGTAATGTTGAAGAGCTGAAAGCGTGTCTTGAAAAGCTGATTGCAGGCAATTCGCCTATGGTGATCCAATCACCTCAAACCACGACCGATGAGCTGTATCAAGAGGTTCAAGATGAGCATATTGAACTGCACGCTAATAAGTTAATTGAACCTGTGAAAAGTAATTGGTGGATGACCAGTTATTCTGGATTGGTAAAGCAAGGCAATCACCATAATGATGCTTCATTAGAGCTTATTAATTTAGATATCGATTCAGCAGAAGATAAAGACGATAAAGAGTTGGATTTAGAGCCAGAGCGAACCATCTTTACCTTCCCGCGTGGAGCGAGAGCGGGTACTTTTTTACACTCATTGTTTGAAGAAGTGGAATTTACTCAGCCCATCACCAGTGAAGAAAATACGCAAATCATCATTAAGTTGCTAGAGAAAGAAAATTACGATGCAGAATGGTTAGAGGTCGTTCAAACCATGATGCAACGAGTGTTAGATTGTCCACTCGATGGTGAGAACTTACGTTTGGCAAGTAAAGGTCCAACTCAACGTTTGGTTGAAATGGAATTTTTACTTCCTATTGAATTACTGAACTCAAGTTTAGTGAATAAAACCATAGCAAAACATGATGAAGTATCAGCAAGAGCCGGGGAATTAGGTTTCTCTACCGTTAGCGGTATGCTCAAAGGGTTTATCGATTTAGTGTTTGAGCATGAAGGCAAATATTACGTTCTCGATTGGAAATCAAATCACCTGGGAGATTCTCCAGGATATTATGGTGGGGATGCCTTAGTTGAGGCGATGCGAGATCATCGTTACGATTTTCAGTACCAACTTTATGCATTGGCACTTCATCGATTTTTGAAGAGTCGTATTGCTGATTATGATTACGATACCCATTTTGGTGGTGCGTATTATATTTTCTTACGTGGTGTTGAAGAGACACATGAAGGGCATGATGCAAACTCTAACGGTGTATTTTATTCAAAACCGAGTAAAGCTTTGTTAGAAGAGTTAGAGAAATTGGTAGATGGAGAAACAGTCGATGCTTAAGCAATTACAACACTTAATGGATCATGGCGTGCTACGCTCTTTGGATCTTCAATTTGCCAAGTTTATCGCTCAGCAAGAAAAAAACAGTGATAGTAATTTACTTATGCTGCTATCAGCCATTACGAGTCATGAGCTAGGTCGTGGTCATGTATGTATTGATATTGAGCAGATAGAGCAAGGGGAGCTCTTTACTCTTCCCGCAAAATATCGTGATGCGTTATTAGAGTTAGTCCCAGAAAGAAGCGCTTGGGCAGAACAATTAATTAATGCATCAACCGTCTCAAATGGCACAGAGGCAACTCCTTTAGCTTTTGATGGTACTCGCTTGTATTTACAACGTTACTGGGCATTTGAGCAACGTGTGTCTAACCGTATTACTAAAGCTGCTCAAAGTGTTGCAGTAAACCCTCTGCTATCGAATACATTGAATGAGTTGTTTTCTCGTCAGTATCATTTTTTATTTTCAGCATTGAAAAAGTTGGAGAATAACAATCAAGTTTCTCGCCAACAATTAGTGTGCGATATGCTTGATGTTGTTCAATCAGATGATCTTGATTGGCAGGCGATTGATACGGTTTTATTAGCCGCGACCAAATCTTCAGAATTAGAAACGTTAGATCAATTAATTCCAAATAACCACTGTGTTAATTGGCAAAAAGTCGCGGCAGCTGTGGCGTTAACTCGTCGATTCTCCGTAATTTCTGGTGGTCCAGGTACGGGTAAAACAACCACAGTAACCAAGCTTTTGGCTTCCTTAGTGACACAAGCTCAGCAGGATAATAAAAACATAGCGATTAAACTGGTTGCGCCAACTGGTAAAGCCGCGGCGCGTTTGACTGAATCCATTGGTCAGGCGGTACAATCCATTGGTTTAGCACCTGAAGTGAAAGAAGCGATCCCAACGGATGCCAGTACGCTACATCGCTTACTTGGTTATATTCCCAATCAAGTGGATTTTCGCCATAACAAATCCAATCCGTTACACCTTGATGTGTTGGTGGTGGATGAAGCGTCTATGGTCGATTTGCCTATGATGGCTCGATTACTCGATGCGGTACCTGAACACGCTCGTGTTATTTTATTGGGCGATAAAGACCAACTCGCTTCGGTTGAAGCGGGAGCGGTGTTAGGTGATATTTGTCAGTTTACTAAAATGGGTTATAGCCAGAACCAAGCTCAGCAATTATCTCAACTAACTGGCTTTAATCTACCGGCACAATCACATAATAATGCGGTTGCAGATAGCTTATGTATGCTGCAAAAGAGTTACCGTTTTGATGCGCGCTCAGGCATAGGCCAGCTTGCCAAAGCCATTAATGAAGGCAGTAAATTTAAAGTAGAAGCCGTGTGGGATAAAGGGTTTTCAGATATTCGTTTTCATGATTTAAGTAATGATAGCTATAACGCAATGATTACTATGATGGTCAATGGTTATCGTAGTTATTTAGGTCATATTCACGCAGGCGATAAACCTGAAATCGTACTGAAAGCATTTAGCCAAATTCAATTATTATGTGCGATGCGTGAAGGGGATTTTGGTGTGGTTGGATTAAATCAACGTATTGAAAAAGCGTTGAAAAAGTCTGATTTAATCCCTCATGGTGATGAAATTTGGTATTCAGGTCGCCCTGTTATGGTGACGCAAAATGATTATGGTGTGGGTTTGTATAATGGTGATATTGGTATTGCTATGCCAGATCCTATTGATCAGCGTTTGCGTGTCTATTTTGATATGCCAGATGGCTCTATTCGTGGTGTGCTACCAAGTCAATTACCAGAGCATGAAACGGTTTATGCAATGACAATTCATAAGTCTCAGGGCTCTGAGTTTGAGCATACAGTATTGGCATTGCCTGCAGAGTTTAGCCCAATTTTAACCCGTGAGCTGATTTATACGGGGGTCACACGAGCGAAGAAAAAACTCGATTTATTTGCGACAGAAAAAGTGGTGGCTAGAGGGATTATGATTAAAACTCAGAGAAACAGTGGGTTAGTATCATTAATGAGTTAAATAATATGAGAGTGATTAACTTTTAGAAGTCGGTCACTCTATTATTTCATCTTTGTAATAGTTATTTACTGTTTTTGAGTCTAGCCAAAGAGTCAAAAATGCCTATAATTGCGGCTCTAAAATTCGGAAGGAATGTCGGATATTCTATTTTTACCAACCATGTTAATTAGATGATTAGTGGTTGGTTCTGATCTAGAGTTTTACTGTTATATGTTTAAATTACTTGTTTCAATGCCGCCTGCGATGGCTCTTATTATTGCGATTATTTCAGAAGTGATTGCAACCTCATTCATTCCTAAAACCGAGCAATTTACTAAATTAACACCAAGTTTAATTGTGGCTGTTGGCTATGGTATTGCTTTCTTTTTGCTGTCTGTAACCGTAAAAAGTATGCCTGTTGGCATTGTTTACGCAATCTGGAGTGGTGCCGGTATCGTCCTTGTTGCTGCTATTGGATATTTTGCTTACGGACAGAAGTTAGATCTTGCAGGGATCATTGGGATTGGCTTAATTTTGTCTGGTGTTCTTGTGGTTAATTTATTATCAAAAACTGCTGGTCATTAGTCGTTAACCTCAAGCTTGGATAGTTTTAAGTTATTCAGTAAGAACAAATAGGCCGCAAAGGGATTTCCTTCTGCGGCCTTTTTTATAACCCTTTTAAAACAAGAATTTTTGATTTTCTCTGAAAGTTATACAGTTTCTGTTTTTTCATCGGTAAGTGTGAAACATCTACCTCAATAAAACCTTGCTCTCTAAACCAATGAAGACTGCGAGTGGTGAGAACAAACAGCTGGGATAATTTGTATTGTTTTGCTTTTGCGCGTAAACGATTTAATAAAATAACACCGCGATCGCCATCTCGATAATCAGGATGAACAGCAACACAGCCCATTTCTGCCATGCCTTCTTCAGGGAAAGGGTATAAAGCGGCGCATGCTATGACCAACCCATCTTTTTCAATAATCGTAAATTGTGCAATTTCTTGTTCTAACTGTTCACGAGAGCGGCGAACTAAAATGCCTTCCTCTTCTAGTGGGCGGATTAAATCTAATATGCCACCAATGTCATCAATTTCAGCATCACGAACTTGTTCAGAGCTCGCCATTACTACTTGAGTACCAATACCATCAAAAGAAAATAACTCTTGAATTAATGCGCCATCTTCTTTGTAGCTAATTAAATGACTTCGAGGAACCCCTGCTTTACATGCAGATATCGCTCCTTTTAAAAAGCGCATTGTGCCCGTGAGTTTTCCGTTTTCTGGTGTTAATTCTTTTTCAAGACGTTGGAGGATCTCTTCAGCTTCACTTGGAAATAACTCCGCTAAAATCTGTCCTTTTTCATTAAGGACACCTTGCTCTGAACAGAAACCAATGAGCTTGTCGGCATTTAAGCGGATAGCTAACTGAGTGGCAACATCTTCTGATAAAAGATTAAAACATTCGCCAGTAACAGAACTCGCAACAGGACCAAGTAGAACAATAGATTGTTGATCTAACATTCGGTTGATCCCTTGGGTATCGATTCGACGAACACGTCCACTGTGGCAATAATCAATACCATCATCAACACCTAGAGGTTGAGCAATAACAAAATTGCCACTGATAACGTTAATTTGCGCTCCCGCCATTGGGGTATTATTTAAGCTCATTGAGAGGCGAGCGGTAATGTCGAGTTGTAACTGTCCCGCTATTTGCTTTACTAGCTCTAGTGTTTGCTCATCAGTAATGCGTATGCCTTTATGGAAAGGGGCGTGGTGTTCTGTCTGTTTTAGTAATGAACGCATCTGAGGGCGAGTGCCATATACAATGACAATTCGTAATCCTAATGAGTTGAGAAGGGCGATATCATTAACTATATTAGCGAAGTTAGGATCGGCAATCGCTTCTCCACCAAGCATGATGACAACGGTTTTATCTCTATGAGCGTTAACGTAAGGTGCAGATTGACGAAATCCCTTAACTAAAGCAGTACTACGAAACTTCACGATATATCTTCCATAATAAATATTTATTCACTTATCATGACTATTTATTTTAATTTGCGCAAGTCTTTAGTAGAAGGTCACATAACTTTTTCTTAATATTTTAAAAAAATGCCGATAAGCTTATATATCAATGGTTTTTATTAGGCGTAGTGATGAGTCAAGCCCAAGAAAAAGAGTTACAAAAAAGAAAAGTTCGATTATTGGTGTTAATTGGATTTGTTGCGGTTGGCCTTGTTGCTGGGACAATTGCAGCAATGTATCGAGCGGGCATGTTTGCGAAAATGCCATCAACTCAACTATATGGGAATTGGGTTGAGTTGGGTGTACCAAGCTATGCACAGGATAGTTTTACTATCAGTTCTGCTGGTATTTATACGCATGGCCGTTTAATTAATACACAATATGAGTTTGACGGCACAATACTGCGTTATATGCACGGTGATACTGAATACGTGTATCAAGTTGAAGATGAAGATGGCGAACAGCTTTTACGCATCAAGCCTGCTCATTATAAATCCAGTTTTCGTAAACAGTAATTATCTGCTGAAGTATTAATTTATCTGCTTATTTTCTATTCGAGATAGCCCTTTATCTCGAATAGCCTTTCTTTGTAATGTCAAAGTTTGTCAAAATTATCCTTTTCTTACATTTATTGCACTCTAAATAATTGCCCTCTCTGAATTTGTTTGTCATCCTTGCCGCATTATTTCTCAATAAGGCTTTATTGTGTTTCGTAAATTATCTTTTGTGTGTGTTCTTCTTGGATTAGCTGGGTGTGCTGATCAACCAACAGATCGTGCTCAGCAGTATCTGGATGGTGGGTTTAGTAGTAACTTGAATAAAGTTGGCGAAATTAATTCAGATAAGCCTTCAGATTTTAGTGCTTTCAAAAAACAGAGTGCAGAAGTTTTAGAGCGTTCTGAATCAATGTCATTACGTTATGAAGAACTCTATGTTCAATTACAAAAATGGATTGATGAAAGCTCAAACCCTGCAGAGTTGTCGAACTACGGTATTCAATTTGCTCAGATGGGTGGTGGTGATAAAAAAGGTAACGTGATGTTTACCGGTTACTTCTCTCCTGTCATTGAGATGCGTCATACGCCGAACGAAACCTTTAAATACCCAGTATATGATAAGCCTGATTGTGGTTCAGATTGTCCAACTCGTGCAGAAATTAATGCGGGAGCATTAGCTGGATTAGGTCTTGAATTAGGTTATTCCGACAACATGATTGATCCGTTTATTATGGAAGTGCAAGGCAGTGGTTTTGTTCATTTTGGGGATGATGACAAGCTTGAGTATTTTGCCTATGGTGGGAAAAATAATCATCCTTACGTAAGTATTGGCCGCATTCTGATAGAGCGTGGTGAAGTTGAGCGTAAAGATATGTCTTTAAAAGCAATCAAAGAATGGGTTGCAAAAAATGATGAAGCAACCGTTCGTGAATTGTTAGAGACAAACCCTTCGTATGTCTTTTTCTCACCAAAAGACGCACATCATGTTTTAGGTACAGCTGGTATACCATTGCATGCTGGTGCGGCTGTAGCAGCTGATCGCACTTTATTGCCTATGGGAACCCCAATCCTTGCTGAAGTCCCTCAATTAGATAAAGACGGTAAGTGGACGGGGAAACACGTACTTAAAGTGTTGCTTGCTTTAGATACTGGTGGTGCAGTGAAAGAAAACCATTTAGATCAATATTATGGAATGGGAACAGAAGCGGGTATTGCTGCGGGTCACTTTAAGCATTTTGGTCGAGTGTGGAAATTAGGTTTGCAAGATACTGAAACTGAAAATCCTTGGGAAATGCCTAAATCAAAATAATGTGTTATCGCTTAACACTTGATCTTCTAAAAAAGAGTGCGTATAAATCGTGCTCTTTTTTTGTTTTTGAGTAAGGTAACCCCATGCGCGAATTAACCACTCCTGCTTCTGAAAGTTATGACCAACGTTTTGGTGGCACTCGCCGTTTGTATGGTAATAGTGAAGTAGAAATTATGCGTGCAGCTCATGTATGTGTAGTTGGTATTGGTGGTGTGGGTTCTTGGGCTGTAGAGGCGCTAGTACGTACTGGATTAGGTGAAATTACGTTAATCGATATGGATGACGTATGTGTGACGAATATTAACCGTCAAATTCATGCGATGACAGGTACTATTGGTCAAAGCAAAATTGAAGTCATGGCTGAGCGCATTAAATTAATTAACCCTGAGTGTAAGATTAATTTAATCGATGATTTCATTACCCCTGAAAATCTATCTGAATACATTTCTAAAGAGTTTGATTACGTACTTGATGCTATCGATAGCATGAAACCTAAAGCGGCATTACTGGCTTATTGTAAGAGCAATAAGATTAAAGTCATTACAACTGGTGGTGCTGGTGGTCAAACGGATCCGACTCAAATTCAAATCACAGATTTAACTAAGACGATTCAAGATCCATTAGCTAAGAAGCTACGTGATACGCTGCGTCGTCACCATAATTTTACTAAGAATCCTAAACGTAAGTTTGGTATTGATTGTGTGTACTCAACTGAGCATTTGAAATACCCACAAGCAGATGGCTCGGTATGTGCGACTAAAGCAACTGCTGAAGGACCTAAGCGTATGGATTGTGCTAGTGGTTTTGGTGCTGCGACGGTGGTAACGGCGACGTTTGGATTTGTTGCTGTGTCGAGAATTGTAGAGAAGTTGATTGAGAAACACAGTAAGTAGGGACTAGGGATTAGAATTAAGGTACGAGTAAAAGCCTTTCACGTACCTAGCCCCTTGAAGGGAAGTATTCTCGTTCCTGCTTTAAATTAAGCCGTTGATCGTTTCAATGATCGCCTTAAGCCCATTACCACGTGATGGGCTTAAATGTTCAATTAACCCCAATTGAGCAAAATACTCATCCATATCGAAAGCCTTAATCTCTTCTGCGGTTTTATTATTAACTGCCGCCATGACTAATGCGATAAGCCCACGAACAATTCTTGCATCAGAGTCTGCGCAGAAAAAATAAACACCATCAACGATTTCATGTTGTAGCCATACTTTACTTTCACAACCTGAGATCGTCACGTTCTCCTGTTGTAGCTCTTCAGGCATGCTAGGTAGTTTTTTACCTAATTGAATTACGTTACGGTAGCGGTCTTCCCAACCTTTAGCGTTACTCATTAAATCAAGTACTGTCGAGTGAGTAATGTCAAAACCAAAAGGCGATGATGGGAAAGTGGACATAAATGAATACCTTAAATTAGAGCTTATACCAATCCGGATAAGTAGTTGATCAGATAATTGCGTAGGAAAAATTGATTAAAGCAAGGCATAAATTGCAGTAACTAGTAGCTCTAATTACACCTGATTTTTGCAATAAAAAAGTATAACGCAGCTATAATCGATTTTAACAAGCAAGAATGATCAAATATTTATGTGGATTGGTATTATAGCATATCTGCGGCTTTGTTTAGCGCGTCGATAAAACGTTGAACATCTTGTTTTGTATTATACAAGGCAAATGAAACACGTACAGTACCTGTAAGCCCTAGAGCATCTAGCATAGGGTGAGCACAGTGATTACCTGAGCGTACAGCGATGCCTTGTTGATCTAATAGCGTAGCGATATCTTGGTGATGGACGCCATCAATAACAAAAGAGAATAGGCTGGCGTTATCTTGTAATCCAATAAAGCGTAAGTCCTCAATATCTTTGATTCCATCAATAGCCATTTGACGAAGTTCATTAATATGAGCATTTAGATCATCATGGGCAAATTGCTTAACCCAGTTAATGGCTGTGGCAAAAGCAATCGCTCCGGCAACATTAGGTGTGCCTGCTTCAAATTTTCCTGGAAGTTCTGCAAATGTGGTTTTTTCAAACGACACTTTCTCAACCATTTTACCGCCCCCGTGCCATACAGGCATGGACTCAAGTAAGTGTTGTTTTCCATATAGAGCACCGATCCCTGCAGGTGCAAATAATTTATGACCAGAGCAAACATAGAAGTCGGCATTCATTGCTTGAACATCAATCGCATGATGAACAATCCCTTGAGCGCCATCAACAACAACAATCGCCCCAACGCTGTGTGCAATTTTAATGATCTCTTCAACAGGGTTTAGGGTTCCTGTCACGTTGGTTACTTGAGCAACGGCAACAATTTTGGTGTTTTTGGTTACCAATGACTCAAATGCCTCCATATCTAATGTGCAATTTGACTTCATTGGGATTTTAATGATTTTTGCTCCGGTTTGTTCTGCAACAATTTGCCAAGGAACAATATTCGCGTGGTGTTCTAATTCACTCACTAAAATTTCATCATTAACTTGTAATGTATTACGAGCATAAGTTTGAGCGATTAAATTAATGGCTTCTGTTGCACCACGAGTCCAAATAATCTCTTTACTGCTTTTCGCATTAATGAAGTGTTGGACCGTTTCTCTTGCTTGTTCAAATTGAAGCGTAGCAGAGGCAGTTAGGCTATGACTGCCGCGATGCACATTAGCGTTACTTTTTTGATAATAATCTTGAATTGCATTTAATACAGCTAATGGTTTTTGTGTGGTTGCCGCACTATCAAAATACGCAATAGGTTGCTCATTTACTTCTTGTAATAGAGCTGGGAATTGAGAACGAACAAGTTCAACATTAAATGCAGTCATAAGAATTTTCTTCATTGGGTTAGCAAACAGGAGAATGATGCGGATTTATGGTGCGTAAGTCAAAATTACAGGCAAAAAAAAGCACCGTATTAAACGGTGCTAACTAATCTTTTTTAACCATAGGTCAAAAACACAGGAAATATTGAGCATTGGTATCAATAAGTTGATATCAATGATCGGGCTCTAACAGTCGAGCCAATATGCAAACACAACATTGCAGTTTAGAGAGAGGGGAAAAATATTCAGGGAGGAATATATGTCTTACCTCTAAACTACGGGGCTAATATTAGGTTTTATCTGGTAGTTCGACAATGGACAAATTATAATACTTGGCATTAAAAAAACTAATGGTTCAAAATGTGAGTTCTTATGTCTCGAAGATTACCACCTTTAAATTCTTTACGTGTGTTTGAAGCGGCAGCCAGGCACTTAAGCTTCACGCGTGCAGCAGAAGAATTATTTGTTACACAAGCGGCAGTTAGCCACCAAATCAAAGCATTAGAAGAGTTTCTTGGTCTTAAACTTTTTCGACGCCGAAATCGCTCTTTGTTATTAACAGAAGAGGGACAGAGCTACTTTTTAGACATTAAAGAAATCTTCTCTTCTTTATCTGAAGCAACAGATAAAGTATTGGAAAGAAGTGCCAAAGGGGCACTAACTATTAGTTTACCGCCAAGTTTTGCTATTCAATGGTTGGTACCAAGATTATCGGATTTTAATAACCAAGAACCAGATATTGATGTTCGTATTAAAGCCGTTGATATGGATGAAGGTTCATTAACCGAAGATGTGGATGTTGCTATCTATTATGGTCGAGGTAATTGGCCAGGTCTTCGAGTTGAACTGTTATATCAAGAGCAGTTATTGCCATTATGCTCACCTCAAGTGCTACTGAATGAAAAGCCATTAGCGACCATTGATGATTTACGTTTCCATACGTTATTGCATGATACTTCTCGTAAAGACTGGAAGCAGTTTGTTAAGCATTACGAATTAGCAGGCATGAATGTAAACCAAGGGCCTATTTTTAGTCACTCGACTATGGTACTGCAAGCTGCTGCTCACGGACAAGGCATTGCGTTAGGTAATAACGTATTAGCTCAACCTGAATTAGATGCGGGTCGTTTGGTTGCCCCATTTGAAGAAGTATTAGTGAGTAAGAATGCTTTCTACCTTGTATGTAATGAAAAACAAGCTGATACAGGTCGTATTGCTACGTTTAGAGAGTGGATTTTAAGTAAAGCTCGTAGCGAACAAGAGATTGTGGATGATGAATAGTCGCTTATGTTTATTGATTGCGAGTATGAGTGGAGCATTAACTGTTGGACTAGGGGCATTTGGTGCTCATGGTTTAAAAGCGGTTTTATCTCCTTATCTACTTGATGTATATGAAACTGCAGTTCAATATCAAATGTGGCATACCCTTGCTTTATTTGGATGTGGAATTTTGTTGAGAAATTCATTTTCAAAAGGGGTATCATACGCGGCTTTGCTATTTACCATTGGGATGCTTTTCTTTAGTGGTAGTTTATATGCGTTAGTATTCACTGGTGTTAAATGGTTTGGACCAATAACGCCATTAGGTGGATTCTGTTTTATTATTGGCTGGTTAATACTGGCTATTTCAACTTATCGTTTGACTGAGGTTTCAAAGTGAAACAAGTAATGTTCTATTGTCGCTCTGGTTTTGAAAAAGAGTGTGCAGGTGAGATCCAAGATAAAGCCACTCAACTAGAAGTGTTTGGTTTCCCTCGCCTAAAAAATAATACGGGTTATGTGTTATTTGAATGCTATCAGGAAGGCGATGCAGACCGATTAATTCGTGAAATTAAATTTAATGAGCTAATTTTTGCTCGTCAAATGTTTGCGGTTGCAGTTGAAGTTAGTGATTTACCAAAAGATGATCGTATTTCTCCAATTTTAGATGCGCTATCTGAAGTTGAAGATGTGCCTTGTTGTGGTGATATTCGTATTGAAACGCCAGATACTAACGAAGCAAAAGAATTATTAAAATTCTGTCGTAAATTTACTGTACCAATGCGTCAGGCTTTACGTGGAAAGAAAATGCTAACAGAAAGAGATTCAAATCGAATCCCTGTTTTGCATATTTGCTTTATTGCTCCGGGTCACTGTTACGTAGGTTACTCTTACACAAATAATAACTCTCAGTTCTTTATGGGTATTCCTCGTTTGAAATTCCCTGCTGATGCGCCAAGTCGTTCAACATTGAAATTGGAAGAAGCGTTTCACGTATTTATTCCAAAAGAAGAGTGGGATACGCGTTTAGCATCAGGCATGTGGGGTGTTGATTTAGGTGCATGTCCTGGTGGTTGGACTTACCAATTGGTTAAGCGTTCTATGTTTGTTCATGCGATTGATAATGGCATGATGGCTCAAAGTTTAATGGATACAGGCCAAGTGAAACACCACATGGTTGATGGTTTTAAATTTGAACCACCAAGAAAGAACGTAACATGGTTAATTTGTGACATGGTTGAGAAACCTGCTCGTGTTGCACACCTTATGGGGGAATGGTTAATTAAAGGTTGGGCAAAAGAAGCGCTATTTAACCTTAAATTACCAATGAAAGGTCGTTATGATGAGGTTCTTCAAGATATTGAAAACCTAAAAGATTTCTTGAAGAAAAACGGTTTCCAATACAAGCTTCAAGCTAAGCATTTGTATCATGACCGCGAAGAAATCACTGTTCATATCCAAGCGATTTCAAACATTTCTCCACATTAATATTTTGTTATACAAATATTGATGTAATCCAAACTAGTGAGAAATAAAAAACGCCCGCTGATGTTAATAATCAGCGGGCGTTTTTATTTATCTTCAACAATGGTTATTCGGTGTTGAGGTTATACCAATCTACATAAGTATTTGATCATTCTTGCTTGTTAAAATTGATTATATCTGCGTTATAAATTTTGTAATTAGATCCACTAGTTACTGTAATTTATGCCTTGCTCTAATCAATTTTTCCTACGCAATTATCTGAACAACTACTTATCCAGAATGGTATTATTTAGATTCGATGTTGAATATGGTGTGCTTTGGCGCAAAAAAAACTGTTTGTCATCGTTTTGGTAACCACATCAAATATAGCCATCTTTCTTTTGCAGAAAAGCACACTATATTCATTATACTTGGTAGTCCCTAGTCCCTAGTCCCTAGTCCCTTTCTCATATCGTATATCTTGCAAATTAAACCCAAGCTCAATATCCGTTCTTAACCCCGCAACTTGACGACATAAAATAGCGGTTTCGTAATGTTCATCAAACTTCTTACGGTATTTTTTAGGAAGATCTTCAGACTCGTTCGCGGCCTCAATCGTTGGGAATTGAGTTAGAATTTCTAAGGCTGCTTTTGGACCGACTCCCGGAATCCCCGTAATTTTGCTTGAACTGATCCCAGCTAATCCCCAGTAATCAGCCAATTGTTCAGGCTTTAACCCAAACTCTTTTTCTACAAAAGGAGCATCTAACCAGCGATGTTGGAAATAATCTCGAATACGTAAAGTAGGAGAGAGCAACTGACAGTAGCCTTTATCGGTAGAAATAATCGTAACTTGTTCATTATGCACCGCTACTTTATTAGCTAGGGTTGCAACTAAGTCATCCGCTTCATCACCATCAGAAAGCAGTGAATCAATGCCTAGTTTCCACCATGCTTCTTGGATATCATCCATGCCTTTCTGTAATGCTTCAGGCATGGGTTTTCTGTCCTCTTTATACTGAGGAAGAATTTCTGCACGCCATCCTCGATCTTGAAGATGATGATCAAATACCGCAATGATATGAGTTGGCTCTGTTTCTTTTAATATTTTATTAATAGTACGAGTGGTGGTAGTGATAACCGCTTGGATATCATCTTGGTTAGGTTGAGCTGAGTGAACGCGACGAATAAGATTAAGAGCGTCAATAATAACCAGATGAATTGCCATAACGTATTCATACCTATCAATAAAAAAAGAAAAAGCCCATGCAATTCGCATAGGCTTATTATTGTACGTTAGTGAAGGTGAAAAATTCCAGCCTTAATCCATAACGATTTTATAGCAAGGTTCATATTTAGAACCGGGTAACTTCATTCGACCCTGTTTTACAAAGTCTTGAAGTAAACGATCCATCTTTTTCATCAAGTCAGGATCACCATGCAGTTTAAATACACCATGCTTTTCGATCTCAGCAATGCCTTCGGCTTTTACATTACCAGAGACAATTCCCGAGAATGCTTGACGTAAGTTGGCTGCTAATGTTTCTTTTGGTTGATTTAAATGTAAATCCAAAGAGGACATCGCTTCATGGGTTGGTTCAAATGGTAACTGAAATTCAGGTTCAATTTTCAGAGCCCAGTTAAAGCTATAAGAGTCATCCGTCGCTTTACGATATTCTTTTACTTTCTTAATACCATGATTAATGAAAACCGCCGCTTTAGCAGGGTCACCAATAACAATATCATAATAGTGGGTAGCTTCTTCACCTAAGGTATCGCGAATAAAGGTATCAATAGAGCGGAAATAAGCCTCACTCTCTTTTGGACCAGTAAGAACGATAGGCATAGGTTGCTGTCTATTGGCAGGGTTCATCATGATCCCTAAGATATAAAGCAACTCTTCTGCCGTTCCTGGGCCACCAGGAAAAATAACAATACCATGAGCCATACGTACAAACGCTTCTAGACGTTTTTCAATATCAGGCATAATGATAAGTTCATTGACGATAGGGTTTGGTGGCTCTGCCGCAATGATTGATGGCTCGGTTAGGCCAACAAATCGACTATCGTTATAGCGTTGTTTCGCATGACCAATAGCAGCTCCTTTCATTGGGCCTTCCATTGCTCCGGGACCACAGCCAGTACAAATATTTAATTCACGTAAACCAAGCTCATGACCGACTTCACGAGTGTATTGATATTCGACAGGATTAATTGAATGCCCGCCCCAACAGACGACTAAGTTAGGCTCAATACCCGTATGCAAGGCTTTTGCATTACGTAAGATACTAAATACCAAATTGGTTAGGTGAGTGGCTTTGGTGAGGTTTAGTCGATTGTGATCCGCGATTTGCATGTTCACGTAAACCATGTCACGTAAAACAGAAAATAGATGCTCTTGAATACCTTTGATGATAGTCCCATCAACGAATGCGTGCTCTGGTGGGTTATTTAATTCAAGTTTAATTCCGCGATCTCGGCGCGTAACAGCAACATCAAATGATTGATATTTATCTAATAATTCTTTTGAACTATCAGTATGACTTCCTGAATTTAATACCGCTAGTGTGCAGTTTCGATACATGCGATAAACTTCACTTGAAGCGGTTTTCTTTAACTGATCAACTTCTAATTGTGATAGCAAATCCATGCTACCTGCAGGGCTTATATGAGTAATCATATTGTGCCTCCCTTGCGTATTTTTATTATTGTTTGAATAATAAACTTACACAGCAAAAGAGACTTTTGCTAGGAAAATTGTAAAAAACTGAGAGGGTTATAATGCTATTTTGCATTTAATTATCAGTAAAAAAATGAAACTTTAATGATAACTACGCAGTAATGAGTTGCTCAATGCCTTTTGTTTTTTGCTTGTATAACGCTTGTATTGAACGTTCAATAACTTTCTCAGGTATATCACTGTTTGTGAACTCTGAGCTACAAATTGAAACCGTGATTTTTACATGATTATCTTTGAATTTAAATGGCAGTTTTGCAATCGCAGATTGAATATTGGTTAATACTTTATTTCTTTCATCTTCTGTGGTTTCAGTAAATAGAATTAAAAATTCTTCACCACTGAAGCGAGCAACAAAATCAGTATCTGACACTTGGTTTTCAATGGTTTTTGCAATAATACTAAGAGCCTTATCTCCAGCTAAATGACCGTAGTTTTTATTAATGCGTTTAAACTGATCGATGTCGATGATACTAAGCACTAAAGAGTGTTGATGGCGTACCCAGCGTTTATATTCTAAATCGAGACGTTCGTGCATTGCTGCTCGATTATAAACTTTGGTTAGTGGATCTTTGAAAATTCGTTGTTGCTGGTTATTTAGCTGACGGCGATACTCTAGAGTTTCTTCATAAAGCGTATTGAGCTTTTTGGTTGCGTATTCGTGTCGCTCAATTAATGCTGCTTCACGCTCTTGCATTGCTTTATTACGTTCAGATAAATCACTCATTTCACTGAGTAGCAGAGCCATTTGAGCTTTATGCTCTTGCATGCTTACTTTACTATTTAATAAGTTCTCAGCTTGCTTTACTAGCAGGGAGTATTCTTCATTTAATAGGGATCTTTGTTCTAAATAAGCTTGGCTTTTTTCTTGGTTTTGTTCACTTGTTTTGATTATTTGAGCAACTTGCGTATTCATTTCACCAACAAACGCTTGTGATGCTTTACGTTCATTGTTTGTGCCTTCTAATACCAACTTCAGAGTTTGAAGTGCAAGATCAATTAAAGATACAGCATCTACACCTGTCAGTAGTTTATTGCGGATCTCAAGTAAGTCTTTTCCTGACGTACTGTCAAAATCTAATTCAGAAATTAAATGTTGTAGTTCATTACTCAACTGCTCTTGGGTATCGACATCAATAATTTCATTGGAATTGATTTCAGATGATAACTGGCCTACTGAAATGAATTTGATCGCTCGTTCATAGAGCTCAATAAGTCGAACAATACGTTGAATGTGTTTACTGCCATCGTGAGAAGGGTGTTGTAATAAGTTACGAAGATCTCTTTTAAGTCCGGCAGGCAAGCCAATGACTCGTTGCAACGTTTCACCACAATAAGAAATATGATCTTCCATCATTGAATGCTCTTTTTGAACATTCTGCCTATATCTATTAATTAAACGCTCAAAAGTAGCAATACGGACAGTTAAATCTGATGTGTTTTCTACTTGCTCTATACTGGTAGCAAGTTCAACAATCTCTTTATCTAGTTCACTATCATGATGTTTACACGCAGCACAAAAACGCAAAATAATACGCTTTAATAGCATTATTTCACGACGTGATTTTAACGTAGTGTCTCGGTGTGATAGGCGTGTTTGATCTAGCTGTTGCTTAAGTTGGTTTAATTCAGAGGCAACAATGGATACTTCAATCATAATAACTTAGGTAAAAACTCACATTGGTAGATAGCGATAACCTATAAATAGGTCAATATTTTCATAGTAACAAAGATATTAGTAACTGACTAAAATAAAGTATCAAATTTGTTTAATTGATAATCATTACTATACCGTTAATGTTAATTTTGTGATGCATTATTCATTTTTGTTACTAATTCCTTGATGTTATTACCTTTATTAAACCTTGGCTAATTGCTTGTTCACAAGCTAAGCGTATATTATTACTTGCGAAACTTGCGGCTGGTGCATTATCTATCGCTCGATAATTTACCCATTGGCTGCTTGATAACTCTTCACTCAAATGTTGAGCAGCATTAGTCGCCATTAATAGAATATCAATTAATTCTCTATCATTAATTGCAGTGTAGGCCCGTGGTAAAAATGGGTATTCAACCATTCCTATATTAACAGTTTTATCAATTAAGATGTTTGAATCGAAATTATTAATCCAACGTTGAACGGTTTCAGCCATTTCTTGAACGCTACAGGTTGAGTCCGATTTATGCTCGATATAGAGAAAGCTTGCATCTGAAAAATGATAAATACGACTTGGAGAAGTCACAACAGAAGATAAGTAATCCCCAAAGGCTTTCTCAATTGATAAACCTTCCTGGTAGCCATGAGTTAGATATAGCTCTTGTAACATAGGAATATGGAATAGAGTGAACCGCAATCTATCACTTAGTGGTTCATTGATTAATTCACCTAAATGCCATTGCTCAATATTAGAACTACTTTGTTGTAGTGATGACGGTAACCTCTCTGTTAGCAAACGTAAGTTACGTAATCCACTGCGAGGATGGGTGTAATATTTATTTAGTAACAGATGGAGACGTTTTTTCAAGAAACGATTCACTTGTTGTTTTCTGAATGCATAAATGGAAATGATAGTTAGTAATGCAACTAAGAATCCTGCAATCTTTTGAATTTTAAGCGTTTGTAAATGATTTTCTTTTAATTGAGCTTCTAATCCTTGGTAATGCAGAGATTGTTCAATAATACTTTTTTGTTGTCTAAATACTTCTTCATTGATTTCGTTTTGAACCGCTTGAATAGACGAGTTCAATGTTTCGTATTCACGTTGAGCTTTTAATGCGGCTTCAAATAATCCCATTTTTTCATAGGTTTCAGAAAGCAATTTCTGAGATTGTAATTTTAGCGGTTTATCATTGTCTTTTTTGCTATACACAATCGCAGTCTGAATATCATTAATAGCCAGATCCGGTTTATTGTTTATTAGATTCAATTTTGCTTGTAGAAGAGCCGCTCTTGCCTTCTGCTTTGGCAGTTTTACGTATTCATTAAGGTTGTTGGCTTGTTTTAAGTAATGCTCACTTAATGCGTAGTTGTAGAGTAAGAAATAAGTATTTGCGATATCTAATCGTAATGAGATTAATTTATTAACGTTATTTTTTTCTTTCTCTTGATCCAGAGCGTTAAAGTACTGTACTAACGCCAAGTTGAATCGACCTTGTTTAAGGTGTATCTGAGCGATTAAGGTTAAAACGTTAGAAAGTTGCTCGCTGTTATTGTAACGGCCGTAAAATTCAGCCGATTGCGAGGCGTGCTCAAGCGCTTTATCCAGTACTTTTCTCTGGAAAAAAAGTTCACCTAATAAGAAGTTAGCCCGAGCTAGTTGACCACTTTGATCCGCTTCAATTGATTGCCAGTAAGCACTTAATAACTCTGTTAATGCCTGATCAAATTGTTTGTTCTGTAAAAAGTGTCGACCATAAGAAATATGATAGAAAATGAGGCTGCTTGGATCTTTTAGTTTTGCCCCATGAGTCATTGCTTGTTTGTAATATTGTTGTGCTTTGCTGTTGTTTCCTTGTTCGGATTCAACTTCAGCATGAATTAACGCAAAACCAAAATACAGTTTGTCGTGAATGCCAATGGTATTGCCTGATTCAAGTAACTCTTGCTCAATAGTCGCTAAAATACTATTTGTTTCATCTACGTCTTTGGTTAAGTTCCACCATAAATAAGCATAGATTAATTTAGATTCTAAATAGCCTGACTTTAATTGAAAGTCTTTAGCTAGGGATATCGCTTCTTTGATTGCTTCAATCGCTTCTCTATTTTTATTTAATCTTTTATTAGCGAGAGCTTTAATTTGAAACGCTTCAACAGTACTTATTGGTGTTCTAATGGTGCGTTCAGAATCATTGTTAATTGGAATTTGATTCGGATTTTGACCCGGCGAGATTTGTCTTTGTTCAAGATATTGATTAACGATTCTAAGTGATTGCGCAGGTTTGGTATCTAAAAGTTGGTAAGCATCATTCAGAATTGGAGCTGAGAAAAATTTAGCCCATGCAGAAAGTGGGAAAAACACAAAAATAAAAAGAAGACACTGACGGAAAGACATGTAAAGGATCCACAAAAAAACAACCATTACATACTATCGTTGTGAGGGGATTTGTCTACAAAGAAACGTTCTTTGTAGACAAAATTAATCAAAATGTCTTACTGGCGAGCTAAACGTAAATTGTCTTTAGGTGCCAATAGATGCGAGCTACGGAATGGATTGATATCAAGACCACCGCGTCGTGTGTAACGAGCAAATACGGTTAATGATTCTGGTGCGCAATATTTCATAATATCAGTGTAAATGCGTTCTACACATTGCTCATGAAACTCATTATGTTGACGGAAAGAGATTAAATAGCGTAGTAACTTCTCACGATCAATTTTTTTGCCTTTGTATTGAATCTCAACACTGCCCCAATCGGGTTGGTTTGTAATTAAGCAGTTAGATTTTAATAAATGACTGTGCAGTGTTTCTTCAATTTCTGCATCAGATGTACTCGATTCTAAATAAGCGGCATTGAACTCGTAATCATCAATAATAATATCTTGATCATCAATGCATTCGCCTTGCATATCAACAATAGGTTGTTGTGAATATCGTTGTACAGGGAATACATCTACTTTTATGGTTTCACCTGCACATGCACTTAAATCTTTTACCAATGTTTCTTTTACTTCATCCCAGGAGGTGAATTTTGTTTGGTTAAAACTGTTTAGATAAAGTTTAAACGATTTTGATTCAACAAGGTTTGGGCTCGTTGCAGGTAGTGCGACTTCACCAACAGCTACTTGTGGTAAACCATTTTGATTTAGCCACGACAGTTCATATAGCGTCCATACATCACAACCTACAAAAGGAAGTTCATCACCTAGTGCAAGATCATCACGATTAAGACTTCGAGGAACCGCTTGTAGTAATTCAGGCTCGTAAGTGTGTTTGTATTCTGTTTTTTGTCCAAGGGTCAGTGATTTTAGCTCATCTGCATTGGTGTATTTAGTCATATTGAAAATACCAAAAGTAGATTAGAATAAGGCGTACTAAGTAGACAGCCTTTCGTTTAATATTGGATAGTTTACTTGAAATTTTATCTTATGAGGAGAATCGAATGCCACTTTCGGTAGAGCAAGCGCTTGCTAACTTTAGCCAACGTTATGTAGAAGCATGGAAAGCACAACATGATTGCTTGCCAATTAATGAAGAGTTAGTGGGATTAGCTTCTCCTTGTATTGAAGAAACGCGAGATTTAGAAATATCTTGGCAACCTATTGTTAGAGATGAAGCGATTCGTTTGCATAATATCGAGCAAGGAATTGAATTGGATCTTCATGACGACTTCCATGCATTTTATGGCACTCAATATAGTGCGGATATGACAGCCAAGTTTGAAGATATGAATATTGAACTTCTTCAAGTGTGGAGCGATGAGGATCTGGAGCGTTTGCAAGGCAATATGCTAGGTCATTTAGTCATGCAGCGTCGTCTGAAACTAGTACCGACTTTATTTGTTGCTGTTACAGATGATGAAATGGAAGTCGTTTCTATTTGTAATCAATCTGGTGAAGTGATTTTAGATCGCGTTGGTACTAAAAATAGAACAGTATTAGCGGCG